>PXSM01000049.1 GCA_003023465.1 Halobacteriales archaeon SW_6_65_15 | reverse complement strand
GCGAAAACGGGACCAACCCTGCATGGACGCTTCGTGCGGTTACGACGAGGGAGGTGACAGCTCGTTCACCAGCGTCGATGAGATCGTAACCGCCAGTCCGACTAACCCTAACGGGCTGAGCCAGATTCAACGGAACACGCTTCGAACGCCTCTCGGTCAAGCGCGGCGACGACGGAATCGTTCAGGTCCTTCTATCGAGGAGTCGCCGCCCGAGGAGGTCCGCCAGCAGGAGCGCCGCGGGAAGGAGCACGAGCGGATCGGCCCACGGAAGCGGTGGCGGGGCGTGGCGACACGAGAAACCGCCGGAGCAGTCGTACGTCAGCGACTGCCAACTGCTCCACGCGAGCGCGACTGCGAACAACCCAAGAAACGTTCGGATCCGGTTCACAGCCCAACCCCGTTCCGAGAAGTTCTCAACCTTCTGTTGACCGCGAGGGGTCCAAAACGGAATCCCCCGTCAGAGCAGTTCGGCGTCCACGAGCCTATCGACCGCCTCGCCGATCCGTTCCTTGCTGTTGGCGTAGGAGATGCGGGCGTAGCCCGGTGCGCCGAACGCGCTCCCCGGCACTGTCGCAACGTGGGCCTCCTCCAGCGCCTCCTCGCACCACTGCTGGTCGTCCTCGGAAACAGGGATCATCAAGTAGAACGCGCCGTCGGGTTCGGGTGCTTCGACGCCCACCTCGCCCAGCCTGTCGAGCAGGAACGCCCGGCGCTCGGCGAACGCTTCGACCATCTCTTCGACCGACTCGTCGGTGTTCCGGAGGGCTTCGACGCCCGCGCGCTGGACGAAGTTGGTCGCGCAGGAGACCGAGTGGGAGTGGAGCTTCCCGGCCTCCGAGACGAGCTCCTCGGGTCCGGCGAAGTAGCCCAGCCGCCAGCCGGTCATCGAGTAGGCCTTCGAGAAGCCGTTGACCGTGACGGTCTGGTCGGCCATCCCGTCGAGACTGGCGAGGCTGGTCGGCTCCGCGCCGTAGGCGATCTCCTGATAGATCTCGTCGCTGATGACGGTCACGTCGTGCTCGACCGCGAGGTCCCGGACGCCAACGAGGGCGGCGTCCGAGTAGACTGCGCCCGTGGGGTTGTTCGGCGAGTTCACTATCAGGAGTTCCGTCCCGTCGGAGACCGCCTCCGCGAGGTCGTCGAGCGCGGGTTCAAGTTGGAAGTCGTGGGGCGCGAGGTCAACTCGGTTCAGGTCTCCGCCTGCGAGCTTGGCCATCGCTTCGTAGGAGACCCACGCGGGGTCGAGCAGGACAACCTCGTCCCCATCGTTTACGAGGGTCTGGACCGCCTCGTAGAGCGACTGCTTCGCACCGGGCGTGACGATCACGTTCCCGGCCTCGCAGTCGATGCCGTCGTCCCGGAGCTTCTCGGCGATGGTCTCGCGGAGTTCCAAAATCCCGTTCGAGGACGTGTAGCCGGTGTGGCCCGCGTCCATGGCTGCCTTCCCGGCTTCGACCACGTTCTCGGGCGTCGGGAAGTCGGGTTCGCCGACGCTCAGGTCCACCACGTCCGCGCCCTCGGCTTCGAGTTCGGCGGCGAGGTTGCTGATGGCGAGGGTCGCGCTGGGTTCGACCCGTCGGATGCGCTCGGAGAAGTTCATAGTTCCTCCGCGAGGTCTACCGCGGCGTCTACCGCCTCTGCGCCCTTACGGACTCGTTCGCGGGCTTCCGCGCCCGACATGCCCGGCCCGCTGACGCCGAAGGTGACCGGCGTGTCCCGGTCCAGACTCACGTCGGTCAGCCCCTGCGCGGTGGCGTCGGCGATGACCTGATCGTGGTCGGTGTCGCCGGTCACGACGGTGCCGACGACCGCCACGGCGTCTACCTCCTCGCGGCGGGCGAGTCGGTCGGCCGCCAGCGGCGAGTCGTACGCGCCCGGCACGCGGAGGGCCTCGACCACCTCCGCGCCGCGGTCGTCGGCCGCCTCGTGGGCGTGTTCTTCCATCTGCTCGGTTACCTCGCGGTTGAATCGCGAGACGACGAGGCCGAGGGAAACCATGTCCAATTCGATGGCTGGGCCGGTAAAAGAACTACCGTTCTCCGGAAAACTTGTATCCCCTCGGATGTTTCCCGGAAACGATGAGTGCAGACGAGACGCGCGCGAACCCCCGTCGGTGGGCCCGCGAGTCCGCGAGCGCGTTCGGCCGGGCGGTCGGAACCCGGGCGGCGGCCGCGATACTCGCGGTGACCCTGCTGTCGCTGTCGCTTCGCTTCTTCGCGCTCGGGGTCCGCGTATTCCACTGGGACGAGGCCCGGGTCGGCTACTGGATACTGCGCTACGCCGAGAACGGCATCTGGGAGTATCACGCGGTCATCCACGGGCCGTTCCTCTACCACGTCAACAAGTACCTGTTCGGCGTATTCGGGGCAAGTGACTTCGTCGCCCGCGTGCCGGTCGCGGTGGTCTCGGGCCTGCTCCCGCTGACGGCGTGGCTGTTCCGCGAGCGCCTCCGCGCGCGGGGTCGAGATGGTCCTGCTCGGCCTGTTCCTCGCCGCCAATCCGGTCGTGTTGTACTACTCGCGATTCATGCGAAACGACGTGTTGCTGGCGGCGTTCATGCTGTACGCGCTGGGGTTCTACGTCCGCCTGTTCGACACGCGGAAGCCGCGGTACCTCTATCTGGGGACCCTGATGGTGGCGCTGGCGTTCACCACCAAGGAGAACGTGCTGGTGTACGTCGTGACGTGGATGGGCGCGGCGCTCCTCCTGTTCGACCACCGCCTCCAGTTACTCGCGGGGGCCGACGACCGCTGGACCTACGTCCGCGACGAGGCCCGAACCGCGTGGAACGCATTCCTGCGGGGTCGGTGGGCGATGCACGCCGTCCTCGCGGTAGGTCTCTTCTTCGCCGTCATCGTCTTCTTCTACGCGCCCCGTGCGCGCGGCGTCCCCGGCCCGGGCCTCTGGAAGGCGTTCTCGAACCCCGCCATGTTCCCCGACGTGATCGGTGAGGCCACGATAGGGTCGTGGAACGAGGCCACGGGTCACTGGGGCGAAGGCAATCAGTCGTCGTACCTCGACTCGTTCAAGGAATTGGGCGCGGTCCTCTGGCACGGGGCGGCCGCGCTCGTGGTCCTGTCGGTCGTCGGCTTCGTCGCGGACCGGTACGCGGGCGAGCGCCCCCGCGACCTCGTGTCGTTCACCTTCTACTGGGGGGCCGTCAGCGTCCTCGGCTACCCCGTCATCGTGGAGAACTCCTTCCCGTGGGAGGTCGTCCACGCGGTCGTCCCGCTGGCGGTCCCCGCGGCGGTGGGGCTGGCCATCCTCGTCCGGTGGGGAGCCGAGGCCACGACCGACGGCGACGGGGTGAGCGCCGCCCTCGCGGCCCTGCTGGTGCTCCTCGTCGTCGGACAGGTCGCGGCTACCGCGGCTAGCACGACCTACGCCCACCCGCAGGACCAGTACCTCGACGAGGCCGGCGAGAACGAGAACACGCTCGTCCAGTTCGGCCAGCCCGCCGACGGCATCCGGCCCACGCTGGAGACGATGCAGTACGCCATCCGCGAGAACGACGGCGTGGACGTGCTGTACTACGGCTCGGACTTCTTCGTCGCCAACGAGACCGAGAACGAGCGCTGGGCCGCGGGCGGCGGCTGGTACGACCGGCTTCCGATTCCGTGGTACACCGAGTTGGCGGACGCGGAGGTCCGGAGCACGGTCGATGCGAACGAGGTCGGGTCGGACCCGCCGCCGGTCGTCATCGCCCGCGCCGAGGACAACGAGACGGTGTCGAACCGGCTCGACGGCTACCGGGCGTTCGAGGAGGAACTCACCCTCTACGGAAGCGAGACGGTGTTCTTCATCGACGAGGAGTACGTCCGGGCCAGCGATGCCGGGACGAGCGAGGGCGAATAGAACCCACGTTCTTGCACATCGAGAGCCCGAGTTGGCAAATCTTATGCAGGCGCGTTCACAACCTCGCAACTGATGAGCGACACAGAGACGCTCGGCGTCGTCGGCGGTGGTCAGCTCGGCCGGATGCTGGCGGAGGCGGCCGCCCCGCTCGGCGTCGAAGTGGTCGTCCTCGACCCGACGCCCGAGTGCCCGGCTTCGCCGGTCGCCCGCGACCAGATCGTCGGCGACTTCGACGACGAAGCGGGCGTCCGCGAGCTGGCCGCGCGCGCGGACCATCTCACGTACGAGATCGAACTGGCCGACCCGGACCTGCTGGAGGCGGTCGGCGAGGAGTACGGCGTGCCGGTGAACCCCGACCCCGAGACTCTCCGGACGATACAGGACAAGCTGGTCCAGAAGCGTGCCCTGCAGGACGCCGGAATCCCCGTCCCAGAGTTCCAGCAGGTGGACGACCGCGAGGACCTGATTGCAGCGCTGGACGAGTTCGGGTCGGTCATGCTGAAGGCCCGCGAGGGCGGCTACGACGGCCGGGGCAACGTCCCCGTCGAGGACGAGAGCGACGTGGACGAAGCGCTGGCCGAGATCGAGGCCGCGACCGACGGCGACGGGACCCGCGCGATGGCCGAGGAGTTCGTGGCGTTCGAGCGCGAGGTGTCGGTGATCGGTGTCAAGGGCGAGGACGAGATTCGGACCTTCCCGCTCGGCGAGAACGTCCACCGCGAGGAGATACTGCGCGAGACGGTGGTTCCGGCCCGCACCGCCGAGGCGGTCGCCGAGCGCGCCCGCGGGGTGGCCGAGGCCGTGCTCGACCTGCTGTCCGGGCGGGGCGTCTACGGCATCGAGCTGTTCGAAACTCCTGACGGTGAGATTCTCGTGAACGAGATCGCGCCCCGGCCGCACAACTCCGGACACTACACCATCGAGGGCGCGCTGACCTCCCAGTTCGAGCAACACGCCCGCGCCGTGACCGGGCGACCCCTCGGGGCGACCGACCTCCGGAGTCCCACCGTGTCGGCGAACCTGTTGGGCAACGGTGAGGAGCGCAGACCCGCCGAGTGGTCGGGCGACGACGCCATCCTCCGCCACCCCGGCGCGAGTCTCCACTGGTACGGCAAGCACGAGGTGTATCCGCTGCGGAAGATGGGCCACCTGACGGTGGTCGGAGACAGCGAGGCGCTTCGCGCCTCGGAAGAGCGAACGGGCTGTGCCCGTGAGCACCGAAGCGACGCCGAGGACGAAACCGAGCGACTGCTCCGAGAGGCCCGCGAACTCCGCGACGAGGTGACATTCCAATGAGCGAGCTACAGGAACTCATCGACGACCTGCGAGCGGAGGCAGAGCGCGATAGGAACCCCGAGGAGACGCCCGAAATCGGGGTTATCATGGGGAGCGACTCGGACCTCGACGTGATGGCTGGCTCCGAGGACGGCCGACCCGGGGCCTACGACGCCCTGACCGAGTTGGGCTTCGCGGAAGTGACCGACTACGACGACCCGCCGGAGCCCCGGTTCACCTTCGAGACGTACGTGGTCTCGGCCCACCGGACCCCGGAGCTGATGTACGCCTACGCCGAGACGGCCGAGGAGCGCGGACTGGACGTGATCATCGCGGGAGCGGGCGGAAAGTCCGCGGACCTCCCGAACATGACCGCCTCGCTGGCCTACCCCCTGCCGGTTATCGGCGTGCCGGTACAGGAGAAGTCCCTGCCCTCCGTGGTCGGGATGCCGACTGGTGCGCCAATCGTCGCAGTCGATGCTGGCAAGTCGTTCAACGCGGCGCTGTCGGCGGTCCAGATTCTTTCACGGGAACACGACGAACTCCGCGAGCGACTGGTCGAGTACCACGACGACCTGCAAGAAGGGGTCGCGGACGTGTCGCGCCGTCTCCACGGGCAGGGGACGCCCGGTTTCCGAGAGACCGAGTGAGGGCCGGTTCGCGTCCCGAAACCTGTCTCTTTTGGCCTAGAGATAACTCTCTGGCGGCGGTACGCGGCGTATGGGCGTGGACGCCGACTCACGGGACGAGACTCGCGACGAGGACGGTCCGGGCGACGAAGAGCACCCGACCGAGGAGGAGCAGGTCGAGCGAGAGTGGCACTTCTGGTTACTCGCCATCCTCGCGCTCGGCGGGGTGGTCCTGATATTCTTCCCGCCGGACGTGTGGCCGAACGTCGGGTTCGCACTCGTCGCCGTCGCGGTCATCGGATGGGTCCTCAAGACGGCGACCGAGAAGGCGGTGTAAGACGCAACCGGCGGTACGTTGAGCCTTCTCGCTGCCGTGAACGTGTTTTCTGCTCGTATTGCTCGGTTGCCTCGGCTTAACGTCAATCAGTGGGCATCGCGCCGCCCCGATTTCGCGGACGCTCTCGGGGTCAACACCGACGACGACTCGAAATATCCCGTTACCCGACAGAAACCGTCAAACCGCCGAAACGCATGCGAGGCGGCCTGAAGCGCAGGAATCGCAAGAATCAACGCTTATAGGGGTGCGCTCATAACTTCCGCGTGGTAGGAGAATATCGGCATGAATCCATGGATAGCTATTGGCGCGCTGGCGTTGGTGGGGCTGTTGATACCGCTCGGAATGATGGCGGTGTCCAGCCTGCTTCGGCCGAGCGTGCCCGAAAAAGGAAAAAGCGCCACCTACGAGAGTGGCGAGGTTCCGACGGGCGGGACGCGCATCCGGTTCAACATCCAGTACTACATGGTCGCGTTGCTGTTCGTCGTCTTCGACATCGAGACCGTCCTCATCTTCCCTTGGACGGTCATCTACCGGAGAGCGGTCTCGATGGAAGGCGTCGGACTGACGGGTGCACTGTTGCCGATGCTCGCGTTCATCGGAATCCTCGTCGTCGGTCTCGGCTGGGCGTGGCGACAGGGCGCTGTACAGTGGGTCCGCAACCCCACTGATTCCCAACGGAGCGTCGATAGACAATGAGCAACGAACCACGGGACGCGATTCACGGTAGCACAGACCCGCAGACGAAGACCCGCGAGGCCCGGATGGGGACGGAGGGCGTCGACAACCGGTTCAACTCCAAGCTCCGTGAGGCGTTCGGCTCCACGCCGTTCATCCTCACGAAGTTCGACAAGTTCATGAACTGGGTGCGGGGGTCGTCGATGTTCATGCTGCAGTTCGGAATCGCCTGCTGCAGCATCGAGATGATGCACACCTACGCGGTCAAGCACGACCTCGACCGGTTCGGGGCGGGCGTGCCCCGTGCCTCGCCGCGACAGGCCGACGTGATGATCGTTCCGGGGACCATCGTCACGAAGTTCGCACCCCGCATGAAGCGCGTGTACGACCAAATGCCCGAGCCGAAGTTCGTCGTCGGCATGGGGTCGTGCACTATCTCCGGCGGCCCGTTCCAGGAGGGCTACAACGTCATCAAGGGCGCCGAGGAGGTCATCCCGGTCGACATCCACGTCCCCGGCTGCCCGCCCCGACCCGAGGCGCTGATCTACGGGGTCGCCAAGCTCCAGGAGCGCATCGCCAACGGCGAGTCCGCCCCCGTGACTGTCAAGCCGTACGAGCTGGAGCAGTTCGGCGACCTCGAACGGGACGAACTGGTCGAGAAGCTCGCCGAACAGATCGACGAGGAGGACCTCGTGATGCGATTGATCCGCCGGGAGACCCACCTCAACGCCGAAGGGTTCGTCGTCCGTCCCGACGAGGTGGCCGGGACGCTCGACCTCCTCCGGAACGAGGCCGGGTTCGACCACCTCTCGCTGGTCACCGCGCAGGACTACGAGGACCGCTACGAGAGCATCTACCACCTCAAGAAGTACGACGACCCGACCCAGGAGGTCAGCGTGGTCGTCCCGACCGACGCCGAGAACCCAACCAGCGAGTCGGGCGCGTCGGTGTACAAGACCGCCGAGTGGCACGAGCGAGAGGCCTACGACCTCGTGGGCGTCGAGTACGAGGGCCACCCGCTGAGTTCGGACTTCGATCAGGACAAGCCACAGGTCGTCACGCTGAAAGAGCACGCCAACCCGCTACAGGACGACCACCACGACACCGAGTCGGACACGATGTTCCTGAACATCGGTCCGCACCACCCGGCGACCCACGGCGTGCTCCACGTCAAGGCCGTGCTGGACGGCGAGCAGGTGGCAGACGTGGAACCCGACATCGGCTACCTCCACCGCTGCGAGGAGCAGATGTGCCAGCAGGGAACCTATCGCCACCAGATCATGCCGTACCCCGACCGGTGGGACTACTCGTCTGCGGGCCTGCTCAACGAGTGGGCGTACGCCCGCGTGGCCGAGGACCTCAACGACATCGAGGTGCCCGAGTACGCCCAGATACTCCGGACGATGAGCGCCGAGCTGTGTCGCATCGCCGCGCACATGCTCGCGCTCGGGACCTTCTGTCTGGACATCTACGGCGACTTCACCGCCATCTTCATG
>PXSM01000048.1:6139-7968 GCA_003023465.1 Halobacteriales archaeon SW_6_65_15 | reverse complement strand
TCGAACAGCTGGCGGAACGCCTCCAGTTCGTGGGCGAACACGTCGGGCCGGTCGAGGCTCCGCCGGATGCCCCGGTAGCCCAGCATCGGGTTGTGCTCGTTCGGCTCGTCCTCGCCGCCCTCCAACTGGCGGAACTCGTCGGTGGGCGCGTCGAGGGTCCGAACGCGCACGGGCCGGGGGTAGAACTCGTCGGCGACGCCCCGGACGCCCTCGACGATCTCGTTAATGTAGGCGTCCGCGCCGTGGTCGTCGAGGTACTTTGCGGGCGTCTTGTTCGTCGAGAGGATCATGTGCTCCATCCGCAGGAGGCCCACGCCGTCGGCTCCGGTGGCGGCCGCGCGCTCGGCGGCCTCCGGGATCGAGACGTTGACCTTCACCTCGGTCGCGGTCATCGGCTTGACCGGGGTCTTCGGCCGGACCTCCTCGGTGGGGTCGCGCTCCTCCTCGGTCTCGGAGCGACCCTCGGTGATGGTCCCCTTGTCGCCGTCGATGGTGATGCGCTGGTCGTCCGAGAGGGTCGTGGTGGCGTTGCCCGACCCGACGACCGCCGGGACGCCCAGCTCGCGCGAGACGATGGCTGCGTGGCTGGTCATCCCGCCCTCGTCGGTGACGATGCCCGCCGCGCGCTTCATCGCGGGCACCATGTCGGGCGTGGTCATCTCGGTGACGATGACGTCGCCCTCGCTCACCTTGTCGAGCTGGTCGAGCTGGGTGACGATGCGGGCCGCGCCCGAGGCGATGCCGGGACTCGCGCCGAGGCCGGAGACGAGCACGTCGCCCTCCGCGGCCGCGCTTCCTGCACCCGCGTCGCCGCTCCCACCGCTTGCCGCTTCGACCCCGCCGCTTCCGTCGGCGATGCCTTTGGAGTTCCCGTTCGCGCCGCTGGCGCCGGCTCCCGCGTTCGCCTCGTTGGCGCTGGCCGCGTCGGTCGCTCCGTTGGCGCTGGCGGCCTCGTCGGTCTCGATCTCGCTCTCGCCGTCGCTGATGGTCGTGATGGGCCGCGACTGGAGCATGAACCCCTCGCCCTCCACGACGGCCCACTCGACGTCCTGCGGGGTCCCGTAGTGGTCCTCGACGCGCTCGCCGAGTTCCACGAGACGCGAGATGTCGCCCTCGTCGAGCACCTGCGCCTCGCGCCGGTCGTCGGGCACCTCGCGCTCGACGGTCTCGCCGGTCTCCTCGTCCTTCTCCATCATCGTCTTCTTGTCGGCGACCGTCACCTCCTCGACCGTGGCGGTTTCGCGGTCCACGACGTAGTTGTCGGGCGAGACCGATCCCGAGACGACCGCCTCGCCGAGCCCCCACGCGGCCTCGATGATGATGCGCGGGTCGCCGGTCGAGGGGTGGCTGGTGAACATCACGCCCGACTTCTCGGCGTCCACCATGCGCTGGACGACGACCGCGATGTCAACCTTGTCGTGGGCGAAGCCCTGCTCCTGTCGGTAGTAGATGGCGCGCTGGGTGAACAGGGACGCCCAGCACTCCTTGACCCGTTCCACGAGGTCCTCGCGGGTGACGTTGAGGAACGTCTCCTGCTGGCCCGCGAACGAGGCGTCGGGGAGGTCCTCGGCGGTCGCGGAGCTCCGGACCGCTACGAACGCCTCGCCGTCTCCGAGGTCGTCTGCGGTGATGTCGTCCAGCCAGAGTACAGCCATTGTGCGTGTTAGACAGAACACTACTACCGATAAAGAATGTTCCGACCGGGCATGACGGCGAATATTAACTCGGTGTCGGATTTTGTCTGAATACCGAGGAGAATCGAGACCCCGGGACGCGCCGCGAGCACCTCGTGGGTGAGCACGCGGGGAGGAAGCGAGGGGAACGTGCGA
>PXSM01000048.1:0-6084 GCA_003023465.1 Halobacteriales archaeon SW_6_65_15 | reverse complement strand
CTAGATGCTGGACGAAGTGAAGCAGACCGCCGAGATCATGGCGGATGAAGGGCGAGCGACGGTGAGGGGGCGTAGCGCCCGAACCGAGCGAGGGCTTCTTCTTGATTTGCTCAAGGAGTAGCTAGCTTCCTCCACTCGTTGTTTCTGTCTTGCGTCCTCGAATTATCGTCCCATCCAGACCTCTCTTCGTCACTGACGACCGCAACTTTTGAACCTGAATCGACACGAAACGAGTGCGTTTATAATCCCCCGTTCGCCTGACTCTTGCATGGACGCGAGACGTTCGCTTCGATGGGCAGTGTACTACGTGGTCCTCGCGGGCGTCGCCACCCTCGTCGGGGGCGGCCTCGTCGGCGCGGGGTTCGTGCTGGGGCTCGGAACCGCCGTCGAGCAGGTGTCGGACGGCGCGGCGCTCTCGTCGGTCGCCGGGACGGCTGCACCCGGCCTCGCGGTCGCCCTGCTCGGCGTGCTGATCTGGGCCGTCGGCACGGTCACGGCGTTCGTGCGGGTGTTCACTGCGGCCGTCGAGGAGCAGATGCGCGGACGCTTCGACAGCGAGAAGGTCAAGAGCGAGATTCTGTCCGTGCTCGACGACCGCCTCGTCGAGATGGAACAGGACATGTCGGAGACGCGCCGCCAGATCTCGGAACTCAAGCGCGAGGAGACCGCCGAGGAGTTTCAGTTCGGCGACGGGACGTGAGGGATAGCAACTCTCCTAAACTTCTTCCGGGTCGAGTCTCCGTTTTTGGCACCAGTGCGAACGACGGTAAGAGACGGAAGCGAAGCTAGCTACTGCTTGAGCCTAGGGGAGACCGCAACTGCACAGCACCGTCAGAGGCAAGCGCTGACGAGCCTTCGTTCACTCCGTTCACGAAGACACCGCACCTCGACCTCCCCAGCCTCCTGCGGTCCTCACTGCGTTTCGGTCCTCGTCCACCGGAAGACGGGCGCCGGATCAGGCAGTATCTGAAACGATGATACTGGAGACAGAATTATAATCACAAAGGAAATATATTTTTGTGCTAAGAACACGTATACCTGTCTTCGATTGCCAACGCCTCACGAGGAGGCACAAGTTTTCTCCCGCGTCGGTCCGAGGTGGCGAGCATGGATGCCGACGACGAGTTCGCCGACGCCACCCTCCGGCGGATGGTCCGCGAGATTCGCCCAGAGTGGAATCTGCGAGACGTTGCGGCCGCCGACGAGGGCACCGACGCGGTGTACTTCGTCACAGTCGAGACGCCCCAAGGGTCCCGCGAGTGCGTCCTGAAGGTCTGCGAGTTTCTGGACCCCGAGGCGTTCCGACCGGAGCCACACCTGATGGCGCTGGTCGAGCGCCGGACCTCGATTCCCGTTCCGGGCGTCGTGGGCGCGGTGGACGACCACGACGATTTACCCGCGCCGTTCTTCCTGATGGACCGCCTCGACGGCGAGGTGCGCGAGAACGAGGCCAGCGATCTGCCCGTTGAGGCCGTCGAGCGACTCGCCCGCGAAGCCGGACGGAACCTGGGTGAACTCCACGGTGTCGGCGATTTCGAGGCGTTCGGACCGGTCAGACTGGCACGCGACGCCGACCGCAGTGGAAGCGGAGCCGAAGTAGACGGTCGGACCGTGACCGTCGGCAAGGCAGGCGTTGCCTCGTGGCGGGCGCACTTCGAGCGGATCGCCGACGCCAACTTCGGAGACCTCCACGACCGGTTCGCGGACCTCGAAGCCCCACTGCGAGCGTTCGTCGAGGACCGCCTCGACGCGCTCGACCGCGAGTTCGACCCGGTTCTCGGCCACGACGACTATCGGCTCGGCAACCTGCTCGTGGACGCCACTACTGGCGAGACGAAGGCGGTCCTCGACTGGGGGAACGCCCACACCACCGAGGTCCAGTACAACCTCGTGCTGACGGAGCAGTACTTCAGCGGATGGGCACCGCACGACGACCCGCGCCGCGAGCGCGTCCGCGCGGCGCTCCGCGAGGGCTACGAGACGACCAGCGACCTCCCGCGACCCCCGGACTTCGAGCGCCGCCGGGAGCTCTACCTCGCGACGATGCGCCTCTTTCCGATGGTCTGGTTCTCTCTGTGGTACGGGAATGCCAGTGAGACCGTGCGGGAAGAGATCGCCGAAAAACACCGCCGCGCCGCGGGCGAATTGCTCGATTAACTCGCGTCGATGATGTCGTCGTCCTCGGGTTCGGGCACCCGCAACTCGCCGTCGAGCGCGGTCGCCGCCTGCCCGCCGACTCGGACCTCCTCGTCAACCTGTACCCGGACGTAGCCCGGCCGGTCCACGAAGTGGCCCTGCTCGAAGGTCATCTCGTCGGGGAACTCGCCGTCGAACGCCTCGAACTCGCGGAGGTAGGCTCCGGTCGCTCCGCTGGCGGTGCCGGTCACGGGGTCCTCCGGAACGCCCGCCGCGGGCGCGAACATCCGGCCGTGGAGGGTCGAATCGACTTCGAGGGCGTCGAAACTGAACGCGTAGATGCCCGTCGCATCGACCGCCTCGCTGATGGCCTCGATGGCACCGAAGTCGGGGTCCATCGCACTGACGTGTTCGAGGAAGTTCACGGGCACCACGAGGAAGGGCAGGCCGGTCGAGGCTACCGCCAGCGGGAAATCCGCGCCCACGTCTTCGAGGGCGGCGTGGTCGATGCCGAGGGCGTCGGCGACCCGCTCGTAGTCGAGGTCCACTCGGCGAATCTCGGGGTCGTCTTGGGTCATCCAGACAGTCGCGTCCTCACCGACGTCGATTTCGAGAACCCCGACGTTGGTTTCGAGGGTGTGCGTGCCGGGGTCGATTACGCCGTTCTCCAGCAGGTGAGCGTGGGATGCGATGGTGGCGTGGCCGCAGAGGTCCACCTCCGTGGTCGGCGTGAAGTACCGGATTCGGCGGTCGGCCTCGTCGCTCTCGTGGAAGAAGGCGGTCTCGCTCACCGCGAGTTCGTTGGCGATAGCCTGCATCTGGGTGTCGTCGAGTCCGTCTGCGTTCGGGACGACTCCCGCCGCGTTTCCGGCGAACGGTTCGGCAGTGAAGGCATCGACCAGCAGGGCGCGTACCGTCTCCATGGCCGGGGGTTCGAACCCCGTCGGGTTGAATGCTCCGCTCCGGCTAGATAGTGCCTGCCACTATCTATACTCGTTTTCCCACAGAACAACGAGTAGCGGGATTCTTCAGGCGACGGGATACCCGCGGAAACTCAGAACCTGCAGGGCTTGCCGAACGTGGAAGTTTTTCTCGTCATCCGCCTCGGCCACTAACGCGGCGTTCAGGTGGTGTACGACTGCGCTGTGGGAGGGAGGGCATCGCATGATACGACCTTGCCGAACTGACGACAAATAGACTTTGGCCGCGAAGCGATAATATCGGCGAAAATACGAACGAAAATCTCGTTCAAAAACTATTCCGGGGCGAGAGAGGGGCATCACGAAAATATACAGATTCTTGTTTCGGATTAGTCAAAAAATATAAATCGGCTCTGTGTCTCCAATCGCGTGGCCGCGCGAGCGAGACACCTCCGCGTTACGTAACTCTCGTACCGCGACCGACGCCGCGAACGTCGGTATCGCCCTCGCTGCGCACCCCCGCTTCAGGATACTCTACCATGCCCGACGAATGTTCCACCCTCGGACTGTGTCCCGCTTGCGAAACACCGGTTCCAGCGGCGCGCCTCCTGATCAAATACGAGAAATCAGGAGTAACTGCCGTTTTCGCCGACTGCCCGACCTGCGACGAAGTCGTCCACCCCTTATTCGGGGTGGATCGCGTTCCCGCTAACGAACTGTCGTTTTTGCCCTCTTTCGTAATACCGACGTGAACCAGCGCATCATCCTTCGCGTCCCGAAATCCGAAAAGGGAGCCATTTAGTGACCGCCGCCCCGACTGTAGGCCATGACGATTGGCTTCATCGGCGGAAGCGGCATCTACGAGGCACTACCGCTCGAAGACACCCGCGAGGAGGAGATATCGACGCCGTTCGGCGAATCGAGCGCACCCGTCACCATCGGCGAGTTGGCGGGCGAGGAGGTCGCCTTCCTGCCGCGCCACGGCCCGGACCACCAGCACACGCCGACGAACGCGCCCTACAAGGCGAACATCCACGCGCTGAAGCAGGTCGGCACCGAGCGCGTGCTGTCGAGCAACGCGGTCGGAAGCCTGCGCGAGGACCTGCCGCCCCAGACGCTCGTGGTGCCCGACCAGATTTTCGACCGGACCAAGCACCGCGACCCCACCTTCTTCGGCGACGGCGTCGTGGTCCACATGCCGTTCGCGGCCCCCTACTGCCCCCACATGGTCGAGCATCTGGCCGACTCGTGCGAGACCGCCACGGACGCTGAATCGGAGGAGGGCGGCACCTACGTCTGTATCGAGGGGCCGCAGTACTCGACCCGCGCCGAGAGCGAGTTCTACCGCCAGCAGGGCTGGGACGTCATCGGCATGACCACCATCCCGGAGGCAAAGCTGGCCCGCGAGGCCGAGCTGTGCTACGCCACCGTGGCAGGCGTCACGGACTACGACGTGTGGAAGGAGGACAACGAGGTCACCCTGCAGGAGGTGCTCGAAAACGCCGCCGAGAACGAGGACGCCATCAAGGAGGTCGTCGAACACGCCATCCGCAACATGCCCGACGAGCGCGAGTGCGACTGCGGGCACGCCCTCGAAGGCACCGTCAACACGCCGACCGAGGCCATCCCCGAGGAGACCCGCAAGCGCGTGGACGCCCTCGTCGGCGACTACCTCGACTAGCGCCAGAGAACGCTCGGTACTCGACGACTCTCCTCTCCCTGCCTGCAGACCCGTCTCTTACCGCCCGCGGACGTAGTTCAGCGCTTCCGCGACCTCGGCGGGATTGACGCGACCGTTAGTCTCCTCCAGACGCTCGCGGAACCGTTCGGGTGTCATACGGTACCATACAGCACGGAAAGGCATAAGTCCTCCGCCGACCCGAGCGCGGCGGCCGGGACCGCTGCGCTCGGCGACGCCAGTTATAAAGCCATTCACTATTGAAGTACGATGGCGATTACAGGTAAAACCTGAGTCTGAGCTACGATTTACCTTCGACTGTTTCCGTTTCGCGGATCCCGCTGATAGAAATCTGATCTTTCTCATTGGAACGAACTGTAATCTCAACACCCATGCGCGTACTTTCACCACAATCTATTGCTGGCCACTCGTGTACCGATTTGTTCCCGTCAAGCCGAATAAGAATTGTTTTTGGATCCTTTTCAGCTGAGAAGCTTCCGCTTTCGCCCGTTTGGTCCTTATTGCCAAGGTTATAGGTCTGATTATAAAGTAGTTCTCCAGCACCGTTCTTCACAATTATTGTGACATTATGAGATTGGTACTCACTATCTTGATAATTAGTATTATACACATTTACTGTGTGAGCGAGTTGAGGTTCTAGAACTGTTGTGCAACCGGCACTAATTACGAGGAGTACTAGTCTCAATGTGAGAATCTTCGGTTGAATCCGCATAGTTATGATCAAACGATAAACTACGAGGACACAAGACTCTTTTCTATTAGATTAGAATATTAATGTTGAGGTCTTTCTATTAAATACGATGGATGTATAATTGCAATCTATTACGTATTCAGAAGGAGAGTTTCGTAATTAGCTCCAATTGTCCCGTTGTGGCTCTCTAAATGATTAATTAATCCGCTATCGCTTCCGGCGTCTCGGCTTCGTCCGAAGCTTCGGCGTCAATGACCCAGAGGTCGCCGAACAGTTCGTCCTGATCCAGCGTCACGGTGCCGCGGTGGGAGAGGAACAGGATGGCGAGGAACGTCTCGATGCGGGTGCCGCCCGAACGCTCGATTTCGGCGTACAGCACCTCGTCGCGGCCCGCGTCGTAGTGGGACCGCAACTCGGCGCGCACGTCGTCGATGACCGCCTCGATGTCCTCGTCGTGAGCGTTCCCGAGCGCCTCGTCGGCCGTGGGTTCGTCCTCGACTCGCATGTCGTCGTCCATCCGGTAGTCGAGAGTCTGGGTGCCGCGCTCGAATCCGCTGGGCGAGTCGCTGGTGTCGTAGCTTCGCGAGTCCTTCCACCACGACCCGCGCTCGCGCTCGCGGAGTTCTCGGACCAACTCG
>PXSM01000047.1 GCA_003023465.1 Halobacteriales archaeon SW_6_65_15 | reverse complement strand
ATCAGCGACGGCGCAGAGCACTCCTCGACCAGCGTGGAGTGTGACGCCCTGATGTTCGACAACGAGAGCACGTCCGACACCATGCCCTACATGGAGATCGCCGAATCGAAGGTGGACGTGGCCCACGAGGCCACAGTGGGCAAGATCGGCGACGAGGACGTGTTCTACCTCCAGAGCCGCGGGCTGGACGACGACGACGCCAAGCAGATGATCGTCTCCGGCTTCATCGAACCCCTCACCGAAGAACTGCCCATCGAGTACGCCGTCGAGCTGAATCGTCTCATCGAGCTGGAGATGGAAGGCAGTCTCGGATAACTCCAACTTTTCCGAACGTTCGACCGCTGCATCTGTCACGTTATTTTCATCCAATCGAATGCGATAGCCGTTTAAGGGAGAAAGAAAATTGTCGGGTATGACCGACGACTCCGCCGCGGGGGACGACCGCGGCGGGTCACTCGGAGTGAACGAAGTGCTGACCCTCCTGAGCGAACGCTACCGGCGACACGCCCTCGCGTGTCTGGACGGCCTGCCCGAGCCGGTCGCGCTCGAAGGACTCACCGATCAGGTCGCCGGACGGGAGTTCCAGCAACCGCCAGACAGGGTGTCGATGATAACCCGGACCCAGATCGCCACCGCGCTCCATCACACCCACCTCCCGAAACTGGAGGAGGCCGGGATCATCACCTACGACAGCGACGAGGGCGAGGTGCGGGACATCACCATCGACGAACCCCTCAAGGGCTTTCTCGACAAGGTTCGGCGACACGAGGGGTAGTACCACAACCACAAAGTCGCTCTCGCTCGTGGATAGCGTATGGACAACCGCACCCGCACCGACGCCGGACGCTCGCCACTCGGAACGCTCGCCCTGCTCGCGCTGACGTTCGCGGCCGGGTACGTCCTCGGGTCCCGAAGCGGCGAAGAGTCCGGGGAGTGGCAGGACGTTGCCGAGGAACCGACCGAGATCACCATCGACGGCGACGGGGAGAACGACGAGAGCGAGGAGTAGATGGGAAACAAGATTTGAATCGGGAAAGAAATATGTAGTTATTCTTCGGCTGTTATTTGACCACTTTTAGTTGTATATAGGTTTTCGAAGATAGTTCTCCAACTGCTGACAACGAGCCGCTAGCTACTCCCGAAGCCTATGAGAAGAAGCCCTCGCTCGGATTCGTTCGCTTCGCTCACTCATCCTCGCTCGCCCTTCATCCGCCAAGGCTCGCGCGGTCTGCATCGCTAACGCTTACAGACCGGCCCGCACGTTCCCCTCGCTTCCTCCCCGCGTTGCTCACGGCTTCGTCGAAAGACTCGCTTCGCTCGTCTTTCGAGCCTTCCTTCGCGTTGCTCAGGAAGACGCCGTTCGCAGTCCGAGACGCTTCGTGTCTCGCGGCTCAAGCATGAAGCCTTCGCGGCGCGTCCCGTGCGAAGTGAAAATCCGCAAAGCGAAAATGAGATGACCGCCGGGAGCAGGTCAGTACCCCGTCGCGTTCCCGTCCTTCCGGGGTTCGGTCGCGCCCGAGATGACCGGTTCGCCCGCCGTCGTGACCCTTGCGGGCGAGCTTCGATTGGACAGACCCGTCGAGGCGGCCCTCGACCGCGAGTTCGCCCGACTCGCGGTAGCGCCAGCGCGGCCGGTCGAGCGCGGCCTGCAGGGGTAGTCCGTAGTCCACGATATTGGAGACGACCTGCACGTGACCCTGCGGTTGCATGTACCCACCCATGACGCCGAAGGCCGCCCAGTCGTCCTCACCGAACTTGGCGAGCGCCGGGATGAGGGTGTGGAACGGTCGCTTGCCGGGTTCGAGGCTGTTGGGATGCTCGGGGTCGAGCGAGAAGGAGGCTCCGCGGTTCTGGAGCGCGATGCCGGTGTCGTCCGCCACGAGGCCCGACCCGAAGCCCGCGAACCGGGAGTTGATGAACGAGACGAGGTTCCCCTCGTCGTCGGCGACGGTCAGGAGCACCGTGTCGGCGTCCTCCGCGTGGGAGTCGGGCACGCCGAACGACACGTCGTGGTCGGCGGTCTCGCCGACGGCTGCTGCTCGCTTCTCGGCCCACTCCTCGGATGCGAGAGGCGGGATATCTTCGTACTCGGGGTCGGTGATGTACCAGTGGCCGTCGTGGAAGGCCCGCTTCATGGCCTCCGCGAAGTAGTGGATGCGCTCCGGGGAGTCGAGGGGGTGCTCGCCCGCGCCCAACTCCTCGGCGATGTTGAGGGCTTCGAGCGCGATGAGGCCCTGATTGTTCGGTGGAAGTTCGAAAATCTCCGCGCCGTTGTAGGTGGTCGAGACCGGGTTAAGGAACTCGGGCTCGAAGTCGGCGAGGTCATCGACGGTCATGAACCCGCCCTTCTCCCGAATCTCGGACGCGATCTGCTCGGCGATCTCGCCCTCGTACACCACGTTCGCGCCCTGTTCCGCGATCTTCCGCATCGACTCGCCGAGGCGGGGCAAGGTCATGCGCTCGCCGACCTCCGGAGCGCGGCCGTCCTTCAGGTAGGCCTCGCGGGCGTGCTCGTCGGTGAACAGGTCCTCCGCGCCCGTCCAGTGGCCGGCGATGATCTCCGAGACGGGATACCCCTCGGTGGCGTATTCGATGGCCGGCTGGAGGGCGTCTGCGAGGGTCAACTGGCCGAGTTGCTGCACTGTGGCCTCCCAGCCGCGGGCAGTTCCGGGGACGGTCACCGCGTGAGGACCGAGGAAGGGCATCCCCGCCTCCTCCGGCGAGTCGGTCGCGTACCCTCTCGACTCGGGGTAGTACTCGTCGGCGTTCTCGTCCTCCCGAAGGGCCGCCTCGACGTTCTCGATGGTGGCCTCCGCGGGCGCGCCCCCGCACGACCGCATGGCTCCGACCTCGCCGTCGGCGGTCCGGTAGAGCGCGAACACGTCGCCACCGAGGCCCGTACTCGTGGGTTCGACGACGTTCAGGGCCGCGGCGGTCGCCACCGCGGCGTCGAAGGCGTTGCCGCCCTCCCGCAGTATCTCGACGCCAGCCTCCGCGGCGAGCGGTTGGCTCGTGGCGACGAGGCCGTTCGGCGCGTACACTGTCGAGCGTCGTGAGGTGAACCTGTCCGGGTCCGGGTCGGTCATGGGTGGTGATTGCGTAGCAGGGGTGAAAAGCGACGGGGAAGGGGCAGGGTGGGAGGGCACTCGGTCGGGGTGTCGGAGAGGTACCTGAGACCCTTCCGTTCGAGGTGCTGTGCTTTTGCTTCCCAAGCCCCTATGGCCGGTAATGACTCAACAGGGGAAGTGCGAGGAACAGGGAAAACGCGAAGAGCGTCCACCGACCGTCGAGTCGGCGAGCGAGTCGGCTGACGACGAGTCGTCGGTCGCCATCGCCGTGGAGGGGCTCCGCAAGCGGTTCGGAAGCGGCCCCGACGCGGTCACGGCGGTCGAGGACGTGTCCCTCGAGATCGAGGCCGGGTCGGTCGTCGGCCTGCTCGGTCCCAATGGCGCGGGCAAGACCACGACCATCAAGTCGATTTTGGGGATGGTACTGCCCGACGAGGGGAGCGTCCGGATTCACGGCGAGGACGTGTACGAGAACCCGCGGGCGGCCTACGCCCACGTGGACGCGATGCTGGAGGGCGCTCGCAACGACTACTGGCGGCTGACCGTCCGGGAGAACCTCCGGTACTTCGCCACCATCGGCGGCGTGGACCCCGACTCCGTCGCCGACCGCCACGCCACCCTCCTCGACAAACTCGACCTCGCCGAGAAGGCCGACGAGCCGGTTCGGAGCCTGTCGCGCGGGATGAAGCAGAAGGTCTCGCTGGCGAGCGTCCTCGCGAGCGACGCGGACGTGGTCTTCCTCGACGAACCGACGCTCGGCCTCGACGTGGAGAGTTCGCTGACGCTCCGGCGGGAACTCCGCCGAATCGTCGCGGAGCGCAACCTGACCGTCGTCGTATCGAGCCACGACATGGACGTAATCGAGGACGTCTGCGACCGCGTAGTCATCATGCGCGACGGTCGGGTCATCGCCGACGACACCGTCTCGGCGCTCCGCGGACGCTTCGACGCGCAGGGGTACCGAATCACCAGCCCCGACTTCGACGCCGACTTGCTGGCCGAACTCCGTGACCGATTCGAGGTCGCCGACGTGGAGTATCTGGGCGAGCAGACCCGCGTCGAGGTCGCGACCGACAGCGACGGGTTCTACGCCCTGATGGACTACCTTCGGCGTCACGACGTGACCCTCGACGCCGTCGAGACCGTCGAAGCAGACCTGGAAGACGTGTTCGTGGAACTGACCGGGGGCGAAGCATGACGGACGGGAGAGCGAATCTGACCGCGACCCATCCCGATGCCAGCCGACCGGCGGGGTACGCACAACTCGCCAAGGCGGTCCTCTACCGAGAGTACCTCGTCTTCGTGCGCTACCCCGCGAACGCCATCGGGGGCATCGTCATCTCGGTGTTCTTCTTCGGCCTGCTGTTCTACGGCGGCCGGATGCTCGCCGGCCGGGCGCTCACCGACTCCATCGAGGGCATCATCGTGGGGTACTTCCTCTGGACCCTTTCGGTCGGGGCCTACAGCTCGATATCGAACGACATCGGGAGCGAGGTCCAGTGGGGCACGCTCGAACGACACGTCATGACGCCGTTCGGGTTCGCGCCCGTCGCCTTCCTCAAAGGGGTCGCGAAGGTTGTCCGGACGTTCATCACCTCGGCGGTCGTCCTCGCGGTGATGCTCCTCGTCACCGGGACCACGCTCCAACTCAACGTCCTGACGGTGGTCGTGATCGCCGGACTGAGCATCGCCTCGGTGCTCGGGCTCGGGTTCGCCGCCGGCGGCGTCACGGTCCTCTACAAGCGGGTCGGGAACTGGCTCAACCTGCTCCAGTTCGGGTTCATCGTGCTCATCTCCGCGCCCGCCTTCGACGTGGGGTGGTTGCGATTCCTCCCACTCGCGCAGGGGAGCGCGCTCCTCCAGCGGGCGATGATCGACGGGACCCGGCTCTGGGAGTTCCCCATCCCGGACCTCGCGATCCTCGCGGGCGTCGCCGTCGGCTACGTCCTGCTGGGGTATCTGGTGTTCCAGTACGCGACCCGGCGGGCGCGACGGCTCGGCGTCCTCGGGGACTACTGAAAGGCGGCGTTCCGGCTATTGGACCTCATCTCTCGTGGATTCGCATGGGCATCCCGTTCCGGGGGTGCATCGTCAGCGACGGGAGCAGGTCGAGTTCGCCGTCGCCGAGGTATTCG
Organism: Halobacteriales archaeon SW_6_65_15; assembly: GCA_003023465.1. Classification (GTDB taxonomy): domain Archaea; phylum Halobacteriota; class Halobacteria; order Halobacteriales; family Haladaptataceae; genus Halorussus. The sequence goes on along the minus strand of PXSM01000047.1, from coordinate 1,490 downwards.
AGCCGATACTGCTGTGCGGTCCGCGCGAGGATCAGCTTGGCCTCCAACTTGGCGAGGTGCTTCCCGATGCAGTGTCGGGGGCCGCCGCCGAACGGGAAGTAGGTGAACCGCGGTCGGTCGGTTTTGCGCGTCCAGCGGTCGGGGTCGAACGCGTCGGGGCGATCCCAGTGGCGCTCCGAACGATGCATCGCCCACTGGGACAGCATGACGGCGGCGTCCTCGGGAATCTGGTACCCGCCCAACTCGACGGGTTCCTTCGGTTCGCGGAACATGGTGTACACCGGCGGGTAGAGGCGCATCGCCTCGTCGATCACGCGCTCGACGTAGTCCAGTCGCCGCACGTCGGCCATCGTCGGTCGGTCGCCGCCGAGGACGTCGTCGATCTCCTCGTGGACCCGGCGCTTGGCCTCGGGGTGCTGGGAGAGCAGGTACCACGCGTAGGTCAGCGTGAGCGCCGTGGTGTCGTGACCCGCCAGCAGCATCGTCATCACCTCGTCGCGTATCTGGGTGTCGGACTGCTCGCCGCGGTCCTGCGCCCGCAACAGGATCGAGAGCAGGTCGTCCGGCCCCTCGTCGGTCTCCGGGTCGCCGTGGGTCCCTCGGCGCTCGGCGACGATGCCGTCGATGACGGCCTCCATCGTCTCGACCGCGCTCCGGTACTCGCTGTCTCCGGGCATCGGCAGCCACTGCGGGGCGGCGAAGCGAATGGGGTCCGGTTCGAAGCGCGCTCCGAGCGGCCGCAGCGCCTTCCGGATGGTCCGGACCCGGCGGTCGTTCAGGTCGGTGCCGAGCATCAGGTCCACGATGACCGCGAGCGTCACCTCCGTCATGTCGCGCTCGACGTTCACCTCTGCGCCGTCGGCCCAGTCGGCCAGCAGGTCGTCGTTGTGGCTCACGATGTCGTCGGCGAATCCCGTCACGCGACTTGGGGAGAACGCCGGGTTGGCGAGTTCGCGCTGTTTACGCCACGTCTGGCCCTCGCTGAGCAGGAGGCCCTTGCCCAGCAGGTCGCCGAGCGCGTCGTCCTGGAAGTCCGGCTTGCGGTATCGGTCGGCCGCCGAGACCAGCACGCGCTCCACGTCGGCCGGGTCGGTCAACAGGTACGTGTCGAGCGGACCGAGGTCGAACTGGACCACGTCGCCGTACGCACGTTCGCAGGCCGACAGGAATCTGAACGGGTCGCGGGCGTACCGACGACTGCTACCGAACAGTGGCTCTCCCTTCGGTCCGGGCGGTGACGAACGCATCAACACAGTGTTGGGCCCCAAAAGGATGAATCCAGCGGTGAGTTCGGATCGGGGCGGCCCGGTTCAAGATGTCCCGTTCGGAGATGGAACGCCACTCAGTTCCGAACGACGCCCTCCGGCCCGCGCGCCAGATACTCTCGGCCGCCCTTCTCGACCTGCAACTCGCCCTCTTCGACGACAACTTCCCCACCAACAATCGTGTGCGTCGGCAGGCCGGTCAGTTCCTCGCCGTGGAAGGTCGAG
>PXSM01000046.1 GCA_003023465.1 Halobacteriales archaeon SW_6_65_15 | reverse complement strand
GTTGACGATGCGCTCGACCTCGAAGCCGGCGATCTCCCCGGCGTCCTTCGTGGCCTGTCGCTGCTTGTCGTTGAAGTAGGCGGGAACCGTGATGACCGCCTTCTCCACCTCGTCGCCGAGGTACTCCTCGGCGTCGCGCTTGATCTTCTGGAGGATCATCGCCGAGATCTGTTCGGGGGTGTACTCCTCGTCGTCAATCTCGACGGTGTAGCCCTCGTCGCCCATGTGGCGCTTGATCGACTGGATCGTGCGCTCGGGGTTCTGGACCGCCTGATTCTTCGCTGGTTTGCCGACGAGACGTTCGCCGTCGTCGAAAGCGACGACCGAGGGCGTGGTGCGGTCGCCCTCGCCGTTGACGATAATCTCCGGGTCGCCGCCCTCCATGACCGCGAACGCGCTGTTCGTGGTACCGAGGTCGATTCCCAGAATCTTGTTACTCGCCATCTTGTTCGATACGTTGCGCGTTCTGACCTTTAAGCCTTGCTAGTCTACGCGTGAGGCCTCGCAGATGTAATCGACCGCAGTACTGCGATTTCAGAGAGCCACTGTGTCCCTCAATGCCATACTTATATATCCGACCGCAATTCCACTCCTCGCTCGGTGATAGGTTCTACTGGACGCACTTTCTGACACACTCCCCCAGCAAAAGCTCGGCGTGCGCTGGCGAGGCCCTGTGCCGTGCCTTCTCCGCGCGAGGTCTGCACGAGCGAAGCGAGTGCAGGCTCGGAAGTCGCAGCCCGCACAGCGACCACAGGGAGCGAGCAGGACCGTCTTCCGGTGGATGAGTAACCCGCAGGTGAGTCGAGGATATGTCGCTGAGCGACCGCGACCGGGCGGGGGCTTTCTACACCGTCTTCACTACGACTTCTCCAGCAGACTCTCAAACAACTGCGAGCAACCGGCGGAACTTTCTGGAACGCCCCTGCGATAGTCGAAGAGAAGAGTCGAACAGAGCCAACTCGGTTTCAACTGCCTACTCGTCCGTGTCCTCGGAGTCCGAATCGTCCCCACTACCGTCGCTGACGGTCACTTGCGCGGCCCGCAGAACCTTGTCGCCCATCTCGTAGCCCGGTTGATACACGTCGGCCACGGTCCCCTCTGGCTGGTCGCTCTCGACCTGCATCATCACCTCGTGGCGCTGGGGGTCGGTCTCTGCGCCGAGGTCGGGGTCGATGGGCTCGACGTTCTCGCCCTCGAATACGCGGTCGAGTTCATTCAGGGTCATCTCGACGCCCTCCCGGAGGCTCTCGACGTTCTCGTGGTCGGCGTCGAGCGCCCGCACGAGGTTGTCGCGCACGTCGATGAGGTCCTCCACGAGGTCCTCGGTGGCGCGTTCCTTCAGTTGCTCTTGGCGCTTCTTGGCACGCTTCTTGTAGTTCTGGAAGTCGGCCTGCTTGCGCTTGAGCTTGGATTCGAGGTCCTCGACGCGCTCGCGGACTTCGGCGGTCTCCTCGGCCTCGGCTTCGAGGTCCGCGAGGTGGGCTTCGAGGTCCTCCGCGAGATGGGCGTCCTCGACCGCGACCTCGGCGACGAGTTTCGTGCTGGTGGGGCCGAGGGGGTCTTCCTGCTCCTCGGCTTCGGTTTCCTCTGCTTCGGGTCCCTCCTCCGGTTCCTCGGCCTCCGCCTGCTCCTCGTCCGCGGCTTCGAGTTCGTCGGCCTCCTGGCGCACCTGCTCGGTGGCTTCCTCGTCGGTCATATGCGATACAAACGGTTGGGAGCGTTTAAGGATTCAGAAAACTCACGACCGTCGCCGGACTTCGGTTCTCAGGACTCCGAAGATTTTCGACCCTCGAACGCCGCCCTGATCTCGTCGCTCACGCCCAACTCCTCTAATTCCGCATCTACGTCCACGTTCTCGAAGTTCCCGGCACCCGCGGGCGTCCGCTTCAGCGTGTTCACGTGGTAGAGGTACGAGAGGCGCAAGAGCCAGACGCACTCGTCCACGTCGTCCTCGCTCTCGACGTAGTGGGTGGTCCACCCCGACTCGGGGACGACGTGATGCTCGCCGGTCTTCCCCTCCTCGATGAGCTGATCCCGGAGTCGCTCGGTGAACGGTACGTCCACGATTCCCCAGCGGTGGACGTGCCCGACCTCGCGCGGGCCGAGGGTGAACTCCCGGCCCTCGAAGCGGTGCTCCTCGGTGGTGACGTGGGGCCACGCGGCGACCTCCTCGATGATGCGGTCCACGAGTCGCGCCGCCTCTCGCTGGTCTATGTCCCCCATGATTCTCTCTCGGGGATAGGCCGTCCGGAAACTTAATCGGCATGCCCGGTAGATTCGCCACGAGTCGTCTTTTCGGCGGGCGTCTGCTGTGGCGACGTGACAGTCGTCGTAGCGAACGCGTTTTAGAAAGCCCCGTCCGCATCGCTCTGTCTCGTTAGAGATGTCGGAGTCGGCTTCGATGGTGCGACGTTCCAGAAAGCCCCGCCCGGTCGGCCCCTTTCAGCCCACCCAAACGGTGACTTGCACCACCGAACGCAACCCAGTGGATGTCGAACTCAGTCCGCGCCCTCGGGCGTCTCGGCTGTCGCGAACGCGGAGAGGTCCACGCCCACATCGGCGTCGAGGTCCGTGGGCGACTCGTAGGGACGGTTGACGACGATGTTGCCCGCGCGCTGTTTTCCGAGGCCCGGAATCGCGGTGAGTTCGTCCATCGACGCGCTGTTCACGTCGAGCGGGTAGGGCACGCCCGTCACCGACCGGTAGCCGTGGTCCACGACCGCCACGTCCACGGTGCGGCCGAGTTCGCGCTCGCCCGGAATTCCGACCAGCAGGGGGTAGGTGCCGAGCTGTCGCCCGAAAGTCCGGCCGTCCTCGTGGTATTCGAGGTGGACGTTCGGCAGGACGGTCCCCGGCGGAGCGAGGCGCTGGAGCATCGGATTGTCGATCTCCTCGCGGACCTCGGTCTTGTACTGCTTGAACAGCTTCTTGTGGTCCTTGGCGATGTCCGCACCCACGTCGCTCATCTCGGTGCCGTCGAAGGCCATCACCTGTCGGATGTTGACCCGGCGGAGCATCAGCCCCGCGTCGTAGACCCGTTCGAGGAAGCGCTTGTTGTGCTCGAAGGTCTCCTCGCGCTCGCCCTTCAGGCCGTGGAGGAGATTGATGCCCGGCAGGAGCTTCGGCAGGCGGTTCGCGGCGTCCGGGCCGTGGGTCGGGGCGTCTTTGGGGTCCTCGCCGGGTCGCCATCCGGCTTCCTCGTTGACGATCTTCACGGCCTCGAAGCACTCCTCGGCGGTGACGTTGAGGTTGTTCTCCTCCTGCACGCGCGGGTCGGCCGATTCGAGGCCGAACGCGGCGGTGTCGCCGGGCGTGTTGTGCTCGGCGATGATGCGGATGCCCTCCCGGGCCAGTTCGGGCCACTCGACGACCGTGATGGGGTTCATGTTGTCGAGGTGGAGGGTGCCGAGGTCCGGGGCTACCTCCCGAATCCCGCCGTAGAGGTCGCGCAGGGCGTCGGGGTTCGGCTTCTCGCCGTCGCCGCCGTAGGCGAGGATGTCGGCCTGTCGGCCGAGTCGGAAGTGTCGCGCCCCGCGCTCGTAGAGGGTCTCGACCTCGCTCACGACGGATTCGGGCTGGCGGAACGAGGGGTTCCCGTAGAGGGGTTCCGTGCAGAACGAACACCGGTAGGGACACCCCCGGGAGGTCTCCATCTCGCAGATGAGGTACTCGGGGTGGTTGGGATGCTGCTCGACCACGAACGCGCCGTCGGCGGCCCAGCGGTCGATCTCCTCGTTGTCACGCATCCGGTTGTCGAACCCCTCCAGTCCGCTGTTCAGGAGGTCGTAGGCCGCGGCCTCCACGTCGCCCTTCGCCACGAAGTCGAAGTCGAGGTCGTCGCGCTCGGTCTCGGTGGCTCCGGCGTTCTCGTCGCCGACGCCGAACTTGACGGGGCCGCCCATCAGGCTGGTCCCGTCGGCGGTCCACGCCAGTTTGCGCACCTCGTCGGGTTCGGCGGGCGTGCCCCCGACGTACTTGCCGGGGACGGTCATGCCGCCCAGATAGATCAGCAGGTCGGCGTCCTCCACGTCGCGCCACTTGTGGGCGTCGTCCCGGAGTTCGTCGATGGTGTGGTAGGTTATGTTCGCCTCGGGGACGCCCGCGTCCACGACGGCTCCGGCGGTGTACCGCGGGTAGGTCGAGATGTAGGGTGGGACGCCGAAGTGGGCCGGTTCGTCGACGTACCCGTCCACGAGGGTCACGTCGAGGTCCGCGAGGTCGGTCATGGAAGTCACTTGCTTCTCGACGGGTAAAACGGTGACTACACGCCATCGACCCCGACCCGTCGCGCCGCCGGAGACGAAGACTGAGACGTGGCCGGGACCAGTGCCTGAGTAGCCGTCGTTTACTCTTTGTCCGATATCTGAGGAGTACGAGCCGACCGTACGGTCCGCTTTCGACAGGAGCGCGACCGTTTCGAGTTCCAAGCGACGACGAGCACGCCACGTTCGGCCCAGACGCACCCGTTTCTCGGACTCCGCGCGAACCACTCGCACGTCTTGGACGGAGCCTAAAGCGACAGTTCGGACGGTTCAACCGAGTTCAAACGAGCGCTGACACGACCGCCCAATTCGGCCGAACCGGCACCTGTTCGAGTTCCGAGGGTAAGCGCCGTGGAACAATGGCCGGTTCGGTCCAACGAACGGTCAGCGATCCGCATGTCCGAACGAGACACCTCCACCGACGGTATCGAGCGCCGAAGCCTCCTCGCGGCACTGGCGACCGGCCTCGGCGGGAGCCGTCGGGCGGCGCGTACAGCTCCTACGGCACGACGGACCTCCAGCGACCCGAGACCAGCATCTGCTTCCTCTACGACGGCCCGGAGGGATTGAGTCTGGTCGTCGTCCACGACGAGCTCGAAGACGGGACGAACGGGGGCGCGGTCAGTTTCGACCTCCGGTTCGAGGCCCCGGACCGCGGGTCGTGGGTCGTCGGCGACGACGACTACGACGCCGAAACCAACTACGACACCTGGGAGCAGACCGCCGACGGCTGGCAGATCGACTGGACGTGGGCCGAGAGCCGGTCCGACGGCGGTGCCTACCGACCCCTCGGCGACGAGTTCGCGGTGACCATCGACCCAGCGTTCAACGAGGACGCCGCCCTCCACGGCGAGCACTACGACGGCGAGATCACCGACTGGGAGGTCCTCTCGGGCGACCGGAGCGACCCCGAACGGGTCCCGCTCGCGCTGGACCAGCCGCTCACGATTCGCGCCGGCGGCTGTAGCGGAAACCCGACGACGACCACGCGAGAGACGACGACTGAAGAGGAGACGACGACCGAGGAAGATACGACCGAGGAGGAAGACCAGTCGTTGGGACCGATTCGAGCCGACGTGGAGATCGTCCCCGGCAGGGTCAACCCCCGGAGCCAAGGCCGTCTGCCGGTCGTGGTCTACTCGACGAGCGACTTCGACGCGACGACGCTGGCCTCGGGAAGCGTCGCGTTCGGGCCGAGCGACGCGACGCCCGCCGAGCGCACCCGGACCGACGAGGACGGAGACGGTGGAACGGACCTCAAACTCCACTTCCGGCTGGACCGGACGGGCATCGGCTGGAACACCGACCGCGTGCGACTGACCGGCGAGACCGCGAGCGGCCGGACGGTCGTCGGCGACGCCGCGGTCGAGTTGGTTCCCGGCGGCGACGATGACGACGGTGACAACAATAACACCGGTGACGACGGTGACGACAATGACGAGTCCGAAGAACGCGAGCGTGAGGAGGAAGAGGACCGCGAGAGGGAAGACGAGGCGGAGGACGAGAGAGAACGCGAGGACGACGAAGATGACCGAGATGACGACGATGATGACGACGACGATGACGGATTAGTAGACGACCTCTTGGACGACGATGACGACGAGCGCGGCCGCGGTCGCGGCAACGGACGCGGCAACGGGAACGGTCGAGGGAATCGCCGCGGGCGTGGAAACGGCCGCGACGACCGGGACGAGGACGACTAACGAGACGGCCTAGTGCTGGTCCGCTACGCGCGGACAATCTATATCTAATCTTCAACCGTAATACAGCTTCTTGTAAATATAGATAGATATCTCGGTCCGATACTCACCATCTGTAGAGAAGTGGACCGCGTCGAGACGGGCTCTCATCCGAGTGGCCGACAACCTTATTCGCCGAAGCCCTCCCGTTTATGTTCGCCCGGACGCAATGTTCTGACATGCCCGCGACGCTCGAAGTGAAGTGTACGAACGACGACTGCGAACTGGACATGTTCGAGTTGCATTACACCTACGACATGCCCGACGAGACGGGCGTCTCGGACTTCCAGTGTCCGTACTGCACGCGAACGGAGTCCCTCGACGGGATCGAGCTATGACCCTGGGGGAGATCGGACGCTCGCTCGGCAGTTCCATCCTCCAGCGCGTCGGGCGCGCCGCGAGCAAGGTCCAGGAGTCCAAGCCGCTCCCGGTGGACGTGTTAGAGAGCGACGACGCCTACCTCGCGGTGTTCGACGCACCGGGTGCCACCGGCAGCGACGTGCAGGTCCGGTACACCGACGGCTCCGTCCTCGTCCGCATCGACCGCTTCCGGGACTTCTACGAGGGGTTCGAGATGCTGTTCCCGGGTCGGGGTCTCTCGCTCGACGGCGAGGCCGACCTCCCCGCCGACGCCGCGGTGAACGCCGAGGAGGCGACCGCCACCCTGACCGAACACGGCACGCTCCGCGTTCGCGTTCCCAAACGCGTCGAGACGACCGAAGAATCCGAAGCCGAATCGCCCGAAGCCTGACTCGCTCGCGAGCCTACCGGGACTCGCCGACGGCCTCGTCCGGACTCGTCGCCGTCTTCGCGTCCCGACTCGTCACCGCCTCCCCACCACGGCTCGTCGCAGATTCCTCGTCCCGACTCGTCGCAGTCTCCTCGTCCCGTCGTTCGATGCGGACCCGCCAGTCCGGTATCTGGTCGGGAACGCTCGAAATCGTCCAGTCCCCGGAAACCCCGGCCCCGTCAGCAAACGCCGTCAGGACGAGATCCCGCAGTTCGCGCTCGAAGTCCGGCTCGCTCGTGCGTTCGCGGTCCGGCTCTGCCACGTGTTCTCCCATGCCAATTGCTTCAATGTAGACATAGTATTTTAAACTTTCCCGCGTTCGCGGTATAAATTACCGGCTGTGGGTGCTACTCTATGGTCATCCCCTCGACCACGTCGAACTCCTCGTCGCCGTCGAACCGGTTCGGGTCGAACTCCGGGAGCGGATTCTCGCCGAGGACGGCCTCGGCGGCCGCCTCTCCCAGCGCGGAAGACCGCATGAAGCCGTGGCCCTGCCAGCCAGCCGCGACGAACAGGCCCTCGCGGAGTTCGCCCAGCAGGGGGTCGCGGTCGGGCGTCGCCACGCAGAGGCCCGCCCACGACTCGCGGGTCGCGCCGAACTCGCCGAGCCGGTGGCCGAGCTGCTCGCGGGTCATCTCGCGGAACTCGGAGTCGGCGTCCCGATTCCAGTCGTCCGGGTCACTCTCGACCTTCTCGGTGCCGTCGCCCGCCAGCAACCCGTCGGAGTGGGGCCGGAGGTAGTAGCTCGCGGTCGCGTCGTACAGCATCGGCAGGTCGGTCCGCCGCTTCTCGGAGAACCCGGCGGTCAGGGCTTGCACCCGGTACGGTTTGAGCGGAACGGGGATTCCAGCCACCGCCAGAAGACGCTTGGTGTGCGCACCCGCAGCGACGAGGATGGCGTCGAACGACTCGCTTGCCTCGGCCCTGCCATCTGCATCCTCGACTGATTCGACCCGAAGCTCGCCGGTGACCACCCGTACCTCCGTCCCGGTTCTGATCTCCGCGCCCGCATCCCGGGCTTTCGCGGCCAGCAACTCGGCGTAACTCGCGGTGTCGGCGTGGCCGGCGTTCTCCGCGACGGCCGCGACGCCCACGTCCCGCCAGTTCGCGGCGGGGAACCGTTCTTCGAGGGTTTCGGAGTCCACGAGCGACACGTCTCGGCCCCGTTCCTGCATCCGCGGGACCTGCGTGCGGATGGCGTCCGCACGCTTCTCGTCGCCTTCGCGGGCGAACCAGACGTAGGGCGTCTCGTGAAACTCGAAGTCACCCTCACCCGAGAACTCGCGGAACCGCTCCATCGCCCGGTCGCCGACCCGGGCGTCCTCTGGCGCGGCGAAGGCGTCGTAGAGGACTCCGGCCGCCCGGCCCGTGCTCCCGCCCGCGATCTCGCCCTTCTCGTAGAGGACGACCGAAGCGCCCCTGCGTGCGAGGTCGTAGGCCGCGGTGACCCCGACCGCGCCGCCGCCGACGACTGCGACTCGCGGCCCCGACTCCGAGGTTTCGGAACCCGAAGTATCCGTATCCGAGGTCTCCGAGTCTGCCGTCATTTGTGCTCCCTCGGCCAGAGGTCCGCGAGACTCTGCTCGGCCAGCCACTCTACGAGCGCGGAGAGGTCGTCGCTCGCGTGGTCGAGAAGTTGCTGGCCCACTGCCGCGGACCCCTCGGCCGGTTCGCCGACCGCGCCGCTCTCGGTGAAGTCGATGGCGTCGAATCCGACGGACGCACCCCGGACCGACTTCCCCCACGAGTCGCCGCCGCGCTCTTCGGCCGCTTCGAGGGCCGCCTCGCGCACGAGGTCTTCCGCCACCGCGAGCATCATGCTCGTCTCCACCTCGTCGGCGTGGCCGAGCGAGGTGTCGAGCGTCTCCTCGATGAGGGCGTCGAGGTTCGACCACCAGTTCCACGGCGCGACGAAGGCGACCTCCTCGTCCCGGAGTCGGCGGGCGGCCCGCCGGAGCGCGCCGGAGTTGCCGCCGTGGCCGTTGACCACGACCGCCTTCCGGATGCCGTGCTCGGTGACGCTCGCGAGCACGTCGCCCACGTAGTTCTCGAAGGTCTCGGGTTCGGTCCAGAGCGTCCCGTCGAACTGACGGTGGTGGGCGCTGACGCCCATGGGAATCGGCGGGAGGAGAACGGCGTCCGGGTGGTCGGCGACCGTCTCGGCCACCGCGCGGGCCGCGAGCAGGTCGGTACCGAGCGGGAGCGCGGGCCCGTGCTGTTCGACGCTTCCGGTCGGCAGGACGGCGACCGAGGCGTCCGAGAAGGCCTCGGCCGCAGTCGTCGTGGTGTGTTCGTGGAGGTACGTCCGGCTCATGGGCGAGAGGACGAAACACCGCCACTTAGAAGTGCGCGTTGCGGCGGTCGGTTGCGACGGAGATTCGAGCAGTACGCCGCCGAAGGGCCGAAAAAGCGTCCGATGGCTGTTCGCGTTTCGATAGCTGTTCGAGGTCGTTCGCAAGCGGGTCGGCGGCGAGGCAGTGTCGTCAGTCCGCGCCGTGGGGTGGGACGTGACCGCACTGCGCGCAGGATTCGTAGTCGTTGACGCTAACCAGTTCGCCGCGACATTGTGGGCAGTTCATCGTGGCTCCGGATAGCTAGCTGACGGGTTTAAGCCTTCCTATAGGTAGAACATGTATTCCTGAGCGTGATTAACCACATATAAGGTCAACTGGACTCCTCGTCGAACGCCACCTCATCGACCTCCGATTCGAGGAGTACGTCGGTGGCCGTCCTGTTCGCCCGACCGGGCGTCTCCGCTCTGGCGAACCGCGCGATGGCTTCCTGTGCGTCTCTCACGGACGTGGCGCCGTCGCCGATTTCTCCCGACAGACGCTCGTAGAGGGCGAGTTCCGCCCCGAGCGCGTCGAGGAGTTCGCCCCGCGCCCCCTCGTAGGATCGCTCCTCGTCGAGGAACACGTAGAGCTTGGTGCTGTACTCGCTCAGTAGTTGCTTCGTCCGGTCGGTGACCGCAGAGTGGGAGACGAGGTCCTCGGCCGGGACGTCCTCGGCGTCCGCTCCCGTCGCCTCTCGGATCTCGTCTCTGGCGAGCGTCTTGGCGGTGTCGTACTTCGAGGACAGTTCGGCGTGGGTCTCTCGGCTCGATTCGGTCCACTCCTCCAGAACGCCGAT
>PXSM01000045.1 GCA_003023465.1 Halobacteriales archaeon SW_6_65_15 | reverse complement strand
GCGAGTTTTTGGTACTGGACGCCGTGTCTTCCTTCGTGAGCATCGAGACCCCCGACCACGCTCACGACCCCGCCCAGAGAGACGCCCAGCGCGACGACGGCTTCCGATGGACCGGTCGCAGGCAGACGCCCGGCCTGCTCGGTCGGCTGAAGCGGTGGCTTCGGTAGCCCCGCCGACTACAAATTTCTTACATATACGAATCGTAGTAAAAATCCATCAGATGCCCTTTCGGCAGCTCGAGTGCCGAAATAGCCGTTCTTCCGACCCACCAGATGATTTATTTATGTCGGATTCGATACGTCTGTGTCGCGTCAGAAGCACCATGCAACTCACCCCCTCCGTCGGCCTGTCCGTCCTCGCCGCCGCCATCTCCGTAGCCGTCGCGACGTTCGCGTGGCGGCGGCGCGGAACCACGGGCGCAGTTCCGCTGACCGTCTTCACCGGAGCGACGGCGATCTGGACCGCCGGAAACGCGCTACAGGCCGCGAGCACGACGCTGGCGGCGAAGCTCTTCTGGGTGAACGTCCAGTACGTCGGCCTCTCGGTCGTCCCCGTCGGCTGGTTCGCGTTCGCCTGCGAGTACACCGGCAGGGACGAGTGGGTGACTCGTCGGACGCTGGGGATGCTCGCCGTCTTCCCGGCTGTCCTGATCGGGCTCTCGGTGACGAACCAGTACCACCACCTCGTTCGGGAGTCGAGCAGGGTGGTCGCCGTGGGGGACGCGGTGGTCCTCCAGCGCACGTTCGGTCCCGTGTTCTGGTTGGCCGTCGTCTACTCGAACCTCGTGAACGGCGTGGGGACGCTCCTGCTCGTCCGCAAACTGGTCCGGTCGCGGCGGATCTTCCGCGGGCAGACCCTCGCCATCCTCACCGGCGTGACGGTCCCGTGGGCCGCGGCCACGCTATTCTACAACGGGCTTTCGCCCATCGAACCGGAGGTGTTCTTCTCGGTGACGGGGGTGGCGTTCGCGGTCGCCATCTCTCGGTACGGGCTGCTCGACGTGGTTCCGGTGGGTCGAGAGACGGTCTTCCGCGAGATGGACGACTGCGTCCTCGTCGTGGACGGCGACGACCGAATCGTGGACGCCAACCCTGCGGCGAGTCGGGCGTTCGACTGGCCGTCTCCCGACGCGGTCGTCGGCGTGCAGTTGGCCGACGCCTGCTCGTCGTGTCCCGAACTCGTGGACCGATATCGGACGGGCACGGACGGTGAGACGATCACCCTCGAAGACGCCGCGGGAGAGCAGCGCTACTTCGACGTGGCGTTCTCGGCGCTGTCCGACCATCCGGTTTCGGGGACCGCTCTCTTCCTCCGGGACGTCACGTCGCGAAAGCGCCACGAGCGACGCCTCGTCCGCCAGAACGAGCGCCTCGAAGAGGTAGGCCGCACCATCGCACACGACCTCCGCAACCCTCTCGGCGTCGCGGACGGCCACCTTGAGCTCGCCCAAGAAGTCGGGACCGACCCCGTCAACGAGCACCTCGAGAAGGCCGGCGCTGCCCACGACCGGATGGAGGAGATCATCGAAGACGTACTGGACGTTGCCCGTGGCGAGGACCCTACCGCCGACGAGCGCGTCCGCCTTCGGGCCGTCGCCGAGAGTGCGTGGAAGAACGTCGAAACCGGGAGCAGCGACCTCGAATTCGACGACGGCGACGTCGCGCTGGAGGCCGACGACCGGCAGCTGACCAGCCTGTTCGAGAACCTGTTCCGGAACGCTGTGGAACACGCGGGGTCGGAGGTGACCGTCACCATCGGCGCGCTCGACGAGAGAGATGGCTTCTACGTCGAGGACGACGGGCCTGGCGTCCCCGAGGACGTGCGCGACAAGGTGTTCGAGCGCGGCTTCACGACCGCCGACGAGGGGACCGGCGTCGGTCTCGACGTGGTCAGCGACGTAGCAGAAACCCACGGCTGGGAGGTCGCCGTGACCGAAAGCGAGGCGGGCGGTGCACGCTTCGAGGTCCGGGGCGTCGAACTGGCGGCGGTCGCACCTGTCTCGGAGTAGCTCACCGGGTCCGAGCCAGTCCGACGACGATGGCCGCGCTCACGAGCAGACAGCCCAGCAGGCCCGCGAACGCCGCGGCGTAGGAGACCCGACCCGCCACGAAGCCGACGTAGCTCGGGCCGAGGCTCCCGAGGCCGAGGTAGACGGTGCGGGTCGCTCCGAGGTCGCCGCCCATGCTCCCGTCGGGGAGCCACGGTCGCCCGGGCGAACCGGTCGCCGAGCGACCCCGAGAGCGGCTTGACGACCGCACCGACGACGAAGAGGGCCGCGAACCCGCCGCTGGCGAGACCCGGCGGGAAGCCCTTCGAAGCCCGGAGGAAGGTCGGCAGGAACCCGGTCGCGCTCTGCCACGTGAACGCGAACAGGGCGTAGGCGAGCAGGAGCCACCGCATCCGCGGGTTCTTCCAGAGCCGCCGGGCGGTCGCGCGAGCGTCGGCGAGACCCTCGACGACCCCTTCGCGGTCGGCCTCCGGCGGGGTGAACGCCTCGCGACCCCAGACGTAGAGCGCCAGCGCCACGGCCGCGAGGACGACGATCACCGGCAGGAAGGCCGACCGCCACCCCGCGAACGCGAGCGCGACCACCGCGAGTCCGGCCGCCGCCGCGCCGCCGAGGTCGCCCGAGGCGGTGTGGATTCCGAAGGCCTGCCCGCGGCGCTTCACGAACAGGTCCGAGACGAGCGCCCGCGCCGGCGTCGGGTAGAGGCCCGCACCGAGTCCGACGACCGCGGCACCGAACAGGAACAGGAGGTAGTTCGGTGCGCTCGCCAGCGCGACGAATCCGGCGACGAGCAGCGCGAGGCCCGAGACGAGGAGGGTCTTGCGAGTCAGGTTGTCCGAGAGCCGACCGCTGGGGTACTGATAGAGGGCGTACAGCCCCCACATGAGCGAGAGGGCCATACCCGCCTGAAAGTCGGTGATGGCGAGGCCCTCCATCACGGTCGGCAGGAGCGGCGAGAGGACGAGCCGTCCCGACTGGATGGCCGCCCAGCCGAGCGAGACGGCGACGAGGAGGCGACCGGAGTAGCCGGTCAGCAGGCGCTCGCGGGTCTCCGCTGCGTCCGACTCCTCGGCGCGACCGTGTGACACGTTCGGAGCGAGGGGACGGAGACATTTGAGTTCGGCTTTTGCGGCAGGCGCGTCGGGAACTCTGGGAAATTATTATGAGTGGTTTACATCACCATATGATTTTATAGAGAACAATTTCATTTCTTGAAGCGGCAATGCCGCTCGGGACGGAATCTCGTCACTTACGTACCCCGGACCCGCCTCTGACTCGGCGCACTACCGACAGACGTAAATCTCCGTTCCGGAATCACGGCCGTAACATGAGCCGTCACTGCCCGACTGCGTACGTGCGTCCAGAGTACGGACTGATCAGATTCTCCGCCGACCTCCGGTAGCACGCCAGCGGTTCGTCGGGCGTCGCGTCGTTACTCGGTTCTTCTGATCGCCTCGCTTCCGCACTCCGGACACTCCTCGTACTCGGTGTGCATTTCCGCCCCGCAGTCGTCGCACTCGTAGGTTCCCTCGGTCGATGCCGCCACCTGCTGCTTGAACTTCTCGGCCTTCTTGCCGAGGTCGCGGAAGAGACTCATGGTAGTTGTCTTGTCAAGAGTTGGCAAAGGATACGGAAATAACCACCGACTCAGACACGAGTAGAGGATTTCGTAACGGAACGAACCCATCGGCGTGGAGAAGGGTCAGAAAGCCCCGTCCGGACACGGTCACTGTCTCTGAAAATCGGAGATTTTCGGGACCGGGCGGCCCCTTTCAGCCCCACCCGAGGCTGGGGTGTGTCATAGGCGAGTGTCCACGGCGAGAGCAGCTACTGAAGGGCGTTTTTCGAAGCCAGCAGCCCTTTTTAGTTCGAGAATGAATATCTGCCTATGGTCGGTGAACTCGGGCATCTGGGGATGGCCCTCGTCTGGCTGTCGCCCGCGTGGTACTTCTTCGATCACCGGAAGACCGCAGCGCTGGTCGTCGCCGGGGCGTTCTGGTTCGGGATGTTGCCGGACGTCGATCTCGTCCTCTCGGACTGGTTCGCGGAAATCCACCACCACGGGGTCTTTCACACGGTGCTGGTCGTCACGATACTCGCGGCGGTCATCGGCCCGCTGCTCGGGATGGTGTTCGACCGGATCGGTAGGGACTCCGGGTGGTTCTCCGCGCGAGCGCGGGAGCGCGCCTATCGGATTGGATTCGTCGCCGTCTGGGTCTCGGGGCTCTCGCACGTCTTCGCCGATATACTGTCGGCACCCGACGCCTCGACGCGAATCGAACCGTTCTGGCCGGTCGTGAATGGGCCCGTGGTCCTGATAGACGTGCTCTGGTACGAGTCGTGGTGGGCGACGTGGGGGCTGTTGCTCCGGTCCGCACCCGGCCGGCGAAGTCGGTCGTCCAGCCTGAGTGACCGTCCGCACGTCGGCGGGTCGAAATTGCAGGGTCGAAGTCGGCAGAGCCGAAATCCGCGGATCAGAACGCGTCGATCCTCGGTTCCGACCCGATGGTTCCCCCGGTCTGGATTCGGAATGCGCTCAGTACGATGACTGCGGTCAACAGCAACGCGCCAATCGTCTGTTCCCACGTGTGAGCCTCCAGATAGAGCCGATTCGTCACCATCACGACCGGAATCGTCAGCGACGGCCAGAATCGCCAGTCCACGAGCGTCACGTAGAGCGTCGGCATCAGCGCCATGACGACGTGGCCCGAGACGTTCCAGAACGGCGAGAGCGCGATATAGGGGACCGTAACGAGGACGAGCGCCTGCATGTACATCGGAACCAACGCGCCCCACTCGAAGTGGGTCCAGAGCAGCCACGTGGTCCCAGCGGCGACGAATATCCCGCCCGCGACCAGCGCGTCCACCTGCCAGACGTTTCCCTTCGTGACCTCGAAGAGTCCCTGTCCCGTGACGAGGGCGTACGCCAGCGTCGGAAGCAGCGAGAGGATTCCCGCGCCGATGAACGCCCCGATTCGACGGACCAGTGCCGACGTTTCGGCGTCCTGTCGCGCCCACTCGTACCGGACGAGGACCAGCACCCCGGCACCGATGACGACGCTGGGGTGAAAGAGGTAGGGGTAGAGTTCCATCGCGGTGCCCACGGCGCTCATGCTCGGTCAACTACGTTCTCGCCGGTGAAAACCCCGACGGCAGAACGGATCGCTCACGGGAATCAGAACCTGACTCGTCGTCGAGCGAGGGTGTCTCCCCTTCCCCGAATCTCCCTCCCCGGACGTAGAATGACCACCGAACGGAGCCCGACTCCGAGACGGTCGGCCTACTCCGCGCCGTTCAACTCGATGTACCGTGCTTCGATGATTCGCTCGTCACCTTCCAGCACCGCCTTCGCCTCGTCGGGGACCGCCTCGTCCAGCGTGTAGACGGTCAGCGCCTCCCCGCCGTGGGCCTCGCGGGCGTTGAACATGCCCGCAATGTTGACCTCGTGGTCGCCCAGCACGGTGCCGATGAAACCGATGACGCCGGGTTCGTCGCTGTTCCGGGCGACCAGCATGTGGCCGTGCGGGATGGCGTCCACCCGGTAGTCGTCCACCCGGACGATGCGGGGGTCCGCGTCGGCGAACAGGGTGCCCTCGACGCTGACCGACTCCTCGGTGCCCGACACCGTGACCCGGACGAGGCTCTGGAAGTCCTCCGTCTGGCGGGTCTTCGACTCCGTCACTTCGACGCCGCGCTCCTCGGCGATCTTGGGCGCGTTGACCGCGTTGACCTGCCATTCGAGGGGGGCGAACACGCCCTTCTGGGCGCTGGCGGTGACGAGTTCCACGTCCTCTTCGGCGATGTCGCCCTCGTAGTGGACCTCGATGGAGTCGAGGCGTTCGTCGAGCAGTTGGGTGG
The DNA here is from genome assembly GCA_003023465.1 of Halobacteriales archaeon SW_6_65_15. Lineage (GTDB taxonomy): Archaea > Halobacteriota > Halobacteria > Halobacteriales > Haladaptataceae > Halorussus. Next base: position 3,697 of record PXSM01000045.1, on the reverse strand, counting down.
CGATTTTACCAGCGGTCTCGGCGAGGCCGATGTACGGCTCCATGCGCGGGAAAGCACTTTCGTCGATGGACGGGGCGTTGAGCGCGTTGACGACCGGCTCCTCCGCGAAGGCCGCGAGGATCTGGTCGGCGGTGCTGGTGGCGACGTTCTCCTGTGCGGCCTCGGTGCTGGCCCCGAGGTGGGGCGTGACCACCACGTCCTCCACGTCGAGCAGCGGGTTGTCCGGCGAGACGGGTTCGTCGGCGAACACGTCCACCGCGGCACCCGCGAGGACGCCGTCCTCGACCGCTTCCGCGAGGGCTTCCTCGTCCACGACGCCGCCCCGGGCGCAGTTGACGAGGTAGCCGCCTTCGAGTTGGGCCAGCTCCTCCTCGGAGACGAGGCCCTCGGTCTCGGGCGTCAGGGGCGTGTGGACCGTCAGGAAGTCGGCGCGGTCGAGACACTCGTCCAGTTCGACCAGTTCCGCGCCGAGCTGGGCGGCGCGGTCCTCGCTGATGTAGGGGTCGTAGGCCGCGAGGTCCATGCCGAGCGAATCGAGTTTCTTGGCGACCTCCTGACCCACCCGGCCGAGTCCGACGACGCCGAGCGTCTTGCCGTCGAGTTCCGTCCCGAGGTAGTTGCTCTTGGCCCACTCGCCGTCCCGGAGCCGGGCGTGCGCCTGCGGAATCGACCGCGCGGCGGCGAACGTCATGGCGACGGTGTGCTCGGCGGCGGCCCGGACGTTGCCCTCCGGGGCGTTTGCGACGATGACGCCGGACTGGGTCGCCGCGTCGATGTCGATGTTGTCCACGCCGATGCCCGCCCGGCCGACGATGACGAGTTCCGGGGCGGCCTCTAATACCTCCTCGGTCACTTCGGTGCCCGAGCGAACGACGAGTGCGTTGGCGTCGGAGACCGCGGCGAGGAGGGCGTCTCCTTCGACGTCGTAGGCCGTTTCCACTTCGTGACCCGCGTCGCGGAGCCGGTCCAGCCCTGCGTCCGCGATGGGGTCCGTTACGAGGACCTTCATGGATACAAAAACTCCGGCGGACGGGATAACCCTTTCCTCGGTCACGGCTTTTGCCAGTACTCGGGTCGAAACTCCGAAATCGTTTCAGAACGGCGTCAAGGGCAACAGGCAGTAGAGAGATCATCGCGTCCGACGACTACTTCTTTTTCGGCAGCCCGTGGTTGCTCCGATAAATTCTAGCCCAATGCTCGGCGTTGCGTTCGGCGATAATCTCGGCTTCTCGGAGCGTAATCGTTCTATCGAACCAGATCACCTTGGTGCCCCGAGGAATCGAGTCGTCTGAGAGGAACTGATAATCGATGTGACCTTCCCCACGCTCGGTGTTGTCTATCGTCGCGATTTCGGCGTTCTCCTCGGTTACGCGATTTCCGGGGACTTGGAGTACTACGACCCACTGCTCGGCATCCTCGTGGCGGTCGAACTCAACGATGTCGTCAGGAGTCGCTCCGTCAACACGAGTCGTTTGACGGGGCGTCTCCCGCCACGAACGCCGACGTGACCAACGACAGTCGTTCGCACTCTATCCATCCGGCACCTCCGACATAAATCGGACCTCGTCCCGCCCTCTGTTAAAAAGATTCACCCGACCCCCGTCCGAACGTTTTACCCTTGTAGAATCTAACAATAGTCAAGAGGAGAACTATGCCCGAGACTAAGGAGCCTCCAGAGTGGGCCGTCACCGAACGCCCAAGCGAGGGCGACGCGTCCCCCGAAGTCGCTCGCCGCGAGATGCTTGCCGACGCCCTGACCGGCGCGGGATATCGAGACGTCTACGTCCTCGCCCGGGAGGATGCCAGACAGGTGCTAGACGAACACAGAGGAGCAATCCTCGACTATCTCCGAGACAACGAAGTCGGTTCGGTGAGCGAACTCGCCGACGCCCTCGACCGCGATACCGGGAACGTCTCGCGCGACTTGCAGGTTCTCGCAGACTACGGTATCGTGAACATGACCGCGAACGGGCGAGCAAAAGTCCCAGAACTCGTCCACGAACTCGTCGTCGTCGAGCCGCTGTACTGACCAGCGCACGGAGCCGAACGGATAGCATTTAAACGGTTCTGCTCCGACGTAGCTACCGTGAGCAGTCTCGTCCTCCTCCTCGTCGGCGTCGGAGTCGCCATCTTCGTCGGCTTCAACATCGGCGGGTCGAACACGGGCGTCGCCTTCGGCCCGGCAGTCGGCAGTGGCGCTGTCTCGAAGCTGGGTGCGGCCGGGCTGATGAGCGTCTCCTTCCTGATCGGCGGCTGGACCCTCGGACGCCGGGTCGTGGACACCCTCGGGCAGGGTCTCGTGGCGGGCGACCCCTTCACCATGGAGGTGAGCATCGCGGTCCTCCTGTTCATCGGGCTGGCGCTGTTCGCCGGCAACGTGTTCGGGGTGCCCGCCTCGACCTCGATGACCGCGGTCGGAGCCATCGTGGGACTGGGGCTGGCCATCGGCCGGCTCAAGGTCGATGCCGTCCTCGAAATCGTCGGCTGGTGGCTGGTCGCGCCCGTCATCGGCTTCTGGGTGAGCGCGGTCGTGGGCCGGTACTGGTACGACCGACTCGTCGAGCGGATCGCCATCGACCGGAGCGACGGTCCCCTGCTGGTCCTCGACGGGACGAGGAGCGTGCCCCAGCCCGAACTCGGCCCCGAAACGACGACACGGGAGTTCGTCGGCACCCTGCTCGTCGTCGCTATCGGCTGTTACATGGCGTTCTCGGCGGGGACGAGCAACGTGGCCAACGCGGTCGCCCCGCTCGTCGGCAACGGCGCGATCTCGATGACCGAGGGCGTCCTCCTCGCGTCGGGTGCCACGGCGCTCGGCGCGTTCACCATCGCGCGACGCCCCCTCGACACCGTCGGCAACGACCTCACCGACCTCCCGCTGGTCGCCGCGCTCGTGGTCGCCGTGGTGAGCGCCTCCATCGTCACGGTCCTGTCCGCGCTGGGCATCCCCGCGAGTTTCGTCGTCATCGCCACGATGAGCGTGGTCGGTCTCGGCTGGGGTCGCGCCACGGTCGCCGACGCAGTTCCGGACGACCCGCAGGTGCCCGCGTCGAGCGTCGGGGCACCGGTCGAGAGCGCCGACGCGCCGGTGGCGACCGACGGGTCGCCGTCCGCGGCCGAACTCTACCAGCCCGCGACGATCGCCAGAGTCGTCGTCCTCCAGAACCTCGTGCCCGCCGTGGCGACCGTCGTCGCGTACGTGGTCTTCCGGAACTGGCCACTCTGAGGAGCGTTCGATCACGGGTCCATCCGAGAAGGATTTTGCAGGGTCGAGAAATCGACACGATTTAACTCCCGCCTCACCATTTCGAAAGCGTGACCAGCGCGCTCTTACTCGTCGGTATCGCCGTCGCGATCTTCGTCGGCTTCAACATCGGAGGTTCCTCGACCGGCGTCGCCTTCGGTCCCGCGGTCGGCAGTCGCGTCGTCTCGAAACTGGGCGCGGCCGGGTTGATGGCCGGATTCGCTCTGCTGGGCGGCTGGACCGTCGGCCGGAACGTCGTCGCCACGATGGGCGGCGAGATCGTCCCCGCGGAACTGTTCACCCTCGGGGCGAGCGTTGGCGTCCTCTTCTTCGTCGGGCTCGCCCTGCTCGTCTCGAACCTGTTCGGGGTGCCGGCCTCGACCTCGATGACCGCGGTCGGAGCCATCGTGGGACTGGGGCTGGCCATCGGCCGGCTCAAGGTCGATGCCGTCC
>PXSM01000044.1 GCA_003023465.1 Halobacteriales archaeon SW_6_65_15 | reverse complement strand
GAAATAGTAGCCGTGCTCAGACGACCAAGCCAAGCGCGACCGGGCGGCCCCTTTCAGTCCACCCAGACCGGAGGATTGAGTCACCAAGCGCGTCCCGGTGGTCTGTCGCACCGAGCGCATCCTCGTGGAAAGCGTCACCGAGCGCATCCAGACGTTTTCGCCGCTTCACTCCTTCACTTCGGTCTTCACCTCGTCGGCGTAGCTGTCGGCCAGTCGCGTCGGCTCCGGGAGCTTGTAGCCCGCGCAGAGTCGCGCCACGATGTCGGTGGTCGTCTCGGCGCTCACGCGGTGGCCGGGACTGACGTAGAGAGGGTTGACGTGGCGTTTCTGAGGGTTGTCGTACTGACGGGACTGGTAGGCGTACCCGATGATGGTGCCTTCCGGCGCGGTCACGTTCGCGTCGGCCTCGATGGCGACCCGCGCACCCCCGGGCAGGGGTTCGTCGAGGGGTTCGCGGGGCCGACCGCAGAGGAGGTTCTTGGCGACGCCGACGGCTGGCAGGTCCAGCATGACGCCGATGTGGGTGGCGATGCCCGCCTGCCGGAAGTGGATGCGGCCGCTCCCGTCCACGACCGCGAGGTCGGGTTCGACCGAGAGCTTCTCGAACGCCGAGAGGATCGCGCCGCCCTCCCGGAACGAGAGCAGGCCGGGGATGTACGGAATCTCCGTGGGTTCGACCGCGTGGACGCGCTCGACCACCTCGTCGCCTCGGGCCGCCACGATGGCGCTGACCGCGAGGGTCTCGTCGGAGAACCCGTCCACGAACGCCTGGTCCACGCCGGCGACGATGGGAGCCTCCGCTTCGCTCTCGGTTCCGAGGGTCGTCTGCTCGGCGTCGTTCGAGGGGGTCTCGTCGGAACCGACTGAAACTGCGGTCGGCTCGAACCCGAGGTCGTCCTCGAAGACGGCGACCTCGGCGAGGTCTCGCTGGAGTTGCTCCATAGCCTCGCGGGAGAGCGACGGGTCCGGAACGAACTCGGGGTGAACTGGTGTCATGGAAGAACTGGTGTCGTACGGGACTACCGCGGCGACGACCTTAGAACCGACCGCCGGGACCGCCCGGGCCTCTGCCGGGGCCGCCGGGGCCGCCGCCGAACTGCAACTGCTTCGGGGCGCGCTCGCCCTCCCGCTTGAGCTTGATGCCGTACAGGAGGCCGATGCCGACGCCCGCGAGGTGGGCTAGCTGGGCGACCCCTCCGGCACCGATGCCGCCAGATGCGCTGACGAACGCCGAGTACCCGACGAACAGCGTCGTCGCCAGCCAGAGAGGCATCGGGAGGATGAAGTACAGGTAGATGGTCAGGTTGGGGTTCAGCACGGTGAGCACCCCCATGATCGCCGCGATAGCACCGCTCGCGCCGAGGACCGGAGCGAACGCGCCGGGAGACATGAACATCGTCGCACCGACCTGTGCGATTCCGGCGATTGCACCGCTGATGAAGAACAGGGCGGTGAACTTCTTGCTCCCGATTCGACGCTCGACGATGGGGCCGAAGAAGTACAGCACGATAGAGTTCACGGCGATGTGACCGAATCCGCCGTGAGAGAGGACGGAGGTGATCCACGACCAGCCGTAAAAGATGTTCTCCGAGTTGAGGGTGAAGATAGCGTACCACGTACTCGACCCCGGTCGAATCCCAAGGAGGAAGGGAACGATACCCCATTGGAAAGCGAACGTGATCCACATCAACCCGAGGAACGTGTACGTCATGTTCCCGCGGAAGTAGCCGAGCGGGCCGCCCGGTCCAGTGTCCACGCTGAACCGGTCGGTCACGCCGCCGGCACTCCGACCGGTTTCGTTCACGCTGTCGTCGAAGCCACTGTCGAAGACGCCGTCGGGGTCGTTCCACTCGTTGAGTCCCGGGCAGTCGTGGCTTTCGGGCAGCCGATGAGACGAACAGTAGGTGCCGCCGCACCGTCGGCACTTGTACGGCATGTTCTCGTTCTCACCACACGCGTCGCACTTCGCCATTGGCGAACCCTTGGGGGTGGGACCTGAAAGGGATTTGGGTCTCTGGATTCGCGCCGAGGCGCAGGAGCCGCGAATTCCATCTGTCGGAGTTCGGAGTGTTATTCGACCGACTAGAGGGAGGTCGCGGTCGGCGAGTCACTCCTCAACCTGTACGACAGTGGTACTTCGGCTAACTTAACACGTTCTATAGATGTGTATAGATTTCTTTCGAAATTGAAAAGGTTTGTCTGGCGCGCGCAAGTCCGGTACCACCGAGCAAAACGCGCGCTCGGCTGGACAAACCATCCGGATGCGCTCGGTGACACAGACCTCCGGGTGGGAGAAAGGGGCCGCCCGGTCGCGGTCACGCGAGCGCAGCGAAGGTGACCTCTGGAGAGCGTGCCTCTCCCGGCGGGCCGCAGGCCCGTGGTCGTCTCTGCGGGCAACTATTCGGGTCGCGCCGCAGGCGCGGTCCAGAATATCCCGGCCAGCGACCGCGACCGGGCGGGGCTTTCTAAATGGTCTTCACTACGGTCTCCGGTACTGTCTTTATCGACTTCCGGCAAGCAGGTGAGGGGCGTTTTATCGCTGGCGGCTGGCGATGAAGTGGTGCAACAGGGCGTACTCGTCGAGGGTCATCGGGGCGCGCCCCTCGATCTTCTGCTGGATCTGCTTGCCGTCGAGGTCCGCGTCGATCTCGGCTCCGATGGTGTCCACGTCGAGGACCGCGGTCGTCATCCCCATCAGCAGGGTGTCGCGGACCTCCGCCAGAATCGCGTCCTTCGGCGGGGCCTCGTCGGCGAGTGTGGCGACGGCGGCCGCGTCCTCCAAGCGCACGTCGCCAGCGTCCCCGTCCGCGATCTTCGCCACCGTCTCGCGGTCCACGTCGGTCTCCTCGACCACTGCGTCGATCCCGCGGGTCTCGACGACGCCCGCCAGTTCCGCCTCGTAGTCGGCGCGGAGCTCCGCTGGCGAGGTCGCCGCCGGGTCTTCGACGTCGTCGTAGAGCATACCCGGACCGACGGTCCGGCGATTGAAAGGGGTTTCACTTCGACGACCATCGGGAGTTGGTGGAGCGGTCATCGTGAGCATCGTTCAGAAATCTCCCACCGTATGGCTAGCAATCGAAAGAATCCGTAACGCAACTGCTACCGTCACTTTGGCTTAGAAAGCCCCCGCCCGGTCGCGGTCGCTGACCGACATATCCTCGGCTCACCTGCGGTTCGCCTCGGATAGGGGTCGGTCAGACGACCAAGCCCTTCGGGCGCGACTGGGCGGCCCCTTTCAGTCCACATAGACTAGTGGATGTCTCTCCGAGCGCTTTTCCGTGGAAAGTGTCACCGAGCGCGTCCTCGTGGATTGCGTCACCGAGCGCGTCCCGGGGTAGAACCGTCGGTTACTCCTCGCCGCCCATTTCGATCTCTTCTTCGTCCTCGTACTCGATGGTCTCGACGACTTCGAGGGGGACGTCTCGGAGCGCACCGCCGACCTCGCTCTTGGCGATGCGCTGGGCGTGCTCCTCGCTGTCGGCGTTGAACACCTTCATTTCGAGGAGTAGCCCCACGAGGGCGGTTCCGGCGGCGATGAACGCCGAGTCGAAGGGCTCGCCGCAGGCCGGACAGGTCGTCGCGCCGACTTCCACCTCCACGTAGTCCATGCTCTGGTCGTTCAGCCGCTTTCCGGCCTCGCTGACCGCGACGCCGATGGCGTCGTCGATGTCCTCAACGTCGCGTACCAACCACGCCGCCTCCATCGCAACGAGATAGTTGCTCATACGTACCGGTTGTCGCGCGCGGGTTCGTGCTTTTTGGTTTCGAAGCGCGACGGTGACCTGTCGGGAACGGCGAGAAGTTGCGTCTGACCCCGCCGCGTTCCGGAGTCCAAAGCGATTTAGCCGTCGGCTTGCAACCTCGTCTCATGCCGACCTACGACTTCGAGCGCTATCTCAACGTCCGGAGTGCGAACACTCCCTCGTTCGGTCCGGACGGAGAGCGCCTCACGTTCCTGATGGACACGACCGGCGTCCCGCAGCCAGTTCACGTTCGAGGACGAGCGGGTCAGCGTCGCCTCGTGGTCGCCCGAGCGCGACGAACTGATTTTCGGGATGGATCAGGGCGGCGACGAACACACCCAGCTCTTCCGACTCGACGGCGACGGCGAGACGATGACGCCACTCACCGACACGCCCGAGTCGATTCACAACTGGGGCGGGTGGAACTCCGACGGGTCGCAGTTCGCGTTCACCTCGAATCGACGCGACGGGTCGGTGTTCGACGTGTACGTGCAGGATCGCGACGGTGACGAGGCAGAGCGAATCTACGAGGGCGACGGGTGGCTCTGGGCGGTCGGGTGGAGTCCGGACGACACCCGCCTCGCCATGCTCGAAGCCCACTCCAGTTTCGACAGGGACGTGTACGTCCTCGACGTGGAGACGGGCGAGCGCGAGCACGTCACGCCCCACGAGGGCGACGCCCAGTACGCCAACGTCAACTGGGGTCCCGACGGCGAGGCGCTCTACCTCCGGACCGACGAGAACGCCGACACGAAGTACCTCGCTCGCCTCGACCTCGACTCGGGCGACCTCGAAGTGGTCGACGACGGGGGCGACTGGGACGTCGAGCACTTCACGCTGGACGAGGACACCGGCCGGTTCGTCTTCGCCCGAAACGTGGACGGCTACACCGAGCTGACCGTGGGCGAACTCACGGGCGAGACCACCTTCCGGGAGTTCCCGACGCCGAACCTCCCTCGGGGCGTCTACGGGGCGGCGACGTTCGACGACGACGCCGAGCGATTCGCCCTCACGGTCACGGGCAGCGACGAGAACACCAACGTCTACGTCGCGGACGTGGGATCGGGCGCGGCGGAGAAGTGGACCGACGCCGCGACTGCGGGACTCCCGAAGGAGTCGTTCGTCCGGCCGCGACTCGTCCGGTACGAGTCGTTCGATGGGAGGGAGATTCCGGCCTTCTTCTCGGTGCCGGACGACGCCGAACCCGGCGAGACGCCCGTCATCGTCTCCATCCACGGCGGCCCCCAAAGCCAGCGTCGCCCCTCGTTCAGCCCGGTCAAGCAGTACTTCCTGAACCGAGGGTACGCCTACTTCGAGCCGAACGTCCGGGGGTCGTCGGGCTACGGCAAGGCGTACGCCGCGCTCGACGACGTGGAGAACCGGATGGACTCGGTGGCCGACATCGAGGCCGGAGTCCGGTGGCTCCGCGACCAGCGAGCCGTCGATCCCGACCGCATCGTCGCCATGGGTGGCTCCTACGGCGGGTTCATGGTGCTGGCGGCACTGACGGAGTACCCCGACCTCTGGGCGGCGGGCGTGGACATCGTCGGCATCGCCAACTGGGTAACGTTCCTCGAAAACACGGGCGACTGGCGGCGCGAGCACCGCGAGGCCGAGTACGGCTCGCTGGCCGAAGACCGGGAGTTCCTCGAATCCATCAGTCCGACGAACAACATCGAGAACATCGACGCGCCGCTCGTCGTGCTCCACGGCGCGAACGACCCCCGCGTTCCCGTCGGCGAGGCCGAGCAGATCGCCGAGACGGCCGCCGAGCAGGGCGTCCCCGTCGAGAAGCTGATATTCGACGACGAGGGCCACGGCTTCACCAAGCTGGAGAACCGGATCGAGGCCTACACCACCGTCGCCGAGTTCTTCGACGAGCACGTCTGAGTGGCCGCCCCAAACGAAGCGACGAGCCGGCGGGTCACACGTCGACTGTCGGCGGGTTCCCGTCGGCACCGAGTCGCGTCTTCCGACCGTGGTACACGTGGGCCAGTCCGGAGACCACGAACAGGAGCGCGATGGCTCCCGCGAGCAGGACGCCCGGAATCCGGTCGAACGGGGGCACGCCGACTCCGGTCGCCAGCGAGAGGGACGCGCCGAACGCACCGAGCAGCACGTAGTACTGGCTCCACGAGATCTCGTTCCCGGGCACGATTTCGAGGTACACCTGCAGGTCGTCCAGATCGTCGCCGGCCGCGACGGTGCCACGAGACGCGTTGAACTCGACGAGCCCCGCGTCGTCCATCTTGGGCAGGTGGACCTGCTGGAGCGCGTTGTACGCCCGCCGGCGTTCCTTGGGCGTGATGTCGTCGGGATCCTTGCCGTTCTCCCAGGCGGCGACGAGCCGGGACAGTTCGCGTAGTTCCACTTCCTCGTCCGCGTCGAGGAGGCGGTGGATGACGTATCTCCGACGTTGGTTGCTGAGCATCTCGAACACTACCTCCCGCGAGAACTCCTCGGCTTCGTCGTCGGGGCCCTCCGCCCGGTCGACCATTTCGGTTGACATTTTCTCGGTAATTTTCCCTTATCGACTCGGGATGGCTCCTAACTTCACCCTACACATAATTTTCAATTACTATTTACCTTCCGGCGAGTTACAGGTATTCGGTCAGTGAAATCATTCGCGTGCCAATCGAACGCCTCGCTGACTTTCGATGTAGGGTTTCTTTGTGAGGCCGTAAATAGTGCTTGCGTCTCTTCAGGGAGGGCCTTCACGAATTCTCGGTGCGTTTGCACCTCTTGTCGGAGTTTATGAATAATACGGGAAAGGTAGTCGAAGGAAAACGAGTGCGAAGGGGTGCGTGAGCGGGCACTCGAAAGCACGACTTAATCATGAAATCGAATATCGAACTCGATCGGCGGAAGGTACTAGGTACAGTTGGCGGCCTCGCTGCGGCCGGAAGCGGCCTCGCACTCTTCACTGGCGAGAGCACGGCGACCGCGTCCGTCGGCATCAAGGCGGGCAACCCGCAGAAATTGAAAAACGACCGGGGCGACCTCTCTCGGGTCACCATCGATCCGACGTTCCGCGTCGAGTGGGAGAACTTCGACGAGGCGATCGGGAAGGTCTTCTACGTCATCGAGGCGAAGCTCGGGAAGAAAAACCAGGGCGGGACCTACCACCCGATCTTCCGGAGCACGCCGTGGCTGACCGGCGACACCCTGCAGGGAGTGGACGCGAGCGATCCGGGAACGAGTGGCTACCTGGAGTACGTGGACCCGCTCTCGAAGATCCTGAATCGCTCGACCAACGCCCGCAACGCGAGCGACGAGGACCCTCGCCCGCTGCCGCGGCCCGTGGAAGTGGTGAACGAGCACGGTCGCCCGGACTACGAGAGTGCCGACTTCGGGTACGCCGGCGGTGTCACTGCGGAGTCCTACGTGAACGGTCTGTCGGTCGGTTCGACCGACGACGCCGAGCAGAACCTCGACCTCCCTCTCGTGAACAACTTCCCGGGCGCGGAGTCGGGATACTACGGCGCGGCCGCCGACACGTCCGCCTTCGACGACGACAGCGAGCGGGGCGGTCCGACGAAGAACTTCGTCACGCTCCGGTACACCTTCGCGTTCTACACCGTCAGCCAGAGTCTCGTGAACGCCACCGGCGACAGCGTCGGCGAGGGCGTCCTCTCGGACGTTCGGCGGGTTCGAGAGGACGATCAGGGTCACAGCCTCCTCGTGATGAACGGCGAGGACGGGTACCCGTCGCTCCCGGACCCGGCATCGAACAAGTACGCGGACCTCCAGGCGATAGCGGCCGACCACCCAGCGGTCCTCACCACGGAGGACCACTTCTACGTCCGGGTGCAAAACGAGAAGTCCGACGCCTCGGTCACCGGGGAGAGCAACACCGGTGCGAGCTGACTGGTATGGCTCGGGTACCGTCGTCGACCGTCGCGCATCGACCATGAGTCAGTCCGTCCGACGCGGTTCCGCGGCGAGCGAGGGCCGCGAGGAGGTTCGTCCCGAGGACCGATGAGCCGAATCTGGCCGAATCTCGATCTGTCGGTCGAGGGGCTCCCGACCAAGCGCGCCACGGTCGTGGGGCTCGTGATCGTGGCGAGCGTTCTCGGCGCCGGCGTGGCGATTTTGCAGGACCGACCCGGCGGGGAGCCCCCGGAGCGCCCCGCCCCGACGGGGGAGACGACTCGCGACGAGTCGACGGAGATCACGCCGACGACTCCCGGAACCGCTGAGACGACCGCGGCCGTCGAGAGCGAATTCGACGGAAACCGGTCGGACGACGGAAACTGGTGGTCGTTGGGCGAGACCGGTGGGGAAGGCACGCCGACGCGGACGACGACCGACGACGGCGCGCAACGACCGACGACGGCTCATCCCCGAACGCCGAACGCGAACGCGACCGGGGAGAGCAACGTCTCGGCCTCGTGACTCAGCCGAACAGGAGCCTGAGGTTGAACGCGGTCGTGAACGCGCCGACGACCGCGAGGACGGCGGGCGGCGCGTAGACGACCACCGGGTCGTCTGTGTCCCGAATGGCAAAGACGTGGAGGCCGAGACAGAGGAAGAACACGGCGAGTTTCACCCCGACCAACCCCCCAAGCCCGAAGGTTTCCGTCGCGACCCGGACGAGCGCGTTCGCCTCGCCGACCGACGCTTCGAAATACAGGAGCGCGACCGTGGTCACCACGTCCCCCACGCCGTACGTCGTCGTGGCGACGATCCAGAGCCAGTAGAACTCGTCGGTCCGGCCCTCGAACGCGGTCGCCTCGAGTCCCCACGGGTTCGACATGCGACCGGGTCTACCGACGGCCACACCAAATTCGTGTCGGTGGTCTCACGGCCGACCGCAACGGCTTTCCTGCGCGTCTCCGTAACCGTTCGCGTGTCCATCACGGAGCGCTCGCGTCGTCGAGTCGCCGACGCCATCGACCGCCTCGAATCCGAATACGGCGACTTCGAGGTGGTCGAGAAGACGTGGCACCACCTGCCGGAGGCGTACGAGACGGTCCGGGAGCGGTTCGAGGCCGGGACCCTCGGCGGGGCCGGATGCTGGACGACCGACGACGACGGCCGCGTCCTGCTGGTACGCCACGTGGGCGAGACGGCGTGGAGCGAGCCCGGCGGCAAGCACGAGGCCGACGAGTCCCTCGAAGTGACAGCCCGGCGGGAGACCCGCGAGGAGGCCGGCGTCGAAGTCGAACTTCGGGGAGTCCGGCAGGCCCACCACATCATGGTCCGTCACGGGGAAGACGAGAGCCGACCAGCAAGCGGCGGGAGAGAACCGCCACTCGTCCACCGACTCATCGTCGTCTTCGACGCTGAACACGTTTCGGGCGAGCCTCGACCCCGCGAAGGCGAAATCGCCGAAGTCCGGTGGTGGGAGGAACGCCCCGACGACCTCCTGTACGACGAACTGGCCGAGTTTCCGATTCCGGGGAAAAAGTCGGTCCCAACCCTACCGGAGCCCCTGTCGCTACTACAGAACGAATCGACCGAGAGCGTCGCGGAAACCGCACAGCGAGCGAAAGAGAGCGTGACCGGGGAGACTCCGCCGAAGACCGACTCCACCACCTTCCGGCTCGCCCGCGGCCTGTTCGGGGGCGTGCTGGCGTCCATGGCGGTGAACAACCTCCAGGGCCTCGATGAGTACACGCAGTACGCCGAGAGCAAGAGTGCGCCGATGGCCGAGACGACCGTCCCGCTGGTCAGCGACAGTCTACTGTTCGGTGGGCTCGGTATCGCGACGTGGAAGCTCCCGCGGCTCTCCGCCGGAGCGATTACGACCTTCTTCTTGAGCATCACGCCCGTCATGCACGACTTCTGGACGATAGACGACGAGGAACAGCAAGAGCAAGAGATGTTCCACTTCCTGAAGAACCTCGCCTGCTCGGCGGAGCGCTCGCGTTCCTCGACATCGCCGGGGACGACCGGCAGAACTGAGCGGAGTTCGACGCGGACCGCCGACGATCAGATGACGCCCGTCGTTTCGGCGGCCTCGTACGCCGCGGCCTCGCTCATCCCGTTGCCCAGAATCGTGTAGCGGTCCCGGACCTCGTGGGCCGAGGTGAGCGCCGCGACGACCGTCTCGGAGTCGATACCGAGTTCTTCCGCGGTCGTGGGTGCGTCGATGGTGTCGAGGGCGCGACGGACGCCCTGCCAGTTGCCGCCGTGGAGGTACTCCGCGATTATCGTGCCGACGCCGACCTGATGGCCGTGGAGCGCGGCGTCCGGGACCATGCGGTCGAGCTGGTGGCTGAACAGGTGTTCGGCCCCACTGG
>PXSM01000043.1:3073-8326 GCA_003023465.1 Halobacteriales archaeon SW_6_65_15 | reverse complement strand
CCTCGGCGAGCGCCTGCCGCCACGACCCGAACCGGCGGTGGTAGGTGACCGGTGCGTACGCGCCCTGCTCGTCCATCTCGGCGGCCTTGGGCGCGCGGCCGAGTTCGTCGGCGAGGCGCTCGATCTCCCGGAGGAGTTCGGCCTCGGAGATGCCGTCGTTGGTCTCCAGCATCGCCTCCTGTAGCGCCTTCGACCAGCTGCCGAATCGGAGTTGGTAGGTCCGGTTGGAGTACTCGCCGCGCTCGGTCATGTCGCGCTGGGTCGGCGGCGTGCCGAGTTCGGAGTAGAGTCGCTGGAGTTCCGCCAGCAGTTCGCGGTCGGGGATGCGCTTCGAGCCCATCTCGTCGGGGTCGAGGCCAGCGGCCTCCAGGGCCTCGTTCCAGCCGCCGAACACCTCCTGATACTGCTTCGGGTCGTACTCGCCCTCCTCGTGCATGTCCACCACGGTCGGGGTCTTGCCGAGTCGGGCGGCCAGCGACTGGAGGGCCGACCGAAGGGTCTCCGGAGACACCTGCTGGCTCATTCGTTTGCGAGATTCGGCCGCCCGGCCTTAAATCTGCGCGTTCCCGAACCGTTGGTTTTATAACTTATGTATCCTACTAACTTCCACAGACCTCTCAAATTCTATAATTCCCTTTTCAAGTAAGCAAGTATTTATATAGGGGGACTGTGAACGGGCCAATTAAGCACGTATCACAGTCAGAGAAGTGTCGGGTCGGGGCGGCATCGGCGGACCCCATTCGACGATTGGACCGTGTGACCGCGGTACAATAAATGACCCGGCCGCTTCTCAGGGCTGATAACGTGCCGGAAACAGGAGGAATACGAGAACATGAAACTCAAGCAACTACTGACAGACGACGACGCGGTTTCGCCGGTCATCGGGGTCATCCTGATGGTGGCCATCACGGTCATTCTGGCCGCAGTGATCGGGACGTTCGTGCTGGGACTCGGACAGAACGTGCAATCGTCGGCTCCGCAGGCGAGCTTCAGCTTCGACGATAAGGCGGCAGGGAACAGTGACGTGGTCGTGGTTCACGACGGCGGTGACAGCATCGAGAGGCCGCAGCTTTCCGTTGACTGTGACACCGGAAGTGAGGACAGCGACTGGACGGACTCTGAAGTGACTGCAGGCGACTCGTACACCTGTCAGAGCGTCGGTGGCGACGACACGGTTCAGGTCATCTGGGAGAGCGACGACGGAAGCAACAGTCAGGTCCTCGCGGAGTTCGAGGCCCGATAAGGAGTTCGTAGAACGATGAAACTCAAAAACCTACTCACGGACGACGACGCGGTTTCGCCGGTCATCGGGGTCATCCTGATGGTCGCCATCACGGTGATTCTGGCGGCAGTCATCGGGACGTTCGTCCTCGGACTCGGACAGAACGTGCAGAGTACTGCTCCGCAGGTGAGCTTCGCGTTCGACCAAAACGGTGTTCCTGAAGTTACCATCACTCACGATGGTGGAGATACTATTGCTCACAACAACATTAAGGTCACCGTTGATGGAAATGCCGCTTACACGGATGATACTGGCACCGAGCCATGGAATACGGATGGTAACGAGGTAACTGCTGGTGATTCCGAGACGATTACGCACTACGAAGACGGTGGCGAGACAGCAATTTCGTCTGGCCAAACCATCCGCGTGGTCTGGACGAGCGACAGCGGCGACAACTCCCAGGTTCTCGGCGAGTACGAAGTCGCCTAATCTGGTCGCTCCCTTCGCTTGCAACGATTTTTCGTGGACGCTACCTTCGACGGACAACCCCGGTTATCGAAAATTCTGGTAGCTAATTACGAATCTACGCGGTTGGCTGAATCGTCGGAGCGACGTTTCCGAATGCCTGCGCTGTAATCGCAATCGGGTGGGTATCGAACGAGCTAGCTATTGCCGAAGCCAACGAGTAACAACAATACGACGGCCACGTCCTCACTAACCGACTGCATTACTCACTTGGTCGTCTCCGAAAATCTCCGATTCACCGAGGTGAATCGGTAACCTTTCTATACACACTTACAGGTACCTATTACCTTCTATAGATATCTAATACCTATCTATAAATTCCTAATACCCACCTACAGATATTTCTAGATACGCAGGGCCGAAAGTACACGAGACCAACAACGTTCGACAGCGACCCCAAACTCCCTACCGCGATTATCAGTTTCTGAAAACGAACAACCGATTAACGTTTTTCCCCCAACAACTTTCTGCTCGATGCTCAGGTTCACGCACAGGACGCCGACCGACCGGATTCACCAGAGACACCATGACCGACGCGAGTGACAAGTATCCGACCGAGAGCGAGCGCCGCCGGTTCGTGAAGGGCATCGTCGGCAGTGCGACCCTCGCGGGCGTCGGCACGGGCGCGGCGGGCGTCGTCAACTCCGCCACGTCGGCCCCCGGCGAGGGCGGCGGGAGCGTCGCCTACTTCGGCCCGCGGAACACCGACGGCCCGGCACCGCGCGCGATGCCACAGATCCCCGTCGGGATCGACTCGGAGGGGTACCTCAAGGGCGTCTGGCCCGAGGCAAAGGAGGTCGAAACCGACGATGGCCGGGTCGTCACCGTCGCGGAGACCGACCTCGGGGGCGTCACCTACTCCTCGACGTGGTTCCAGTACTGCGGCGTCGAGACGAACCCGAACGTCCGGCCCGACGCCGACCACGACGACTACCTCCGGTACGGGAGCCCCTCGCCCTACGACTGGCAGAACGAGACCTTCGACGGCGACGAAAAGGTCCATGTCGAGCACTTCGACGACTACGAGTCGTGGGGCAACGAGGTCGGCCGCGACGGCCTCGGCAAGCCCGCGAAGGTGACGTGGCGCTCCCAGGAGGTCGAACCCCGCGACACCCTGCCGGTACAGCTCGTCCGAAGCCCGCGCGTCGAGGCGATGGCCGAGGAGAGCGAGTGGCTGTCGGCCAGCACCGAACGCGGTTTCCTCGCCGTGCTGGCGAAGTGCACCCACTTCTGCTGCGTCCCGGCGTTCAAGGCCTACGAGGACAGCCGGAAGTTCGGCGCGGCCGACCAGATCTACTGCCAGTGTCACCAGTCGGCCTACGACCCGTTCGACGTGGTGAAGCGGTCGTTCGTGGCGCGGCCGCGACCGCCGGAGTGAACGAGACCGATTCCGGGTCGCGAGAGCAGCAGGGAGACCGATTCAAAGATAAACCCCGACGCGGTACTCGCTGGCGTGAACAACCTCCGAGTCGTCACGACTCGCGAGGATTTCCAGCACCTCGTCGCCTCCCTCGACTCCCCGGCCCGCGTCCCGGTCGAGGTCCGGACGACGGTCGCGGACCCCTACGACGCCTACCGGCGGGTGCGCCAGAAACCCGCGCCCGACGAGGAGGGATGCGACGAGGACGGGCGTGACGAGGAGGGGTGCGACGGAGCGGGATGGGTGTACCTCGAAACCACGGGAGGACAGGAGGGCTGGGGCTACTTCGCCACCGACCCCGAGCGCTGGCTGACGACCGATGGCTCTCCCCAGACCCCCGACGCCTTCCCCGCGCTCGAAGCCCTCCTCGACGACGAACGACTCGTCCGCGGGGACTGCGACGCGCCGTACCCCTGCGGGGCGTTCGGCTGGCTCTCCTACGACGTGGCCCGCGAGCTAGAGGACCTGCCCGACACGGCGGAGGACGACCGGGGACTCTCCCGGATGCAGTTCGGCGTCTACGACCGGGTGGCCGCGTGGCGCGAGCCCCGAGGCGACGGCCCGACCGAGCTTCGGATCACCTGCTGTCCGCGGGTCGCGCCGGATGACGATTCGGACGGCGAACCGAGCGACGATTCGGGCGCGGACGTAGGAGCGATCTACGACCGGACCGTCGAGCGCGCCCGCGACCTCGCCCGGCGCGCCCGCGAGGGCGACCCTGCTCCCGAGGCCCCGCCAGCGCCCGGAGAGACCGCGACCTTCCGGAACGAGGTGGGCCGCGAGGAGTACGCCGAGCGCGTCCGGCGGGTCAAGGAGTACGTCCGCGACGGCGAGACGTTTCAGGCGAACGTCTCCCAGCGACTCGTCGCACCTGCGGGGGTCCACCCCGTCGCGGCGTTCGCGGCGCTCCGGCGGGTCAACCCCGCGCCGTACTCCGCGCTGCTCGAATTCCCGGGCGTCGATGTCGTCAGCGCCAGCCCCGAACTCCTGCTCGACTGCGAGGGCGACCGCCTCGTCACCGAACCCATCGCCGGGACGCGACCCCGGGGCGACACCCCCGAGGCGGACCGGGAACTCGAATGCGAACTCCTCGACAGCGAGAAGGAGCACGCCGAGCACGCGATGCTGGTGGACCTCGAACGCACCGACCTCGGGAAGGTCTGCGAGTACGGTTCGGTCGAGGTGACCGACTACCGGCGCATCGACCGCTACTCGGAGGTGCTCCACACCGTCTCGAAGGTGGAGGGCCGCCGTCGTCCGGACGCCTCGCTACCCGACGCCATCGCCGCGGTGTTCCCCGGCGGGACCATCACGGGCGCGCCCAAGCCCCGCACGATGGAGATCATCGACGAACTGGAGTGGACCCGGCGCGGCCCCTACACCGGAGCCATCGGCGTCGTGGGCTTCGACGAGCGCGCGACCCTGAACATGACCATCCGGACGCTCGTCCGGTCCGGCGACAGCTACTACCTCCGGGTCTGCGCGGGCATCGTCCACGATTCGGAACCCTACGCCGAACACGAGGAGACCCTGGACAAGGCCCGCGCGCTGATCCGCGCGATGGACGAGGCGCTGGACGGCGAGGAACTGGCCGTCGAGGAGTAAACACTGGCAGACGCCCGTTTTGGAAACGAAATTCGTTCTTTAGGAAATAGGGATGTATCTCATCTCTTGGCCGGCCATCCACTACTCGGCCGACCGCTCCGCCCGCAGGTCCGGCAGTCCCGCCTCGATCTCGTCGCGGCGGTCCTCCAGCCACTCGGGGAGCACCAGTCGCTCGCCCAGTTCGTCGAGGTCCTCGTCCACCGTGTACCCCGGCGACTTCGTGGCGTACTCGAACAGGACGCCGCCCTTCGTCCGGGCGTACACCGAGTGGAACCACTTGCGGTCGATGATCTCGGTCGGTCTGAGCCCGTGGTCCATCAGCACGCCGCGCCACTCCGGTTGGTCCTCGTCGGTCACCTGAAACGCGACGTGGTGGACGGTGCCCGCGCCGGGTTGGCCCCGCGGAGCCTGCGGGTCTTCGAGCAGGTCCACGACGTACCCCAACTCGCCCGAGGATTCGAACCGCTGGCGGTGGCGCTCG
>PXSM01000043.1:0-2990 GCA_003023465.1 Halobacteriales archaeon SW_6_65_15 | reverse complement strand
AGTTCGAGCGGCAAGCCGTCGGGGTCCCGGAACGGAATCACGGTGTCGCCGAACCGCTCGCGGGGCTCGTCCAAATCCACGCCTTCGGATTCCAGCTGCTCCGTCCAGTAGTCGACCGACTCCTCGGGAATCAGGAACGCGACCGTGCTGACCTGTCCGGTGCCCACCTGTCCCTGCCGCGCGCCGGTGTAGGGGAAGAACGTCATGCTCGTTCCCGGACTCCCCGAGTAATCGCCGTAGAACAGGTGGTAGACGGACACGTCGTCCTGATTGACGCTCTGCTTCACCAGTCGGAGGCCCAGCGTCTCCGTGTAGAACGCGAGGTTCTGTCCCGGGTCGCTGGCGATGGCCGTGACGTGGTGGATGCCGGGTACGTCGGCTGGCATGTCGTGTGGTACTGCTTGTAGCAGAATAACTGTGCGGGCTACGTCTAGAGGTCGTGTTCAGTTTTGGCGTCGTCGTTTCGTCGGCGAGAAGTTTTTCGAACGCTCCCGGCCGGTCGCGGTTACGGTTGCGGTGCGGTCTCATCGGCTCACCGGTAATCGCCACTGTGGATGACCGTTGCAGTAAAGGAGTTGTAGAAAGCCCCCGCCCGAAGGGCGCGACCGGGCGGCCCCTTTCATCCACCCAAATAGCTGGGCCGCGAGAACCACGCCCTCCCCAGCCGATTGCGTTGCTCACTGCGTTGCGCTACTCATCCCTCGCGCGATGAAGGCTCGGCACAGGGCCTCGCCAGCGCACGCCGGAGTGGCTAATTCACCAAGTGCATCCGAAAACCACCGATTCCGACACTCTCGCTACCGTTTCCGCTCTTCGAGACACACCTTCACGATGGACTTGGCGATGGCCGCACCGCCGGTGAAGGGATCGAGCTTCGTCTCGCCAGCGCGCTCGTCGTACTCGATGGGAATCTCGCGCACGTCGTAGCCTCTGGCGAGGGGCCGGATGAGCAGTTCCGCCGAGAGGCCGGTGTTCTCGGTCCACGCGACGTCCTCGATTACGTCCCGGCGGTAGGCTCGCATCCCGGTGGTCGTGTCGTGGACGCGCTCGCCCAGCAGGAGGCTCGCCAGCGCCGCGAAGGCGTGGTTCCCCCAGCGGTTGAGGTCCGGCATCGCCTCGGCTCCCCAGTAGAGGCGGTCGCCGCTCACCACGTCGTAGCCCCGGTTGATCCAGTCGAGGAACTCCGGGAGCTGCTCCATCGGGTAGGTGTCGTCGCAGTCGGTCGTCACGACCACCGGGCGGTCGGCCGCGAGCAGAGCCTCACGGACAGCGACGCCGTAGCCCTGCGGCTCCTGTCGGACGACCCGCGCACCGCGCTGGTCGGCGATCTCCGGCGTGCGGTCCGACGACCCGTCAACGCAGACGACCTCGGCCCACCCGTCGGTGACGCGCTCGATATCGTCGAGGACCGTGCCGATGGCCGCCTCCTCGTTGTAGGTGCCCATCACGACGCTCAGGTCGTCGAAGGTGTACTCGTCTCCGGAAGTCGCGCTCTCGGCGTCCGACCCGTCTCCGTCCGAATCCATGTTGCTCGACGGTTGCGTCGGCGCGCATTTGAACTTTTAGAAAACGAGCCGATTTCCACCGAGTGGCCAGAAACACTCCAATCAGCATCTCTCCCGTCGGTTCTGCTGGCTTCTGGCGTCCGCTTACTCTTCTGAATTCCATATTGCGAAATATGGTTTATGAGTTCCGTATGGAACGGTAATTGGCCCTAGTGACGAAAATACAACTGTTCCGAAATAGCGATATTGGCGCAGAATCACCACACCTTCTGCACCGCAACGGCGGCTCGACGGACTTCCAGCTATCTCCTCCCTTCAAGACTGGTAAGATATAAATAATTTCTTCCGGAGGGTGAGAAAATGGCGGAGAAGGCCGAGAGCGACTTCGACTGGCTGGGTGACGCGGAGCCCGATCTGGAGGGGGAGCCCTCGACTGCGGACGAACGGGTGCCCGACGACGACCGATCACACGAGTATCCACCGGACGCACTCTTCGAGGGCCGGTTCCCGATCTCGTTCACGACGACCGTCGCGCTCCTCGCGGTTCTGTCGGCGGTTGCGAGCGTCGTCCGCGTCGGGTTCCCCGACGCGGGGATTCCGTACAACTATCCGCTCTTCGCCGGGGTCGTCTACGTGGTCGCGGTCCTGTTCGTCCTCAGGCAATTCCACGCCATCTTCGACCGGACGAAGAAGGACCTCGCCGACGTGCTCGACCGAACCGAGGCCCACAAGGTCGTGTTCGACCGCGAACGCGAGATTGACGCGCCCGAACTGGTCGAGGAGTTCGAGACCACCATGGACTGGGCGTTCAGCCCCCTCGCTATCTTCCTCGGCGGACTCGTCGGTGGCGTGTTCACGCTGGTCGTGATGGGAGCCCTCGACGTGTTCGACTCTTATCCCTACCTCTTCCTCAACTACGCCTACGGTGCCGGACACGGGTTCTTCTACCCGCCGCTGTTCGGGTCTGCCTACCTGATCCACAGGATTTCGAACGATTACATCATCGACGTTGACATCCTCGCGCCCGACGGCGTGGGCGGCTATCGAGGCGTCGGCGAGGCCATCGTGGACCTTATCAGCTACGGCATCCTCCTCGTCACCCTCGACTTCGTCGTCCTGTCGAGCGTGTCGTTCCTCGACCGACCGTGGTTCCGGACCGCCGCACTGGTCGTCTACGGACTCATGCTCGCGTTCTTGCTCGGTCTTACCTTCTACGGCGTTCTCTCGCTTCGGAGTGGATTACTCGACGTCCGGGAACGCAAGGTCGAGGAGATGCGCGAGCAGTTCAAGGCGATAGAGGCCAGCTACTGGCAGAAGCTCGACCGAAATGAGTCGCCCGAGCCCGAAGCCACCCACATCGAGACGATGAACACGATGTTCGAACAGCTCCAGAGCATGGCGCTGTGGCCCATCAACCTCGCGGCAGGCCTCAAACTCGTCGTCAGCACGGCAGGGTCACTCGGGATAGCCGCCGTCGAGATGTGG
>PXSM01000042.1 GCA_003023465.1 Halobacteriales archaeon SW_6_65_15 | reverse complement strand
CGATACCGATCGAGTTCGGACGGTGCGAACTTCGTTCGAGCACAATCGGGACACTCGGAGGTGATGGTCTCGTCGTTCGGCGTCCGAATCGACCAGTTGTACCGTTCGATGTCTCCGTTGGGATCGCGTGAGCCGGTGCCGTCGAGTATCACTGTTGCATCTTTCGTCACTTCTTGGTCGAGTCCGGCGTCAGCCAATGGAGCTTCGTTCGAGCTGGTGGTGTCGGCCAGCGGGACAGTTCCGGCAGCAGTCGACGCTACGGTCAGCAGTGCGAGGGCGACGACGAACGTCTTCTTCCACATGCGACGGTTTTGTCACGCTTCCACTTATATAATTTCGCATCTATTTATAATAATTTTAATATCGGATGAGGGGATTGCCCTCTCATTAGCGACCTCTACGACCCCGACGAGGAGACCTCACCGCGAGACATCTACGTCAACATGCGGGAGATCATTCGGACGAAGGAGTCGTAAAGTAGCGATATCTATCGAAATTTTTGGACGACGAGCAATCCGACGACGAGTGCATCCCGTTTTTGATAACCCGACGATAGCAGTAGAAGAGGAAGGGATAGTTCGCTTACGAAAGGTACGTTTCTGCTTGGCTCTCTGCGCAGTCCGACCACTGGGCGTCATGTCCCTCGATATTATCGCAATCTATGTAGTTGTTACAGGGGTTGTCTTGTCCACACAGTTTGTTTTTATAACCGGTCAACATCGGAGTGACATAATAACCGTCGGGTTTCGAAGAAGGCGTCTTGAACTGGTTGTCACCGTGCTTGTGATTGCAGTTGAAATTGTGGAAGATTTCGTGACAACAACCATTAAACGCGTAGTACTCCGTTCCACTCCCGTATTCATCGATACTACTCGCACTGGCTAGGCTCGGGCCCGCCCCGAAGACGCAGGCATCTCCGGGCACTTCGCCACATCCTTTGGTCGACGTGCTGTTGGTAATCAGGAGATGGCTATCTGCCGTATTCGGAACTACTGCCTGATTGTTAATCAACCGGTCCCACTCATTGAGTAACCCTGATCCGCAACTGGGGTCTTGAGTGCTTACACTTGGCGTGTCGCTCGCTTTCACTATGTCATAGCTTATGTTTGTATTATCCAGTCGCGTAGCTAGTTCATCGGCTACTAGATCGCGTGCCGCGTACCCGTTGTCATCGTACTCTGCTTGGGTGACGAAGATGGCTATTCCAGCGTATGCCATATAACAATAAAAACTCTTCCACAATATATAATTTCTCAGAAAGATATTAATAGTAATAGTAAAAATCTATTAATTGCAATATCCAAATTCAGTAGACGTGATATGTTAGCGAGTCTCGGAACGGGAATTGCCGTTAATGTGTCGGTGGGGACAGCAGGAGCCGTAGACACAAGACAGGGAGTCACGGAACACTGGAAGCGGAATACGGAAAGCGAACTTCTCTCTCCGATCGCTACCTCAAAGAACGCACTATACTTCGGAAAGGAGAATAGTATCGTGTCACTCACAGTGACTGGAGACCAGCGCTGGATCAACCAACTTAACGGCGGACGGATAAAATCACGCCCCATCGTCGATGGAGACTCGGTCTTCGTGAGTGCCTTCAACAAAGTCTATTCCATCGACAGACCGACGGGGGAAATCAACTGGTCAGTAGAAACGGGGTGGGGTGGAAATAGCTCCCCTAGTGTTACCGGTGATGCTCTTTACGTCTCCAGTGGAGCAAGCGGCGACGAATCGTCAGGAGCGGTTCTACGAATCGAACGGGAGAGTGGACGAAAGGCTTGGGAGTACTCGCTAAATGGAGATAGTTGGTCCCAGCCTGCTCTACGAGGAGACTCCGTCTTTGGTGCCGACCGCGCTGGCAACATTCATGCGATTGACCGTCAAACGGGAACGGAGGTATGGAGACAGAATATTGGCAACGAAATCACTACTTCGATTTCCACCTCCCGACATGGGGTCTACGTCGTTAGTGATGATGGAAGCCTCTACGTCCTCAACCCACGAGATGGAAGTCAACTCTCCGCGTGGAGTGTCGGCCATCCATTAGTAGGCACGAAGCCGATAACCAGCAACCAGAAGTTGTACGTGAGTAGCGGGTCGAAGGTACATACATTTGACTTGAAGAACCAGCAGAAGTTGTGGGAAAAAGAAGTCGGGACTGCCGTTACCCGACCAGTGGTGAAGGGAGGCAGTATTTACTACACCACCATGGGCAACGCCATTGAGTCTACAGCTTCCGAGTCGGGGACGGAGAATTGGCGGGTGGAATTCCCGCGGGTTCAGCGGAGCGACATGGTGTTCGATAGCATTACTCATCCACCAGAAGTTCTCGGTAACCAGCTTTACGTAGCAACTCGCGGTGGAAGCATCTACGCACTCGGGTAGAGAGCCGATCATTTCAAACCTTCTCCAAAAGATATTTGCCGATAGATGATAATAAAAACCACATGAGCTGTAGTCGACGAGAGTTTCTCGGCAATACGGTTCTCGCCACTGCAGGGCTCACTTCGGGGTGTCTGTCGAGAATGAACGGCGTTACAGAAGCGGAAGAAGAGAGTCAGCTCACGACCGTTGAGTGCGACGGGGTTGCGGCCGAGTCGGGACTTGATGGCGGGATTCGAATAGAGAACTACAGCCGTTCGAACACGACGATGTATATAACGGTAGATCGGGAACACGAATGCATCTTCAATACCGTAGTGAACGTGGCCGCGAACGCGAACAAAACGTACAAATCGGTCTTCCCAGAGCCGACAGATAACCCGATTAATTATTCGGCGGTAGTGGAGTTGGAGAGCGGCGAGACAGCGGAATACAACTTCACTATTCAAGAAGGGACCGGGTTCTATCAACTGAATGTAGAGATACAGGACGGGAGGAAGATTCAAATCTCTCAGATTGTCTCTTGACCCCATATTTTCAACACTTAGAAAATAACTCGCATCCCCGAACCTTCATGAACATTCCTTGCTAATCGATAGCAAAGCCTTTACTGCGTCCATCCCCAATCTCGGAACACTGGGCCTAACGGCCGTGAACAACCAATATGACCGATGACGAACTCATCTGGCGAATCGCGGGCGGTTCCGGTGACGGAATCGACTCGACGAGCCAGAACTTCGCCAAAGCGCTGATGCGCTCGGGTCTGAACGTCTTCACGCACCGCCACTACCCGTCGCGCATCCGCGGCGGCCACACGTACGTAGAGATTCGGGCGAGCGACGAACCGGTAAAGTCGCGGGGTGACGGCTACAACTTCCTGCTCTCGCTGGGCGACAGCTTCGCCCGGAACCCGCAGGAGGAGGCCTACTACGGCAACGAGGAGATCAAGCCGTTGTCGGAGAACCTCGACGAACTCCGCGAGGGCGGGGTTATCGTCTACGACGCCGGGTTGCTCGACACCGACGAGATCGAGAACTTCGACGAGCGAGTCAAAGAGAACAACTGGCACGTGTACGACCTCGACCTCCGAGGACTCGCCAAGGAGCACGGGCGCGAGGTCATGCGGAACACCGCGGGCGTGGGTGCGACCGCGGCCCTGCTGGACCTCGATCTCGACCCCATCGAGAACCTGATGGAGGACGCGATGAGCGGCGACGTGCTGGAGTCCAACCTGACCATCCTGCACGAGGCCTACGAGTCGGTCAACGAGGACTACGAACACACCCACGACCTCCGCGCGCCTACCGGCAGTCACGACGAAGAGCAGGTCCTCGTCTCGGGTTCGCACGGCATCGCGTACGGGGCGCTCGACGAGGGCTGTCGGTTCATCTCGGGCTACCCGATGACGCCGTGGACCGACGTGTTCACCATCATGACCCAGCACCTGCCGGACATGGGCGGCATCTCCGAGCAGGTCGAGGACGAGATCGCGGCGGCTTCGCTGGCCATCGGCGCGAGCCACGCTGGCGCGAAAGCGATGTCCGGGTCGTCGGGGGGCGGGTTCGCGCTGATGTCCGAGCCCCTCGGTCTCGCGGAGATCACCGAGACGCCGCTCGTGCTGGTGGAGTCGATGCGCGCCGGTCCCTCGACGGGCATGCCGACCAAGCCCGAGCAGGGCGACCTCGAACACGTCCTGTACACGAGTCAGGGCGACTCCAACCGCGTCGTGTTCGCGCCGGGCGACCCCGCGGAGTGTTACGAGCAGACCCGGAAGGCGTTCGAGATCGCGTACGACTACCAGATTCCGTCCATCGTCGTCTACGACCAGAAGCTGTCGGGCGGCCATCAGACGATCCCCGAGCGGGTCTTCGACGAGGAGCCGAATCCCGACCTCGGCAGCGTCGTGACCGAGCAGGACCTCGAAGAGGCCGCCAAGGAGGCCGGTCGATTCAAGCGGTACGTCTACGACGGCGAAGGCGGGGTCAGCCCGCGCTCGCTGCCGGGCCAGAAGGGCGGTAACTTCCTCGCCTCGGGTAACGAGCACAATGAGGTCGGTCACATCAGCGAGGACCCCGACAACCGCGTCATCCAGATGAACCGTCGGATGGCGAAGCTCGACTCTATCCGCGAGGAGCTAGACGCCGACGCCGGTCATCAGGCGGTGTACGGTCCCGAGGACGCCCAGTACGGCATCCTGAGCTGGGGCAGTACCAAGGGCGTCGCCGAGGAGGCCGTGGACCGACTGAACGCCGACGGCCACTCGGTCAAGTCGATGAACGTCAGCGACATGATGCCGTTCGCCAAGGACGAGGTGACCGCGTTCTTAGAGAGCGTAGACGAGGCGCTGGTCGTCGAGATGAACGCGACGGCACAGTTCCGACGGCACGTCCAGGGTCAGCTCGGTCGCTTCGGCGAGAAGCTGTACAGCCTGCTCAAGTACGACGGCAACCCCTTCGAACCGGAAGAAGTCGTCTCCGGCTTCGAGACCCGCATCGGCGGCGAGGACCAATTGACCGAGTACAACGTCCGCATCGAATCCGCAACGGGTGATTAATCATGAGTGCATTCAACGCAATCGGAGAGGAACGCGAGGTAGACAGGGACGAGTTCACGCCGGAGATCGAACCGCAGGCGACGTGGTGTCCGGGCTGTGGCGACTTCGGCGTCCTGAAGGCGCTGAAGCAGGCCATGCCCGAGGTCGGCCGCAATCCCGAGGAGACCCTGCTGGTCACGGGCATCGGCTGTTCCGGTAAGCTCAGCTCCTACTTCCGGAGCTACGGCTTCCGAGGGAACCACTTCATGCACACCGCCCGCGAGAACCACGACATGACCTACATCGTCTTCGACAACGAGATATTCGGGCTGACGAAGGGACAGACCTCCCCGACTAGTCCGAAGGGTCACAAGTCGAAGACCCAGCCCCACGGCAGCGCCAAGCAGCCGATCCGACCGCTGTCGCTGGCGCTGACCTCCGGAGCCTCCTACGTCGCCCGCACGGCGGCGGTCAACCCGAATCAGGCCAAGGAGATCCTCACGGAGGCGATGGAGCACGACGGCTTCGCCCACGTGGACTTCCTGACGCAGTGTCCGACGTGGAACAAGGACGCCAAGCAGTACGTCCCGTACATCGACATCCAGGACAGCGACGACTACGACTTCGACATCCACGACCGCGGCGAGGCGGCCGAGATGATGCAGACGGCCGAGGACGCCCTCTACGAGGGCGAGGTCCTGACGGGTCGGTTCTATCAGGACGAGGACCGGCCGTCCTACCAGCAGGAGAAGCAGGCCACGGGCGACATGCCCGAGGAGCCGCTGGCCGAGCGCTACTTCGACGACGACTACGAGTGGGAGCGCAGCTACGACCTGCTCGAACGCCACAAGTAGCGCAGGCTCGGTCCGGCCGAACCCGTTTGTCAATCGGCTTTTTTCGGGTCGTCGCGGATTCCGTTTTCCGGTCGGTCGAGCGACTGCGTTGCGCGTTCGGACCCGGTTCGGGTGGGGCTCTGTCGTCGTCTCCGCCGCTTTCTCCACCCTCACCGCTCTCTCCGCCTTCGCCGCCTCCACTTTCTCCGTCTTCGCCCTCCTCTTCCCCTTCACCGCCGGGCATTCCACAGCCGGCGAGTCCGACGGTCAGTCCGGCGGCCGAAACCCGAAGAAATCGGCGTCTGGTGCGTCCTCGCATGTGAGTGGAGAGGGTGTCGGAGTCAGAAAAGCCGGTGGTCCGTCCCGTGCCGTTCGAGGAGTTTCGTCGGGTTTCCGGAAGTAACGGCTCGTTCTCGCCCGGACGGCTCGGCCCTGTCTGGGCGGCTCGGTTAGGCGGCTCCTCCGGATCGAACGGAGGTCGTGGCGCGTTCGGCCATCGGTCAAACCCTTTTCCTATTCGCAAGGTATTTTTTCCCGTATCCGAAATAGTCCCCCAATGAGTACCCAGTCCACCGAAGACAGGATCCTCTCGGTTCTCGAAGAGGACGCGCAGGCGTCCTACGCCGAGATCGCAGAGCGGGCGGACGTATCGAAACCGACGGTTCGCAAGTACGTCGAGAAGCTCGAAGACGAGGGCGTCATCGTCGGCTACACCGCCGAGATCGACCCGAAGAAGCTCTCCAGCAAGTCCATCGCGCTCGTCGGCATCGACGTGGCCAGCGAGGAGTACGTCGACGCCACGCGGGACCTCAAGGAGCTGGCGGAGGTCGAGACCCTCTACTCGTCGTCGGGCGACCACATGCTCATGGCGGAGGTCCGCGCCGCGGACGGCGACGCCGTCGGCGAGGTCATCAGCGACAAGATTCTGGAGATCGAAGGCGTGACGGCCGCGCATCCGTCCTTCCTGCAGGAACGACTGAAGTAGCGACGAGACATCTGAGAGTTGGTGGAGCGGTTCGAGACTTCTCTGAAGAATCTGTGAAGGTCATGGAGTCCACTTTCTATGAAGTTCACTTGCTTTGAGAACGGACGGGAGAGCGAGAGCTAGTACTGCTTGAGCAAATCAGACCGCAACCGCACCGCGACCGCACAGCACCGCAACCGCGAGAGCCACACGCCTCCCCAGCCGATTGCGCTTCTCCCTCGTCACTTCGTTCCTCAGTCCGATGCTCATCCCTCGCGCGGTTTCGGCGCGACACGAGGTCGCGCCAGCGCACGCCGGAAAGAATGGATAACAATGTCTTAAGAAGTATTTTTGGATGGATAATATAGGAAAATACATCTAAAATCGCGTCGAGCCGCGTTTGCCTCTTCAGTCCGCCGTCGAGAGTTCGACGGTCTCCAGCGCCCGCTGGACGCGCTCGGAGGCCTCGACCAGTTTCTCGGCGCTGGTGGCGTACGAGAGCCGGAGGCAGTCGGCGGCGTTCGCGCCGAAGTCCGGGCCGGGCGTCGTCGCCACGCCGGCCTCTTCGAGGAGGAAGTCGGCGGCGTCGAACGCCTTGCCGGACGAGGTCCGGCTGGCTCTCGAACGCTGTTCGAGAACGTCTCCCGGCAGATCGCTCACGTCCACGAGCAGGTAGTACGCACCGCCGGGCGTGTAGTCGAGGCTCATGCCCCAGTCTTCGACCTCGTCGACGAGGAAGTCCCGGCGTTCGCGGTAGGTGTCGCGCACCCCGCCGAAGAAGTCGTCGTCGGATTCGAGCGCCGCGATGCCGCCCGACTGGACGAAGTTGGGCGCGCAGATGAGCGTGTTCTGGGCGATCCGGTTGACGTGGCCGACGTACTCCTCGGGCACGACCAGCCAGCCGAGTCGCCACCCGGTCATGGCGAATCGCTTGGAGAAGCCGTCCACGACGAAGGCGTCGTCGGTGTACTCCAGCGCGGTGTGATCCTCGGCCTCGTAGGTCAGCCCGTGGTACACTTCGTCGGAGACGACCGTCGCGTCGGCGGCGTCGGCCAGTTCGACCAGTTCGCGGAGGGTCGCCCCGTCGAGCACCGCACCGGTCGGATTCGCGGGCGAGTTGAGCAGGAGTGCCTCGGTGTCGCCGGACACGGTTCGCTCGAACTCGCCGACCCGCGGGCAGAACCCGTCGGCGGCCGAGAGGGGAACCGTCGAGATGCGGCCGCCGGTCTGGCGCACGAAGTTCGGGTAACAGGCGTAGTGTGGGTCGGTCAGCACCACCTCGTCGCCGGGGTCCACCAGTACCGAGAACGCCAGCAGGAGCGCGGGCGACGACCCGGAGGTGACCACGATTCGCGCCGGATCCACGTCTACCCCGTACTGGCGGTCGTAGTAGGCCGAGATGGCCGCCCGAAGCTCGGGCTTGCCCTTCGAGGAGGTGTATCCCGTCTCGCCTGCACGGAGCGCCGCGACTGCCGCCTCCGTCACCGCGTTCGGCGTCTCGAAGTCGGGTTCGCCCACTTCGAGGTGTATCGCGTCGTCCATGCGGTTGGCCCGTTCGAGCACGTCCATGGCGGCGAACGGGGTCGTTCGAGTCGCGCGCTCCGAAACCATGCGTCCACTTCAGGAGCCGGTCCGGTATAAACCCTCGATGTGACAGTGAAACTTGCCGCCCGGTCGCTATTCGCCCCACCGTCGAGTTCCCACCGTCAACTCGCCTCTGACCGCAAGGACTGCCTTGCTGGAGTCCGAATCTCCGGTCGATGTCCACGTACCAGCGCGAGGTCCGGGTCCGCGCGCCGTTCGCGGCGGTGTGGAAATTTCACTCTCGAATCGAGGGACTGGAGGCGCTCACGCCCGACTGGATGCGTCTCCGAATCGAGGAGGTCCGGGGGCCGAACGGCGCGACCGATGCCGACGTGCTGGAAGCCGGAACGACGGTCCGCGCGTCCGTCCGGCCGTTCGGCGTCGGTCCGCGCCAACGCTGGACCTCCCGCATCGTCCGCCGCGAGGCGGGAGACGGGTCGGCCCTCTTCGGGGACGTGATGGACGACGGGCCGTTC
This sequence comes from Halobacteriales archaeon SW_6_65_15, assembly GCA_003023465.1. Classification (GTDB taxonomy): domain Archaea; phylum Halobacteriota; class Halobacteria; order Halobacteriales; family Haladaptataceae; genus Halorussus. The sequence continues at coordinate 5,189 of PXSM01000042.1, read as the reverse complement.
CCCGAGTGGCGTCACACCCACGCCTTTTACGCCATCTCCGAGGACGAGACCCTCGTCCGGGACCGCGTGGACGAGCCGATGTTCCGCGAGCGCCACCGCCGGACCAAGGAGATTCTGGAGGGCGGCGGAACGAGGAACACGGAATCCGCGGGCTCACGCGCCGAGGATCAGCGGTCCGAGTAGCACCCCCATGAGGTGGACGCGGCGCGCGCCGAACTGCACCGGAACCAGTCCGACGAGCGCCGAGACGCCGAAGATCGCGACCCCGACGCCGCCCGCAAACAGCCAGCTCAGCCCCGCGAGTAGCGCGAGGACGCCGACCGAGAGTCTGGCGTTGTCGAGAGAGCCGACGATCCGGAGGTAGCGGTCGCCCAGCCCGAGGACCAGTACGAATCCGGCGACCCCCGCCAGCCCCGCGCTGGCGAGCAGGAGCGGGAGGTTCACGGGCGCTCGGGTCTCCTGTAGCGCGACCATCACCCCAGTTCTGGGTGCTCCGAGCGCGGCGAGCGCGAAGAGCGCGAAGATGGTGTTCGCGGTGTTCACCCCGCTGGTCGTGACGACGAATCCGCGCGCGCCGGTCGAACCGGGGACGAACGCGAGCGCGACCACCGCGGCGACGGCGGCCGAGACGCCCGGCAGGTAGCCGACGACCGCGCCGGCGAGCGACCCGGCCAGCGCCGTGACCGCGACGGTCCGCCGGGAGACCGCTATCGCGCCGTCGTCCTGCTCCGGGACGCCCGACCCCGAGAGGGCCTCGACGAGGACGGGCGCGCCGAACAGCCCCGCGAACAGGGGCGTCAACATCCCGCCCGCGTCGAGAGGTGCGGCGGGCGACAGGTCGAGAGTCGCGTAGCCGAGCGCCCCGCTTCCGACGAAGCCCGCGAGACCGCCCGCGACTGCTCGGAGCGTGCCCTCGGTGAGCAGAAGGAAGGCGACCGCGCTCCCGAGGACCAGCGGGAGGTGTGCGCGGACGGTCGGGTAGGCCACGGTCATTCCCTCGGTGACCGGCACCGCCAGCGGGACGGCGAGCGCCACCGCCAGCCCGCTTCCGAGCGCGGAGAGACGAACCGCCTCCCGGCCTCGTCCCGCGATGACGAGTCGGTGGCCCGGCAAGGCGGTGGCGGCCATCGCGGCGTCGGGGACGCCCAGCGCGAGCGCGGGCACGGCGTCGAGGAACGAGTGGACGACGCCCGCCGCGAGCATCGCCGCGCCGACCAACCGGGGCGGACCGGGCACCGCGGGCGCGACCGACGCCAGCAGGAGCGCGAGGTTGTTGACGTGCAGGCCGGGGACGAGTCCGCTCACCGTCCCGAGCGCGACTCCGCCGAGGACGAACGCGAGCGCCGTGGCTGTTCCGGTGGGGTCGGCCGTCAGTCCAGCAGCGATGCTGGTCGGATCGAGCGCGAGTCGCGCGCCGAGCGCCTCCATCGGGAATGGTTCGTCCCGTCCTCCGATTTAAACGTTCGTGCGCGGAGGAGTAGCCGAATATACAGGTCAGGATCGAAGTGCTGGTCGGCCACAAGCCCCTAAAAGCGGCCGTTCACCCGGCCGCAATGGTTTTCAGCATTTCAATGGTGATTGTTAATTGGAGATGGGGAACATGAATCGACGCGAGATACTCGCGATAGTACTGGGAAGCGTACTGATACTCGGCGTCGTCGGTGGGGGTTTCACGGCTGCCGCGGCGGCGACCGCCAGCGACGGACCCGCGGAGACGGGCGGCAGTGCGCTGGCCGTCGTGCAGGACGACGACGAGGACAACGAGTCGGGCGGCCAAGGAACCGAGATGGGAGGCGAGCAGGACAACCAGACCGACGACGGTCAGGAGTCCGACCGGATTCCGATAACCGAGGCGATTCAGACGGCCCAGGACGAAGTCCAGGACCGGAACGCCACGGTGGTCGGAGCCGAACTCGGACAGGAGGGCGGCCTCCTCGACTTCGGTGACGACGAGAGCGTCTACACCGTCGACGCATTGCTGACCAACGGCACCCAAATCGAGGTCGCGGTCAACGCTACGAACGGGTCGGTCGTGGACGTCGGCGAGCGGGAAGAGGGCTTCCTCGAAGGCATCTTCGGGGAGGACGAGGTGCCCCAGCAGCCGCTCAACCTGAGCGCGATGTACAACGCCTCCGAGGCGGTCGAACTCGCCCAGAACGAGACGGACGCGAACGGCACGGTCACCTCGGTCAAGCTCAACGACGGGGACGACGGCCTCGTCTACGAGGTCCAGATTCAGGGCGCTGACGACGGCGAGACGACCGTCGTCGTGGACGCCATGCGCGACGGTGAGGGCGTCATCGAAGTCGACGGCGAGCAAGTTGACGGCGGCGGAATGGCCGGTGACGACGGCGGCGAAGGCAACGAGACCGGTGAAGACGGCGGCGACGGCGGCATGGACGAAGGCAACGAGTCCGGCGAGGGCGACGGAGCGTAGTCCGACGCTTCGCCCCCGACTCGAACACACGTCCATTTCTTAACCGCGTATTTTTCGTTCCTAACGACACACCTGCATTGTTCCGAGTTGCTCCGCCGTCGGTATCGGAGCGCACAGCGACGGCTATCCGGTAGCGCGCGAAAGAAAATCGAGTTCCGTGGCGTCGAGCCGACTTAGCCGAAGAGTTCGCCGAGGCCCTCGCCGCTGGCCTCCTCGTCCTCGTCTTCCTCTTCTTCCTCTGCGGCTTCCTCTTCCTCTGCGGCTTCCGCTTCGTCGCCGCCTTCCTCGGCACCGCCCTCGGCGGCAGCGCCGCCTGCTGCGGCACCGCCCGCGGGGACGGCCGCGGCCTGCTCGACTGCCTCGTTGATGTCGACGTCCTCCAGCGCGGCGACGAGCGCCTTGACGCGGGACTCCTCGACGTCGACGCCGGCGGCTTCGAGCACGCCGGTGAGGTTGTCTTCGTTGATCTCTTCGCCCGATTCGTTCAGGATGAGTGCAGCGTAAACGTATTCCATTGTTGGGTAGTGTAGGGGTGGTTATCCGAACATCTCGCCGAGACCTTCCGCACCGCCGTCGTCCTCGTCGTCGTCATCTTCGTCGGCGGCTTCTTCTTCGGCCTCGTCGGCTTCGGATTCGGTTTCTTCGTCGGTCGATTCGTCTTCGGCGGCACCTGCCGCGGGAGCCTCTACGTCACGAAGCTCCTCGGGCAGCGCCTCTTCGTCGTCGATCTGTGCGGCGAGCGCGCGAACCTGTCCGTCGGCCTTGCTCACGAGGTCCGGGACGACGTCCGGACTCTCGATCTCGGCCTGCAGGCCGAGGCTCTTAGCCTCGCCTTCGGCCTTGGCGATGAGGCTCGGGGTGGTCTGGGCGGTCGGGTAGACCGCGTTGACCGAGAGGTCGCGGGCGCGGGCCGCGGCGGCCTCGACGTCTGCGCGGTACTCCTCGACGTCGATGGCCAGTTCGTCGGCCTCGAACAGGACGCCGTCGGAGTAGACGCCTTTCAGGTCGAGGCCCACTTCCTTGGGCTCCATGCCGAGTTCCGAGAGGACGTTCGCAACGTCCTCGGAGACGGCCTCGCCCTCTTCGGCGACGACGCTGTCCTCGGTCACTTGGATGGAGCCTTCCATGATGCGGGCCGACGCGCCGATGCTCTGGAGCTCGCCTACGAACGGGCCGGGATCGACGCCCGTGTCACCCTCGGGGATGACGATGTCGTTGGGCGCGACCTCGCCCGCGCTGATGGGGGCCGGACTCTTGGACTCCTCGAGCTGCTTGTACAGTCCGAACGGGTTGTCGTTCGTGCCGATGAGTCCGACTTCGCCGGCGACGTACTGCTTCAGCTCCTCGACGCCCTCGTCGACTTCGTCGAGGGCGCGCTCGACGAGCGTGTTCCGGCTGATGCGGAGTTCGGCGCTCCCGTGGAGGTTGCGCCGCATCGTCTGCAACTGGCGCGACGGGATGCCCGCCACGTTGACGATGCCGACGCTGCTGTAGCTCCGGACGAGGTCGGCGATGTCGTCGACCTCTTCCTGCTTCCACTGGGGAATCGTCTCGGTCTTGCGTTCGGCTTCGGCTGACATCTTAGGCCACCTCCACGGCGGGTCCCATCGTCGTCTTCACGTAGATGGCGTCCACGTTGAGCGGACCCTTCTCCAGGTTCGCTTCGAGTCGCCGAAGGATCACGTCGATGTTGTCGGCGATCTCGTCGGCGCTCATGTCCTCCGCGCCGACGCGCGTGTGGAAGGTGCGCCGGTCGCCGCTCCGAAGCTGGACCGTGTTCTTCATCCGGTTGACGGTCTCGACGACGTCGTCGTCGGGCTGGAGCGGTTCGGGCATCTTCCCGCGCGGACCGAGGATGGTACCGAGGTAACGACCGATGTCCTGCATCAGCGCGGCTTCCGCGATGAAGAAGTCGGTCTCGTCGGCCAGGTCCTTGGCCCGGTCGTCGTCGTCACCGAGGTCTTCGAGGTCGTCGCCGTCGAAGACCTCGTCGGCCACGTCTTCGGCGCGCAGGGCGGTCTCGCCCTCCGCGAACACGACGATCTTCGTCTCCTGCCCGGTTCCGGACGGGAGAACGACACTTTCGTCTACGCGGTTCGACGGTTCGTTCAAATCGAGATCGCGCAGGTTAATCGCGAGGTCTACCGTTTCGCGGAAGTTCCGCTCGGGGGAGTCCTCGAGTGCGCGAGAGACTGCTTGCTCTATCTCCTGATCTGCCATTGTTCACCTCCGTAGTCTACGACCCCATAGAGGTCGGATCTCCTACGGGTCAGTGAAACAGGCTATGCCTGTCTCGTTCGGAATTGAAGGTCATTGGAAACTTAAACCCGTCGAAGCAAGGGCGAGTCCGGGTTCGTCGAGCCGCGAGACGAGTCCGAACGACAGGTCCCACGGGCCGTAACCAGTTAGGACGACTGGACCGAACTCCCGACGTGACCGAGACGGCTGTCTCTCCGGTTCTGGTTCCGACGCTCGCGGTCGCACTCGCGGCCGTCCACCTGTTCGCGGAGAACCTCCACCTCCGGGCCGTCCCCCGGAGCTACTGGCTCTCGGGCGCGGGTGGGGTGTCGGTGGCCTACGTGTTCGTCCACGTCCTCCCGGAGTTACAGGCCCATCAATCTACCTTCGAGGGGGCCACGACCGCAGTGGAGATTCTCGAACACCACGTCTATCTCCTCGCACTCGTCGGGTTCACCGTCTTCTACGGACTGGAACAACTCGTCCAGCGCTCTCGCGACTCGGCGGTCGGCGA
>PXSM01000041.1:9236-17924 GCA_003023465.1 Halobacteriales archaeon SW_6_65_15 | reverse complement strand
GGTCACCGGCAGACCCGCCGACGAGGCCGACATCGCCCAGCGACGCACGGGCCTCGACCTGCCCGCCGACCGCCGGTTTACGATGGACGACTGGGAGGAGGGCAAGCCCCATCCTCGCGCGCTCGTCACCCTCGCCGAGCGGGTCGACGCCGAGTCGGTGGTCTACGCGGGCGACACCCTCGACGACGTGCGGACCGCGAGGAACGCCGACGAGGCCGACCCCGAGCGCGACTACTACGGCGTGGGCGTGCTGACCGGCGGTCTGACGGGCGAGGACGGTCGCCGGAAGTTCGAGTCGGCCGGGGCCGACGCCGTGGTCGAGTCGGTGAACGACCTGCCGGACCTGCTGGAGCGATAAACTGGTCCCGGCTAGGCTTGGCGGCGGGAATCGCCCTGCTGGTTTCGTTCGTGCTGGCCGCGGCCTTCTCACCGCCGGACCCGTTCACCCAGATACGGTACGCCGTCCCGCTTTTCGTCGTGACGCTCCTGCTCGCCTACCGCTACGGACCTGTCCCCGGCAACGACCGGAACTGACCCCACCGTCACCGCTAACTTGCTGGCCGTCGTGAGCGGGGTCGTGCGAACCATCGAAGCCGAGCGCGTGGTCGATGCGCCCCCGGAGGCGGTCTGGACGGTGCTGACCGACTTCGCGGCCTACCCCGAGTGGAACCCCTTCATCCCGCGAATCGAGGGCGACCTCCGGGAGGGCGCGCGACTCCGGGTCCGCGTCGAACCGCCGGGGTCGCGGGGCGCGACGTTCCGCCCCGAGGTGCAGGTCGTCCGGCCGCCCCGCCAACTGGCGTGGCTCGGGCGGCTGGTCGTCCCGCACCTCTTCGACGGTCGCCACGAGTTCCGGTTGGTCCCGCTGGCCGACGGCGAGCGAACCCGGTTCGTCCAGCGCGAGACGTTCGGGGGTCTGCTCGTACCCGTTCTCCTCGACGGCGAGGCGATCCGCCGGGGGTTCGAGGCGATGAACCGGCGACTCGCCGAGCGCGCTGAAGGGACAGTGACGACCGAGGGGTGACACCACCGCGGATGCACTCGGTGACACCGACCACCGGGAACTCCCGGTGAACTACTCCACCGCGGTCTGGGTGGATTGAAAGGGGCCGCCCGGTCGCGTGCACTTTAGTCGTCTCCGGCAGCCCTATTCGGTGCGGGCGTTGTGGAGAACACCGAATATCTGCCGGAGCGACCGCGACCGGGCGGGGGCTTTCGAGGCCTTTTCAGCTACGAAGTTGTTCCTGTCACCTCCGCAGATGTTGAGCGACCGAGCGGGGGCTTTCTGGAACCTCACAGTAACGGTCTCGGCACTTCCATTGCGACCGACGAACCCGGAGAACTGTCTGGGCGCTAGCCGGAGTCAGGAACGCTTACTTTCCCGCCCCTACGATGCTACCGTATGCGAATCGCACTGCTCGGCGGCACGGGAGACATCGGACAGGCGCTGGCGCTTCGGTGGGCGCGCGACACCGACCACGAGATTCTCGTCGGCTCCCGGGACCCCGAGAAGGCCCGCGAGAAGGCCGACGAGTACGAGACCGAACTCGACAGCGTCGGCGTCGAGCGCGACGTGAAGGGGTTCGCCAACGAGATGGCCGCCGACCGCGCCGACGTGGTCGTGCTGGCCGTGCCCGCCTTCCACGTCAGGGACCTCGTCGCGGCGGTCGCCGACCGGGTCGCGGACGCCGACGTGCTCGTCACGCCCGCGGTCGGGATGGACCGCGACGAGGAGGGGTTCCACTACAAGCCCCCGAAGGTAGGCAGCGTCACCCAGCTCGTGGCCGACGCCGCACCCGATGGAGTGGCGGTGGTCGGGGCGTTCCACAACCTCTCGGCCGACCGGCTGGCGAACCTCGACGTGGAACTCGATCTGGACACCCTCCTCGTGGGCGACGACGAGGACGCCGTCGAGACCGTGCGCATGCTGGCCGACCAGATCGAGGGACTCCGACCCCTGAAAGCGGGCGGACTGGCCAACGCCGCGGAGGTCGAGAGCCTGACCCCGCTGCTCATCAACCTCGCGATGGAGAACGAGGGAATGCACGACGTGGGCGTGGAGTTCAAGTAAGTCACTCCTCGATCCGATTCTCGTCGTTCCTCGATTGGACTCTCGCCGTTCTTCGATCAGGTTCTCGCCGTTCTTTGGCTCCTCGTACTCACCCCCGATTAGGCCCCTCTTACTCGATTCGTCAGGTCCGACTACACGAAGCGACAGGTTCTCACACGCGAGAAATCAGGCGTTTCGATACGTCGGTAATCCGTCTGTTCTACCAACACGATTATAAGGGTGGTGTGCATTAACATAGCACGTATGGCGACCGCACCGACCGGCGACGACCTTTTCGACGAGTTCCTGTCCGAGCGTGGTCACGAAACCGAGAGCGTCGGCTGGCAAAAAGATCACAACAAGAAACAGTGTCCGGAGTGCGCCGGACTCCACGATACGTCCGCGACCGAGTGTACAGTGTGCGGCTGGCGACCGTAGGTCGGCACGTTCGCGCTCGTGAGGCCTTTTTCTGGTAGATTCGTACGGTGAGTCGCTACTTTGCCACTTGCTCGTAAGGGACGCGGTAGTTTTTAGAGGGTCGTCCGTAGCCGGGTAGTCGGGAAACTGTAATTATAATATTACTGTTCTACCACCGGCGAACCGCTTATCTGCAGCGTGAGAAGCTAAGTCGGCGAATTTACACTATCGAGACAGTGTCGATAGAAATATAGTGTAAGATTTCCGTAGTGGCACAGGAGAAATGCCCGAGTGCCAGAACTGCGGCTCATTCGTGACCGACGCGTACGCGCGGGTGTTCACGCCCCGCGAGGTAGAGAACCCACGAGTGTGCCCCGAATGCGAAGACAAGATTCGAGACGGAAGCGAAGTGCGCGAAGCGCGATCACCGCGAAACACCTCCTGACGCTGTGTCGGGTCTCCAGCCCGTTCAGGAACGGCTTACTAGCCTCGGCTTCGCCGAACGAGACCGCCGTTCCAATTCACATCGTTTTATGAGTGCGGGGGCCATGGGATTGGTGTAATGAGCAACGAAACGGAGGAACGAGTGACCCGCCTCTTCGGTGGCCCCGGGAGCGGGAAGACCACCGAACTCCTCGACCGGGTCGAGGACCTCCTCGATCAGGACGGCGTCGGCGTCAACGACGACCAGCGCGACGACGACCAGTCCTGCCGTTCGCATACCGGACCACAGGAATTCCCGCGGTAAAAGCTAACGGAAGGCCCACCTCCACCGGGACCGGGTCGGCGTTCGCGATCGACGAGTACGTCACCGCCACGGTCAACGGAGAAGCCTGGCTGCTCTCCAAGGAAGCAGCGGAGAAGCTCTCATACCAGGATTTCACGGTCACCATCGAAGACGAGTACAGCGGCGCGGGTCGCCGGACGGCCCGCTCGACCACGCTCGGCAACAAGATAATCGCCACCAGCCAGTGGCTCCAGCGCACCCGCCGGGACGTTGCCGACTGGTACGACGTGCCCTTCCAGTGGAACGACGAGGAGGTCCGCCTACCGCCGGACATCGACCCCAACGCCCAGGAGGGCAACAAGTACACCCCGACGTGGCCCAGCGACGACGACCGCCTCGACGTGCCCGAGGCCATCCGGGCGTGGCGCTCGTACAAGGGCGACGAGGAACTCGTCGGCTTCGCGGACATGCTCGAACGCGTGAAACAGCGCTCGCTCCTCCCGAACGTCGATTACCTCGTCATCGACGAGTTCCAGGACATCACCAGCCTCCAGTACGACGTGTACGAGGAGTGGAAGCCCCACATGAAACAGGTCCTCATCGCGGGCGACGACGACCAGGTCGTCTACGCGTGGCAGGGTGCGGACCCCCGTCTTCTCCTCGACGAGAGCGGCAACGACGTGATCCTCGACACGTCCCACCGTCTCCCCTCCGAGATTCTGGAGGTCGTCCAGCAGGAGGTCCACCACATCGAGGAGCGACAGGAGAAGAACCTCTCGCCGCGCAAGCAGGGCGGGACGGTCGAGCAGATCGACAGCCCGTCGATGCTCGAACTCGTCCGGAACGTCCGGTACACCGTCGAGGAACACGAGGGCACGCTGATGATCCTGTTCCGGGCGCGCTACCAGATGTTCCGGTTCATCGACGAGTTCATCGACGAGGGCATCCCGTTCAAGTGCCTGACCGACCAGCGGATGTGGACCGACCGACTCCAGCAGTACGTCGAGGCCGTCGAGAAGGTGGACGCCGAAGAGCCGATTACCGGCCTGCAGGCCCGCCGACTCGCGGACATGCTGCAGGACTCGGCGTTCGGCACCAACGAGCGCGACGAGCTGTTCGACGCCATCGACGAGCGCAAGGAACAGGAGTCAACCGACGACCTCGCGGAGATCGAGGTCGAGGCCGACTTCGTGACCGACTTCGCGCCGTTCATGCCCGGCCCAGCCTCGGCGGCCGACATGGTCCGGAAGGTCACCAGTTTCCAGAAGAACTCGATGCGGGCCTACTTCAAGGGCGACTACGACGGCATGGCGGCCGACCGCGTGCGCATCGGCACCATCCACTCCGCGAAGGGTCGCGAGGCCGACCACGTGTTCGTCGCCACCGACCTGACCGAGAAGGTGGTCGAGCAGATGGCCGCCACGGTGGACGAGGCCGACGTTCCGGACGAGATCGACGAGTTCACCTCCACCACCGACCCCGTGCCGACCCTGACCGACAACGAACGTCGGGTGTTCTACGTCGGGATGTCCCGTGCGCGCGAGCGACTCGTCATCATGGAGAACCTCGTGAACGGCGCGCCGACGCTCCCCATTGACGTGTTGCTCTACAACGAGCGCAACGAGAAGAGCGTCGAGGACGTGCTGGCCGAGATGGAAGAGCCGCCCGCGCAGTAACGACCGACTAACTTCTATCGCGATTCGTTCTCGCCGAAGAACTGCTCGCGCAAGCAGTCTGCCGAGCAGAAGGTGTGCTGAAGCGCGGGGGCCGAGCCCCCCTGATGGTGGTGTAGCTCGAAGTACTCGGTTCTCTGGTCGATCTCGTGGTCACAGTGCGAACAGCCCATGTTAACCTGTAGCATATGCACAGGGATAAACGTACAGACCGACTGCCGTCGCTACGGCGTCCTGCCCGTTACTCCTCTTCGTCGGGGGACTTGGCGACCTTTCCAATCGCCCGCTCCGCAACCGAGGTCGGCACGTCGGTCGGGGTCGTCAGGTACTCCTGCAGCGCGACCATCAGAACCGCGACGGCCACGAACCCACCGCCGAGCATCACTCGTCCGTCGAGGAGGAACTGGAGTCCCAGCAGTCCGACGGGGAGTGCGAAGACGAGCGTGGCCGCGAGCGAGATAGTCCCCATGATGCCCGTGTCCTTCATCACTGCTTCGTATCCATCGGGGCTTCAAAAACTTCGTGGGTGACGGTCGGCGGGATACGCCCGTCTTGACGCACGTTAAGCAATGTATCTGTTTCTTTAGGACCGCCATACATTTCTGCACGACCACTGAGCCCACCGCCGCGGACGCGCTCGGTGACACACTCCATGAGGATGCGCTCAGTAACACAATCCACGAGGTTCCGCCCGGTGACCCGATTCACCGTGGGCGGGACTGAAAGGGGCCGCCCGGTCGCGCCCGACGCGACCGGGCGGGGGCTTTCTGCAACGAAAAATCAGTGAAGGGACAGAGACGCTAGCTACTCCCGAAGCCTAGGGGAGACCGCACCTCGATCCTCCCCAGCCTCCTGCGGTCCTCGCATCGCTGCGGTCCTCGTCCCTCGCGCGCGCCGAGTGGAAGATGTTTTCCGTGAACTCCGAAGCAGCCACTTGCTCTGGTCCCAATAGCAACTACCTAGCAGACTCCGCAACCCTTTTCACCCGACCGCCACCACAAATCTGGTATGTTTACCGGAATCGTTGAGGAGTCGGGCGAAGTGCGCGAGGTGACCGAGACCGACGACGGTCGCCGCCTGCGAATCGAAGCCGACGAGGTGGCGACGGATCTCGACCGCGGCCAGAGCGTCAGCGTCAGCGGGGTCTGCCTGACCGTCGAGGAGCACGGGCCGGTCTACGCGTCCAACGACGCGTCTGCTCGTCGGACGGAGTCCGACGGTGGGTGGTTCGAGGTGTTCCTCGCGAGCGAGACCGTGGCGAAGACCTACCTCGGCATGGTCGAGGCGGGTGACCCGGTGAACCTCGAACGCGCCATGCCCGCCGACGGGCGGTTCGACGGCCACGTCGTGCAGGGCCACGTCGATACGACCGCGGCGGTCTCGGACGTTCGGCAGGTGGGCGAGGACTGGGAGTACGAGTTCACCATCCCCGAGGGGTTCGGCCGGTACGTCGTGGACAAGGGCTCGGTCGCGGTGGACGGCATCAGCCTCACGGTCGCCGAGCGAGGTGACGACACGTTCTCGGTCGCCATCATCCCCGAGACCCGTCGGGTGACCAACCTCTCCGAGAAGGAGCCGGGCGACCCGATCCACCTCGAAGTAGACGTGATCGCCAAGTACGCCGAGCGACTGCTCGACGACGCTGGCGTGGACGGCGTCGAACTCGGCGACTGACGAGTCTTGCACGCCGTGGCCGCAATTGACGGGACTCGCACGACGTGGCTACAACTGCCGGACCCTCCACGACGCGGCTGCTGACGAAGCCGGGACTGAACGTTCCTAACTTCCGAGGGGCGTCTGACGTAGCTTTTTCACCACAGCACCGAAACTGCGACCGAATGCGAGCCGTCGGTATCCTCCTCGGACTGGTCGTCGCAGGTGCGACCGCGGTCGGAGCCTCGACGCTCCGACCCGGCCCGAGACCGACCGCGCTGATCGCTGGCGCGGGCCTGCTCGGAACCGGCGTGGTGGGGTTGTCCGTCGAGGCCATCGACGCGGTGGTCGAGCGCCGCCGCATCGCCACGCCGTTCAGCCGCGACCCCGAGGGCCGGAACGGTCTCTCGAAGGCGGACCGGCTCGTGATCGCACTCGGCGCTGCTGGGGTGTTCGTCCGGGTTGGGCTGCTCCGCCTAGTCGCGGACCCCCTCCGGATCGACGGCGCGGTCCTGACTGCGCTGGCCGTCTCCGCGGTCGGCGTCGTGGTCGGCTACCAGACTGCAGACGGACTGCTGGCTGGCCTCCGGCACGGCGTGCTGGCCTGCGGACTCGGCGGCGCGCTCTGCGTGGTACTGGCGGCCTACGACGCGACGACGGGGGCGGTGACGGTTGGCTCCTTCGACGCGATGGTTGCGGGAAGCGGACTGGTCCTGCCGGTCGCGTTCGGGCTGTTCGGTGGCATCTCCGGCGCGGCCGGGCGGTGGCTGGCCGACCGCCTCGCGGGGGCCGACCCGCTGGCCTGACTACTCCGAATCGCGGTCGAACTGCTCGGTCTCGACGCTCTCGGGTTCGGTGCGTTCGACTTCCCTCGCCTCGACGCCATCGCTCTCAACGCCCTCTCCCTCGGCCTCCTCGAAGCTGACGCTCGAACCCATGTCCACCTGCTTGTACGCCTTCCGATAGCGCGATATCTTCCGGTAGAGCAGGTAGCCGAACACGCCGTCGTAGACGAGGACGAATCCGATGAACGCGAGGCCCGTCGGGACCGTTACTCCGAGTACGGAGAGAATCTGGTCGAGGTACGTCACGGCGGTGTTGTACGTGGCGTGGATGAACCCCGCGATCAGCAGGCCCTTGACCACGATGGGGCCCGCGTTCTCGCGGTTGAACTTCGCCAGTCCGAGGTAGTAGCCCGCGAACGCCGAGTAGATGACGTGACCCGGCCCGGCCAGCGACCGGACCGCGGCGGTCTGTCCGGCGGTCGCGATCTGCTGGAGGCCGATTGACGAGGCGTCGCCGATCTGTTGCGTGATGTAGATGGCGTTCTCGATGGTGGCGAAGCCCAGCCCCGCCATCGCGCCGTAGACTGCACCGTCGATGACCGCGTCGAACCGGTCGTTCCGGAAGGCGTACAAGCGGATAGCGAGCCACTTGACGGTCTCCTCGACGGGGGCGACGACCAGATAGAAGAACAGGACCATCCCGACGACGGGGACGAGCGTGACCGCGCTGGCGAGTGTGTTGAGAACGAGCGCGAACCCGGCGAACAGCACGCCCAGCAGGAACGTGCCGACGAGCAGGGTCAGCGGCTCGGAGGTCGTCACGTCGGCGTACCAGATGTAGGCCGCCAGCGCGAACGCCGGAACGACCGACAGCAGGACGAACGCCCCGATGACGGGGTCGCTCACCGCCGCCAGCCCGGTCAGCGCGAACTGGACCGCGAGGATGGCGAGCGCGACGAGCACGATGATGGCGTGGGCCACGCGCCGCCCGCCGCGATAGACGCCACTGGAGACTCGGTCCAGCCACGTCCGCGGCTCCCACGTCGCGATGTCGTACAGGTCGGCCGAATCCGTCGCTCCCTCCTCTATCGGGTCGCGTACCATCGTCCCGGCCTACGTACCCCACCGCAATTTATCTGGCCCTCACCGGACCTAGTAGTCCTAAAGGGTAATAAAATACCATTAACACTCGTAGGGGTGGTCTTATCACTGAGAACCGACCTCACAATTTTCCAATGACGACGTACCGAAGCGAAAGCCGGGGTCTCACGTACACAGCCCCACCCAGCGGAGACGAGGAGAACCGAACGCGACCGAAATTCGGGAGTGAAGACGAGAGCGAAGCGACCGAGGCCGAGGTCGAAGCGACCGCGGAGGGGGAAC
>PXSM01000041.1:8058-9061 GCA_003023465.1 Halobacteriales archaeon SW_6_65_15 | reverse complement strand
CTCGCTTCGCTCGCAACGACACCGCCCGACGCAGATAGCGGTCACTGAGGCGACTGAAGTGGACGCCGGAAGACGACCCGCGTCGTCCGAGGTCACCCTCGCTGCGCTCGCGTGACCGCGACCGGGCGGCCCCTTTCAGTCCACCCAGACGGTGGTTGCCGTCACCGAGCGCATTCTCGTGGATTGTGTCACCGAGCGTCCGACCAAGAAACGTCGCCTCGGCTCCGGCCAAATCGCTAAACCGAAGGGTCCACCGCGCTATTCTCGGCACATGAGCGTCCAGTGCATCGACGGACGAAGAGGAACAGTCGGGACGAGCGAGCCATGAGCAGGATACGCGTTCGGGGCATCTACACTACTGCACTGACCGAGCGCCTCCACGGCGAGTTCGAGGTCGTGCAGGCCTCGCCCCCGATCCGGCGGCGATTCGACGCCGAGTTCCCGCAGGAGGAGTACGACGCCAGCGTCGAGACGACCGACGACCGGCAGGGCGTGGGGGTGAGCGGCGACCCCGAGACGGTCGCGGCCGTGGCCGACGACCTCGCGGGCCTCGGCATCGACGCCTTCCGGTGGGAGGACCCGGCTCCTCGCGGAGCCATCTTCGACGCGGTCGTCAGCGACGAGTTGGGCGGTGGGACAGTCGTGGACTTGGGCGACCGCGAGGGCTATCTCTCCTACGGCAAGGTGGACCGGCGCATCCACGAAGGCGATCAGGTTCGAGTGCAGGTCCACGACCCCGTTCCCCCGTGGGCCGACCATCGTCCCGGACTCGGCACCGAGAGACAGGTGTTCGGCGGCGTCGCCAGCCTCTCATCGGGAATCGACAGCGTGGTGGCCTCGGGCGACGACGCGACCCGGACCGAACTCGCGCGGACGACCGAGATGCTTTCCACCGAGGTGCCCGACGACTGGGGCGTTCGCTGGGAGTACGCCGCCGATGATGCGGGACTGGACGCGATGGACGACGCCCTCTCGCGGGCGGTCGCGGGGGCCGAGGCACTCG
>PXSM01000041.1:0-7925 GCA_003023465.1 Halobacteriales archaeon SW_6_65_15 | reverse complement strand
ACGCGTTCGGCCCGAGCGAGGGCGACCGGCTGGCCATCCAGCACGGCAAGCCCGACGGTCGGTGCTTCTCGCTGGGGCGAGGCGAGGTCACCGCGTGCGACCCCGACGAGGGGAAGGTCACGGTCCGCCGCACGATGTCCGGTCGAGGCACCTACGACGCCCTCGGCACCGACCGCGAGGCGGGCGACGTGGCCGTCACGAAGTTCCGCGAGGGCCGGTGGTGGTACCCCACGGTCTACCGGAGCGAGGACGGCGAGACCAAGGGGACGTACGTCAACGTCTGCACCCCCGTCGAGCTGTTTCCGAGCGCGGCCCGGTACGTGGACCTCCACGTGGACGTGGTGAAGTTCCCCGACGGTCGGGTCGAGCGCGTGGACGACGACGAACTCGACGCGGCGGTCGAGGCCGGACGCGTCTCGGAGGAACTCGCCGAGAAGACCCGGAGCGTGGCGAGTAGCGTGAAGCGGGCGCTGGAGTAGGACGGAGGAAAACAGCGACTCAGCGACCCAGTTTCTCCCGACTGACCTTCACGCCGGTCGGGGTGACGATGATCTGGTCGTCGCCCTTCTGGACGATGTCGCCGTCCACCTCGCGGGCGACCTGCTGGAGTTCGTTGGTGATGCGCTCGACCGTGGTGTCCTTGGTTCGCAGACGGGTGATGTCGGCGACCACGAGGTCGCCGTCGTAGATGGCGTCCTTGATGGCGATCACGTCCTGCTGGCCCTGTACTTCGGCGATGTGGACCTGCATCGCGGCCTCGCTCGACGCGGTCTCGAAGTCGTCGAGGTTGAGTTCGACGTAGTCCTCGGCGGTGTTCGCGTCCCGTTCCCCGAGGATTTTGCTCATGAGTCCCATAGGGACATGGGCCGAGCGAAGGGGTATAGTTCTTACGTCAGACGGTCCGGCCGTTTGGCCCGAACTCACCGACAGACATCGGAGACCCCGAACTCCACGAGTACCAGCTGTTAAACGGTGTTACCACAAATGATAGCTGTGCTAATATTGTAGATATCTATAAAAAATTTAATTACGGTGGAGATTCGATCACACATGTCATGCCAGATAATAACATATCACGGCGAGACGTGATAAAGGCGACAGGTGGTGCGGTAGCAGTTGCGGGTGCGAGCGGTGTCGCGGGTGCGAAGGAACTGACCGAGTACAACGTCGGATTCTCCGCGGCGTCCGGCCGAAGGGCCGCGGTCGGAGCGGCCGGGGGCGTCGAGCGCGAGTTCGACTCCATCGACGCGATGACCATCCGAGCGAGCCAGGAGGCCGCCAAGGGCCTCGCCAAGCGCAAGGACGTGCGCTACGTCGAGGAGAACGCCCAGATGCACGCCCTCAGCGAGACCCTGCCGTGGGGCGTCGACCGCGTGGACGGGGAGGTCCTCCACGCCAACGGCGAGACGGGCAACGGCGCGGACATCGCCATCCTCGACACGGGGATCGACAGCGATCACCCCGACCTTCAGGCCAACCTCCAAGGCGGGAAGAACTTCGCCGACGACGCCTGTGGCGAGGCCGGTGGTCTGTTCTGCAGCACTAACAGCAACACGTGTCACTACGCGTGGGACGACGACAACGACCACGGCACCCACTGCGCGGGTACCGCCAACGGCGTGGACAACACCGAGGGCGTCATCGGCGTCTCCACCGAAGCCAACCTCTGGGCTGGCAAGGTCCTCAACGGCTGTGGCAGCGGTTCCTACAGCAACATCGCCGCCGGTATCGAGTGGGCGGCAGACCAGGGGTTCGACGTCGCCTCGTTGAGTCTCGGCGGCGACGCCTCCTCGGTGGTCAAGGACGCGTGTACGTACGCCTACAACAACGGCGTGCTGCTCGTCGCCGCGGCGGGTAACGACGGCGAGTGTACCGACTGCGTGGGCTACCCGGCCGCCTACGAGGAGTGTATCGCGGTCAGCGCGACCACGCCCAGCGACTCGCTGGCTAGCTACTCCTCGACGGGGCCGGAGGTCGAGATCGCCGCGCCCGGCGGAGCCAGCGACGGCGACGACAGCACCTCCGTCTACTCGACCATCCCCGGCGGCTACGACTACTTCAACGGCACGTCGATGGCGACCCCGCACGTCTCCGGCGCGGGCGGCCAGCTGATGGCCAACGGCTACTCGAACACGGAGGCTCGAAGCCGACTCCAGAACACCGCCGAGGACATCGGGCTCGCCAGCAACGAGCAGGGCCACGGACTCCTCGACGCCGCGGCCGCGCTGGGCTACGACTCCAGCGACGACCTCGGCGACGGCGGCGGCGGTGATGGCGGCGACGGCGACACCGCACCGACCATCGACACGTTCGAAGTCACTAACAACAGCAACGGCGGCTGGGCCCGCTTCAACGTCGATTGGGCCGTCTCGGACGCCGACGGCGACCTCTCGTCGGTCGACCTGACGCTGTCCCAGTCGGGTTCGACGGTGGACTCGGCGAGCAACTCGGTCAGCGGCTCCAGTGCCTCAGGGTCGGACCGACTGCAGGACAAGAAGGGCAGTGGTAGCTACGACGTGACCCTCACCGTCACGGACTCGAACGGTAACACCGCCAGCCAGACCAAGACGGTCTCGGCCTGATCCGAAAGCAGTCGGCGGAGCACTCCGTCGGACCGATTTTTTCGACGCCGCGTTCTCGGGCCAGCAGTGCCCACGCCGTCCACCTTTTCCCCACTCGATCCCCCCTCGAAACGCCCGGGTTCGGCCTAACGACCCCTGTTTCGAGTGTTGGACCACTTATTATTACTTGTAGATTACGATAATAATTAAGTGGTCGTGGAGAGATACTTGCATTGCATTCTAGAAGAAAATAATGGCTTTTCGAGGCGTAACGTACTGAAGATCGCCGGCGGGTCGGTCGCGGCGTCGGGGCTGGCCGGCCTCGGTGGCGCGACGGGCACCGTGGAGGTCAACGTCGGGTTCCGCGGCCAGCGCGCCCGGCAGGCCGCACTCAACGCGGCGAACAGCGTGGTCCGCGAGTTCAACTCGCTCGACATCGTGACCATCCGCGCGTCGGCGAAGGCCGCGAAGGGACTCGCGAAACGCAAGAACGTTCGGTACGTCGAGAAGAACGGGACAGTTCACGCCCACGCCCAGACCCTGCCGTGGGGTATCGACCGCGTGGACGCCGACGTCGCGCACTCGAACGGCGAGACCGGTAACGGTGCCGACATCGCCATCCTCGACACCGGCATCCAGTCCGACCATCCCGACCTCCAGGCCAACATCGGCGAGGGCCGCGACTTCACTGGGAAGGGAACCTGGGAAGACGGCAACGGCCACGGCACCCACTGTGCGGGTATCGCCGACGCGGTGGACAACAGCGAGGGCGTCGTCGGCGTCTCCACGGAAGCCACCCTCCACGCCGGCAAGGTGCTCGACGACAGTGGTTCGGGCTCGTTCTCGGACGTCGCAGCAGGTATCGAGTGGGCGGCCGATCAGGGCTACGACGTCGCCAGCCTGAGCCTCGGCGCGAGTTCGGGAACGTCCACCCTCCGAGACGCGGTCAACTACGCCTACAACAACGGCGTGCTCGTGGTTTCGTCGGCAGGTAACTCGGGACCGTGCTCGGACTGCGTCGGCTACCCCGCCGCGTACGACAACGCGATGGCGATCTCCTCGACCGACAGCGACGACTCGCTGTCGAGCTTCTCCTCGACCGGTCCGGAGATCGAACTCGCCGCGCCCGGTGGCGAGGTGTACTCGACCTACATCAACAGTGGCTACGACACGCTCTCGGGCACGTCGATGTCCTGCCCGCACGTCTCCGGCGCAGGTGGCCAGCTCATGGCCAACGGTCAGACCAACACCGAAGCCCGGAGTACGCTCCACAACACCGCCGAGAACATCGGTCTCGGTTCCAACGAGCAGGGCCACGGTCTCCTCGACGTCGAAGCCGCACTCAACGGCGGCGGTGGCGGCGGTGGCGGCTGTCTCGACGCCAGTCAGTGGCCATCGGGAACCGGCTCCAGCGGCGCGGAGAACATCGACACCGTGACCGTCACCGGCCAGTTCGCGGAGAGTTCGGCCGACAACGCCTACGAGGACTTCACCTGCTCGGGCCCCATCACGGTCAGCCCCGGCGACTCGTTCCAGATCGAACTCGACTACTCCGACGGCGGGTTCGACAGCCACTACGCGAACGTCTTCGTGGACTGGGACCAGAATCAGGACTGGTCTACCGCGAGCGAAACCCGGATCATGGGGAACGTGAGCGACGACACCCAGACGTACACGGCGACGGTCGACGTGCCGAGCAACGCTCCGTCCGGCGAGACCCTCGTCCGGGTCCGTCTCAGCTGGTACGACTACTACGGCCCGTCCGCGACGGGCGAGTACGGCGAGGTCAACGACTTCACCGTCGAAGTCCAGTAAGCAGTCCAGCCGCGGACTCCGACGAACTCATTTTTCGGCGCGCAGTCTACAACTGTCAGTTCCAGCCCGTAAGAAACATCTATCTATTCTTAATATCTTCATGTAAACTTATAGGAATCGTATATATCGCTATTCGAGGAGCCACTCCACTCACCCGCCCGACGGACGCCACTTTCCGGGAAACCGAACTTTTTCGACCGGCGCGTCCTCCATACGCGCATGACCTTCAGCATCTGCGTCCGCGAGGAGTACGAGGACGACGATGGCGACGACCAGACTCGCTTCGGCGTGGCGGTCACGACCCGCCTCCCCGCGGTCGGCACGCTGTGTCCGTTTGCCAGCGAGAACGGCGGGGTGGCGACCCAGAGCCTCGTCAACGTCGAGTTGGGTCGGAAAGGCGTCGAGTACCTCGACGACGGCCTCGCCGTGGACGACGCCCTGCAATCCCTGCTCAACGCCGACGAGGGTGCGGCCCAGCGCCAGCTCCACGGCGTCGATTCCGATGGCACTTTCGCCTTTTCGGGCGAGGAGTGCAAGGACTGGTACGGCCACCTCGAACGCGACGGATTCACCGTGGCGGGGAACCTGTTGACGGGCGAGTCGGTGATCGAGGCGACCGCCGACGCGTACGAATCGAGCAGAGACGACGACGCACCCCTCGCCGAGCGACTCATCGACGCCCTCGAAGCGGGGCACGCCGAGGACGGCGACAAGCGGGAGGAGCTTCACGTCCAGAGCGCGGCCCTGCTCGTCGAGACCACCGAGGACCGCGAGATGGAGCCCTACTACGACGACCTGCGCGTGGACGCGACGGAGACGCCCATCGAGGACCTCCGGGAGACCTACGAACTCGCCGCGGAGGGCTTCGAGATGGCGGTCGAGCGCTACGAGGAGGCCTACGAAGCGGACGAGATGGCGGAAACAGAAGACGACGCGGAGGCCGGGGGAGACGCGGACGCGGCGGAGACGACCCCCGACGACGCCGAGCCGCCGCCGACTCGCCGGACTCGCCGGTATCGCGGGCGGGGTCGGCTGGGCCGGACTGACGCTCCTGACGTTCGCGGCTGGAGGCGGAGTCTCCCCGCTGGGATACGCGACGCTCGAGCTGCTCACGCCGGTCGCGCTCGTGCTGGCGGCCGCGGGCGCGGCAGGCTTCCGCGTCCGGTCGCGGCGCTCGTGGAGTCGGTTGACGGCCGTCGGATACGCCGCGCTGTTCGCCGGACTGGTCGGCGCGGTCGCGGGGTCGGCCTTCTACGTCGCACTGGGCCGCCTCACCGGCTGGACGTTCTCGGTGTGGGCGTACTTCCTCGCGCTCGTCGGCGCGACCGTCTTCGGGATCAGGCTGCTCCGAGACGACAGTGTCGCGGGGTTTTCGCACAGAAACTCGTTTCGGGTGGGAGCCGCCCTGCTCGCTGGCACGCTTCCCGTGGGCCTCCCGGCATCCTTCGCACTCGCATTCGCGGGTATCGTCTCAGACGAGGCCATCGTCCCGGTCGGTCCCGGCGCGTTGCTCGGAGGGGGAGTCCCGCCGTTCACGCCGGGGCGACTGTCAAACCGAGAACTCGTAGAGGTCGTCGCCGACGTGGTGGACCGACTCGACGACCTTCCCCTCGTCGCCCACCATGTCGTCGCCGGAGGTCTTCGCCCGGCCGACGGCCAGCACCTTGCCGTGGGACTCCTCGGCGATGGCGACCAGATCGCCCGCCTCGATGGAGTCGTCGGCCTCCACGATGCCGGGCCGCATCACGTCCGCGCCGTCGCTGACGAACGAGACCGCACCCGCGTCCACGGTGACGACGTGGGTCTGGGGCGGGTACTGGTTCGCACCCCGGACCGTCAGGAAGGGTTCGTCCTCGTAGTAGAGGACCGCGGGGTCGCCGTCCACGAGGACCACGTCGAACTCTGACTCCTCCAACTCCACGAGTTCGTAGGTGTCGGCGTCCAGATCGACGCCGAGGCTCTCGGCCAGTCGCTGCTCGACCTCGCTGACCTCGTCGCTTCGAAGGTGGTGACGAGACTTGACCTGCATACCCTGATGTGGGTCGCTTCGCGGCTTAAGGGTCTCGCCTTCGTCGCGAAGGCACCTCGGAATTGTTTCGCACCGGGACAGACTCGGCGTTCCGACTCGAATTCGGACGCACAGTTTCCACGTTGGGGTAAACGTAAAAACCCGCCCGTCATACTCCCACGTATGAAGGCAAAGCGGGAGTACCGGAACCGCGAGGAGGTGGAGGTGGCGGTACTCGACGCCCTCGTGGACCGGAACGACGAGGGGATGACGGTGTTCGAACTCCGCTCGCACGTCGACGCCGACATCGACGACCTCGAAACCGCCCTCGCCAACCTCAAGGAGGACGGCCTCATCGACGCCAGCGAGGGCAACCAGCGGACCCTCATCACGCCGGACGAACGGGTCGTCCCCGACCCCGACGAGGAGGTCGAGGACGAACCCTCCTTCGTGGACCGAATTATCGAACGACTACCGCTCTGAGACGTGGTTTTTGGAGGGGTCTCTGAGAGGGCGGGTTCAGTCGAGTTTTCGGTGATACCTGAGGTAGCAACGGCTGTCAGAGCTGGCAGTGTACAGGAAGAAGCTATCTATTGCCGAAGCCGAGGGGAGACCGCACCGCGACCGCACCTCGTCCTCCCCAGCCTCCTGCGTTACTCGCTCCACTGCGTTACTCGTCCACCGGCAGACGGTTCTCCTCGGTCGCTCCGCTCCCTACGCGGACTGCGACTACC
This sequence comes from Halobacteriales archaeon SW_6_65_15, assembly GCA_003023465.1. GTDB lineage: Archaea > Halobacteriota > Halobacteria > Halobacteriales > Haladaptataceae > Halorussus. The sequence goes on along the minus strand of PXSM01000041.1, from coordinate 807 downwards.
GAGCCGTCGCTCACTCCGTTCACGACGACCTCGCGCGTTTCTCGCGCGCCGAGTCGTTTGATTCGCTGTCCTGTGATGTAGTCGTCTCGTTTCCGGATTCCGACCGTTTAATCCCCTTCCGCACCCAACTCGTGGGTAGAATGACTGTCATCGAGGGCCAGCAGGACGACCTCGGAGCGACGTGGACGGAGGTGGGCGGCCGCCGGATTCCCGACCACTACGGTCGCCCCGAGCGGGCGCACGGGGCCGTCCGGAACGTCGTCGGGGTGACGGAGATGCCATACGGCGTGGTGGTCGTCCGGGGCGACGACCGGGTGGAGTACGTGGACAACGTGGTCTCGAACCGGGTGCCGGCCGACGACGGAGAAGGGGTCTACGCCCTCCTGCTCGACCCGCAAGGCGGCGTGGAATTGGACCTGTACGTCTACAACGCGGGCGAGCAACTCCTGCTGTTCGTCCCGCCGGGCGAGGCCGAGCCCCTCGCCGAGGAGTGGCGCGAGAAGGTCTTCATCCAAGACGTCGAGATCGAGGTCGCCAGCGACGGCTTCGCGGTGTTCGGCGTCCACGGGCCGAAGGCCACCGAGAAGATCGCTAGCGTGTTGAACGGTGCGTCCTCTCCCGAACGCCACCTATCCTTCGTCCGCGGGCGGATGGCCGAGGTGGGCGTCACCGTCGTCCGGACCGACGCCCCGACCGGCGAGGAGGGCTTCGAGGTGGTCTGCACGACGGGCACGACCGTGAACGAGACGGGGATCGAGCGCGAGAACGCCGAGTTGGTCTTCGACACCCTACTGAATCAGGGCCTCA
>PXSM01000040.1 GCA_003023465.1 Halobacteriales archaeon SW_6_65_15 | reverse complement strand
CTGCATCGTGGAGGTCGGGGGCACCGTCGGCGACATCGAGGGGATGCCCTACCTCGAAGCCCTCCGGCAGTTCGCCCACGAGGAGGACGACGAGGACTTCCTGCTCACTCACGTCACGCTGGTCCCCTACTCGAAGAACGGCGAGCAGAAGACCAAACCCACCCAGCACTCCGTGAAGGAACTCCGCTCCATCGGCCTCCAGCCCGACATCCTGGTGGGTCGGTGCGAGGACAAACTCGACCCCTCGACGAAGGAGAAGATAGCGCTGTTCTGCGACGTGCCCACCGACGCGGTGTTCTCGAACCCCGACGTGGCGGACATCTACCACGTCCCACTGATGGTCGAGGAGGAGGGCCTCGACGAGTACGTGATGGAACGACTCGGATTGGCCGACGACGCACTCTCCGAGTCCGAGCGCGACAACGAGTGGCGCGAACTCGTCACCCAAGAGACTCACGGCGAGGGGGACGTCGCGCTCGTCGGGAAGTACGACCTCGAAGACGCCTACATCTCGGTCAACGAGGCGCTCAAGCACGCTGGACTGGAGAAGAACGTGGACGTGAACGTCCTCTGGGTGGACAGCGACGAGATGGCCGCGAACCACGAGGAGCGCCTGCGGGAGGCCGACGGCGTGGTCGTCCCCGGTGGATTCGGTTCCCGCGGTACGAAAGGCAAGATAGAGGCCATCCGGTACGCCCGCGAGAACGGCGTCCCCTACCTCGGCCTGTGTCTGGGCTTCCAGCTCGCGGTCGTGGAGTTCGCTCGGAACGTCCTCGGATTGGAGGATGCCCACTCCGCGGAGATCGACCCCGACACGCCCCACCCGGTCATCGACCTCCTGCCCGAGCAGTACGACCTCGAAGACCTCGGCGGGACGATGCGCCTCGGCGCACACGAGACGGAGATCGACCCCGACACGTTGGCCCACGAGGTCTATGGGGCGACCTCCTGCACCGAGCGCCACCGCCACCGCTACGAGGTCAACCCCGAGTACTTCGACGCCTTCGAGGACTCGGACCTCGTGTTCTCGGGCGAGTCGGGCAACCGGATGGAGATACTGGAACTGGACGGCCACCCGTACTTCTTCGGCACCCAGTTCCACCCCGAGTTTCGGTCGCGGCCGACCCGCGCCAGCCCGCCGTTCGTCGGGCTGCTGGAGGCCGTACTGGAGGAATCTGACGTCACCACCGCCACCGAGGAGGTGGAGGCCTGATGGTGAACCCCGACGAGTTCATCGAGGACGCCATCGCCGAGATTCGCGAGGAAGTCGGCGACGCGCAGGCCGTCATCGCCCTCTCGGGCGGCGTGGACTCCTCGACGGCCGCCGCGCTGGCCTACGAGGCCGTGGGCGACCAGCTCACGCCCGTCTACGTGGACACCGGCCTGATGCGGAAGGGCGAGACCGACGAGATCCGCGAGACCTTCTCGTACATGGACAGTCTCCGCATCGTGGACGCCAAAGAGCGCTTCCTCGACGAACTCGCTGGCGTCACCGACCCCGAGGAGAAACGCCACGTCATCGGCGAGCAGTTCATCCGCGAGTTCGAGACGGTCGCCGAGGATATCGATGCGGACTACCTCGTCCAGGGGACTATCTACCCCGACCGCATCGAGAGCGAAGGCACCATCAAGTCCCACCACAACGTCGGCGGCCTCCCCGAGGTCGTGGACTTTGAGGGCATCGTCGAACCCATGCGCGACCTCTACAAGGACGAGGTCCGCGAAGTGGCCCGCGAACTCGACCTCGAAGAGATCATCTCCGAGCGGATGCCATTCCCCGGACCCGGACTCGCGGTCCGCGTCCTCGGCGAGGTCACCGAGGAGAAACTGGAGGTCGCCCGCGAGGCGAACCACGTCGTCGAGGAGGAACTGGAGGAGTACGAACCGTGGCAGGCCCTCGCGGCCGTCCTCGGCAAGGCCACGGGCGTCAAGGGCGACAACCGGGTCCACGGCTGGGTCGTCGCGGTCCGGTCCGTGGAATCGCGCGACGGCATGACCGCCCGGGCGCAGGAGATCGACTGGGAGACCCTCCAGCGCATCCAGAGCCGCATCACGGGCGCACACGAGAACGTCTCGCGGGTGGTCTACGACGTGACCCACAAGCCGCCCGCGACCATCGAGTACGAGTGAGACGAACGACGGAACACGAGTGAACCCATGAACGCAATCGTCGTCGGATTGGACGCAGACGGATTGGGCGACGCCCTCGAAGCCGAGGGCGTCGAAGTGACGCGCATCGAGGAGTGGGGCACCCGTCCCGCGCTAGAAGAGGCCGGCATCACCGAGGCCGACACGCTGGTCCTGACCGTGGCGCAGGGCGCGACCGCCATCCCCATCGCCAAGGACATCAACGGGGACGTGCGGGTCGTCGTCTACGCCGAGGACGACCTGCCGGACTTCGCTCGCGGACAGGCCGACCTCATCGTGGACCCCGACCTCCTCTCGGTCGAGGCGGTGGCCGAGGAACTGGCAGCCTGACGTATCGATTTATCTGTCGTCGTTCGCTGCTTCGGCATCGTCCCAACTGGTGGCTGAATCACCCGGATCAGCACCGAATCCGTTTCGACTACTTCTGCCGTCATCATTATCCGCTTCGGCAGCATTCCAGCCGTTTACGATCACCCGTTTACAGAAAAGGCAAATATTCTCAAATATTGTTATGTTTGCGCCCTCTACTTTGAATATAGTCGCCAATCCACCAACTAAAGTGATTTTTTCTACGGCCCCTGTCAAGCACTCTCTTCGGCTTCGTTTCGAGGTAGACGATTGCTCATCGTCGTAATCAGTCTCCTCCCCGGTCATGGCGGATTCTAGTACCAGAGCAACGGCTTCAACCAAATATTTTGTGAAGAGTAAGTCAAGCCGGACACTCATCTACAAAAAGGCGTCCTGCAACTCGGTCCTAACCCCCACGACTGCTCGTTCTCATTCTAGCAAGGAGAACGAGCAATCGAAGTCACTCCGGCCGCCGTTCTCTCCGCTCGACCACCTCGACGTTCCTGAACTCGAACCGGGCACCGCCCGACTCACTCTCGACCAACCGACAGTCCCAGCCGTACGTCTCGACCAGTTGCGCGACGAAGGTGAGTCCCAGTCCGATGCCACCCGCCTCCGTGGTGTAGCCCGCCTCGAACACGGCCTCGCGGTCGGCCACCGAGATGCCCGGCCCGTCGTCGGCGACGTAGAAGCCCGACTGGAGGCTCCCGACCCGGACCGTCACGTCCGACCCGGCGTGCTCGACGGCGTTTCGGAACAGGTTCTCCAGCAGGTGACGGAGGTGGACCGGGTCGACCCGGAGCGCGCGGTCGGTCTCTACCACGAGGGTCGCCCGCTCGACCCCGAGGTCCGCCCACGCGTCCTCGGCGACCGCCGAGAGTGCGACCTCCTTCCGAGCGAGGCTCGCGTCGTCGCTCCGGGCGGTGACGAGCAGAATCTCGATCATCTCCTCGATGCGCCCGAGAGCGGTCTCGACCTCCTCGGTGGCGTCCGCGTCGCCCTCGGCGGCCTGCGGAAGGTATATCTGGGCGATGTTGAGGGGATTACGGACCTCGTGGGCGAGCATGCTGGCGAACGATTCGAGGCGCTCGTTCTGGCGCTTCAGTTCCTGTTCGTGCTCCTCCGCCTCGTGAGCGCGGGTGATGGCCCGCGCCTCGTTCGTCCCGATGGCGAGGCCACCGAAGCTCCCGATGGCCGCCGCGAGGCTCGCAGACCACGCCGGTTGACTGATAGTGACCTCCGAATCGAGTACGAGCAGCCCCACGACCCCGAGTAACACCGCCGCCGCCCCGAGACACCACGCCGCGATGCGGGGGTGAACCTCCCGTGGGACCTCGGCCCGGGGCAATCGGTCTCCGGCGTACAGTAACGCGAGTCCCGGACTGCCGACCAGCACGAAGTCTATCACGGCGTTCGGAATCGCTCCGCCGGAAGCCACGACCGAGAACGTCCGTCCGGCGGCAAGTGCGACGTACAGTGCGCCGAGCGCGAACACGAGGTGCGCACCGTCCACCGTCGAGACGAGGCGTTCCCAGCGAGCCATTGCATTATCTGACGACGGATTCGCAGTTATACGGTTCGGACTCGATGCGTCGGTAATCGACGCGCGGGCGAGAGTATCACACGCCTGTTCGGCCAGCGCCTACACCCGACTCGCAAGTTCCCGCAATCGTTCGCCTCCGTTGCGCATGATGGGCGTTCCGTGGCCCATGGCGGCGATCTCGAAGTCGGGTGCGCTGTCGGCCAATCGCCGGATGCTCCGGACTACCTCGTCGGTGTCGTAGCTCAGGGCCCACGGCGAGGGTTCGAGTCGGCCGCCGGATTCCCTCACGAGGTCACCCAGAAACGCGACGCTCGGTGAATCGCGCGAAGCGACTTCCGAACCTTCGTCACCGGCCGCGACGTAGGCGACGTGTCCCGGTGAGTGGCCGGGCGTGTGGTAGGCGGTGAAGCTCCCGATCTCGTCGCCGTCTTCGACCGGGCGGATGGGCAGGCCGGGCGCGGACACGAAGGGTTTGATTGCTCGCTGGAGCAGGCCCTTCCGAGAGCGCCAGTCGGGGTCGGTCTGGCCCGCCAGCACCTCGGCGTCCGCCCGCCCGACGTACACCGGCGCGTCGATGCCGAGTTTCGACAGTGCGCCGACGTGGTCGAGGTCGAAGTGGGTGACGAGGACCCGGCTCACGTCCGCGACCTCGTGGCCCGCCTCGTGAATGCCCTCGGTGATGGCGGCGGCGCTCCGCGGCGTTCCGGCGTCCACCAGCACGAGGTCGTCGCCGTCGGCGACGAGATAGCTGTTGACGCTCCCGAGGTCGAGCCACCAGACGCCCGCCTCGGCGTCGACGTCGAGTTGGGTCGCAGTCGCCATATCTGCCGGTACGGGCGTCCGCCACAAAGCACTGTCCGCCGCGGCGGCTCGATTCCCATCGGGACGAATCGATTCCCGGTTCCACCCGAACGGTCGCTTTTTGTCCGTCCGCCCCCGTTCTTCCGGTATGGAGGATCGCTTCCCGTCCGAGTCGCGCGACCGCAGGCGGGCGGCACTGGCCGTCCTGCCGTTCCTCGCCATCGGTCTCGCCGACCTCGTGCTGTTGCTCGTGTGGGGGATCGACCCGCTCTGGGGGTTCGCCATCCTGCCGCCGATCTTGTTCATCAGTGCATTGGCGTGGATCGCCTTCTCGACGGGGTTCGTCAGTGATCGCACCGATAGGTGAATCGTTCACGCCTCTTGAACGGTCCTAAACGGCTTTGAACCGTTTGGACGGTCGCCTCGGTTGAAGTGGAAACCGTCCCAAGGGATAGGTGCGGTCGTTGCGACCGGCGTACCGTCGTCCCGCTCCCGGCGGTGCGTTCGTCGACCGCAACCGCACATCCCGGCGCGACGACGAGCGACGAACACCCGGCCGGGC
>PXSM01000039.1 GCA_003023465.1 Halobacteriales archaeon SW_6_65_15 | reverse complement strand
TGCCGTCGTGGCTCGCCGCGGTCGGTACCGAAACGAATCCCGTCCCGAGTTCGTCGCTGGCCATCTTGGCCACGTCGATGGCCTTGCCGCCGCCGACGCCGACGAGGTAGCCCGCGTTCGCGTCGCGAGCCACCTCGATGACGCGCTGGACCGCCCCGAAGGTGGCCTCCTCGATCTCCACCATCGCGGGGTCGTCGCCCGCCTCCTCGAAGTCCGCCGCCACCCGCTCGGCCGCCACCTCGCGGGGCGTCGGACTGGTGACCACCAGCGGTCGCCCCGTGAGGTGGAGTTCGGAGACGGCCTCGACGGTCCGGTCGAGGACGCCGTGGCCGACCACCACGTTCCGGGGGAGGCGAATCCACGTCGACTTGTCGAACATGCACGATACTCTCTCGCGGGCCGGGAAAACAGTTTACCTCTCTGCTCGGAGTACGGGTCGATTACTGGAAACACGTAGCAGATGGAAGGTCGTGTAGATGAATCGTAGCCGAGAAGGCCTCGAAAGTCCCACCCGTGGGTGGTCCACCTGCCATCGCGCACCTAAGCGCCACCTTCTCGGAACGCGCCAAAGTAATCGACCGTGCGAGTGCGCTGGGGAACCAACCGACAGGGCGCGCCGCGAGGCCTCTGTGGTCGAGCCGCGGGACGTGACGCGTCTCGGTACGCGAACGGCGTAGCCGTGAGCAACGCGGGGAGGTACGGGGCGCGGTGCGGTTGCGGTCTCCCCTCGGCTTCGGGAGTAGCTAGCGTCACGTCGTCCTCCGTAGAGAAATGAGTATGCGTGTTAGAAAAATCCATATACCTGTTAGACAATTATATAAGAAGTTACTGCCTGATTTTCGCTATTCCTTCATAGTTCCGCGAGAGGAGCGCCACCCCGTATCGCGCACCGCCCGGTTGGCTCGCAGTGCGTGTCGAACTGCCAGCAGGTGCCGCGCGAACACCGCGACGGTGAGCAGGCCCGCGCCGACGACCGCGTTGGTCGAGAAGCCCGCCACGGGGAGCGAGACGAACCAGCCCGGGACCGCGACGGTGCCGGAGACGACCAGCAGCCACGCCGTCGCGCCCGCGGCTTCGAGGACGGCCAGCCCGATGGTCGCGCGCTGGACCAGCGACGACAGCGGACCGCGCCCGCGGACGGCGTTGTCCCCGACGGTGTGGCGGGGGACGAGCGCGATGGCGAGCGCCAGTCCGGCACCCACGACGCCGAGGACGCCGTCGGCCCAGTACACCGCGGCGAGCCACCCGACCCACAGCACGGTCTCGGCCAGCGCCAGCACCGCGACGGTCTGCGCGGGGATGGGCCGACCCCAGCCGTTGACCGTGACGTGGGCCAGCAGGGCTTCGAGGAGCATTCCGGCAGACAGTGCCGCGATACCGACCGCCGCGACCGTCGAAAAGAGGCTCGCGTCGCCCACCAGTCCGAGCCAGACCGACAGCGCGGTGACCTCGACGACCGTCAGGAGAATCACGCCCACGCCCCTGACGGTCGTCCGGATGGCGTCTCGTATCATCATCGTCGTCTAGAAGGGAGGAGAGACGTTCGACGACGACACTGGAGTGACATACCTTTACAATGTAACTCGGGGGTGTTTGTTATCACCCTCCTGAAAGCGGTAGTTCGAGGCTTCGAGCCGCCGAAAACGTAGGTTAACGGGCGAATAGCTCGGTTCGCGTGCCACACCAGTTAGCGGCCGGACACGTTCGGGTCAGAGCGTGTCCAGCACGCCCAGCACGCGCTCCTCGGCGTCGCGGCCGGGGTCGTACTCGCTGCCGTCGCGGTCGCTGTCGAGGTGGTCCGCCACTGTCGTCTCCATCGCCTCGTCGAGCGGAGTGGAACTCCATCCCAAGGCGGCCAACTTGTCGGTGTCGAGGACGTGCGGGTAGTCCCGGTAGAGCACGAAGTCGTCGGGCGAGAGGTCCGCGGCCGCGAGTTCGCGCTCGCCCGCGTGGACGATCTCGACCGAGGAATCTCGCGGGCCTTGCCCGCTCGAATTTTCCGCGGAACCTCGTTCCGCGCTATCGAGTGCATCGGCGATCAACTCGATCATCTCGTCTATCGTTACGATGCGGCGGTCGCCGACGTTGTACGATTCGCCGGGCGTGCCCTCCTCGGCGACGGTCCGCAGGGCGCTCGCCACGTCCTTCACGTAGGCGCGGTGCCAGACGTTGTCGCCGTCGCCGGGCACGACCACCCGGTCGTGGTTCGCCACGCGGTCGATCCAGTAGTCCAGTCGCTCGGTGTAGTCGCGTGGTCCGTAGACGATGCAGGGCCGGACGCTGTAGGCGTTCACGCCGCGGTCGGCCGCCGCGAAGATGGCCCGGTCGCCCTCGGCCTTCCGGTTGCCGTAGGTCTCGCCCGACTCGTCGGTTGCCTGCTCGGGCGTGCAGGGCCGGAGTTCGGTCTCGTCCTCGCGCTTGGGTATCTCCTCGGAGCCGTAGGCGTCCCCGCTGGAGATGTAGACGTACGCGTCGGCGTCGGCGAAGATTTCGGTCGCGGCCCGGACCTCCCGTGGCTGGTAGGCCACGCAGTCGAAGACGGCGTCGGGTTCGACCTCCCGTTTCGCCGCCTCCAGCGCCGACTCGTTGGTGCGGTCGCCCTCGACGTGGGTGACGGCCGCTTCGTCCGCGAAGGGGTTGTCGTGGTTCCCGCGATTGAAGATGGTCACGTCGTAGTCGTGGTCGCGCAGTTCCGCGACGAGGTGGCGGCCGATGAACCGCGTGCCGCCGATGACGAGCGCAGTGTCCATACCAGTGATTGCTCTCCGGCTTTGAAACCAGTACCGAAGCCGGAAGGTGAACGCCGAGGGAAGAACGAGTGTGAATCCATGACAGGAATCGATTACGGCGCTTCGACCGACACCTCGAACCCGAGCCTGACGGATGCGCGGTCGTCGCCGCCAGTCGCGTCCATCTCGTAGTCGTCCTCGAACCGGTACGTTTCGGGTGGGAAGCAGTCGTCGTTGTCGGGGTCGTCCCAGAGTTCGAGGACCACGTAGGAGCTTTCGGCCTCGCCGAGCGACCACGTATTGGCGGATTCCGGAATCCCCGGCGAGAGTGTGGGTCGCCAGCAGTTCGGCCCGGTTCGTTCGCGCCCGTCGTCCGGCGAGAGCAAGACGAGTCCCGGATTCGAAGTCTCGCTGAAGACGCCGCTGAACGTGGGTCGGAATCCGGTGGTGTACGACCGAGGCTCGGACGCCGTGTTCGTGAGAACGACCATGACCGACGCCGGTCGTCGAGTCGTCGCTTCTTTTCGAATTTCGGTCGCCGAGAGAACGACCTCGTGTTCGTCCGAGACCGTTCCAGATTCGACGCTGACTCGGCGCAGGACCTCGGACTCAATTGTCGTGGTGTCGGGCGCGGTCGTTTCGGTAGGGGTCGGTGATTCGGTTGTGGTTGGCGTTCCCGTTGTTCCGTTGGCCGTCGCCCCCGTCGTCGTGCTGGCCCGAGTCGTCCGTACATTGGAACTGTCGTCCGTCCTGCTACAGCCAGCGACGAGCGTCGTCCCGAGTGTGGCAACGAACTGGCGTCGGTTCATAGTATTGAATATTTAAACAACGGCTTAGTAGTTATTTATTCGATACCAGTACTCAGATAATAATTTCAAAGTTGAAGATATTTGTATAATATTATTTATATAATATATTTATAAATATATGAAAATCTCACCTATGAATCTCTTCTGGCAAAAGACATGCATAGACAAATCTTTGAATGTATTCATCTGTGGACAGTCGCTTACGAGATACGAGAAAGTGGTGATTTCTACCATATATAGGAGAGATAGTTGAAAAATATCGATATTCCGCGACCGATTGCTCGGTTTTATCCGGTTTTCTCCGAATCGGGTACAACGCTTATCAGTGATAACGCCGAATAGTGGGTATGGGACAGAGCAAGGCGGAGGCCGACGGCATCGAAATCCGCGAAGCCGATACGGGAGACGCCGAGGGGATCCGGAGCGTCGCGTCGAATTCGCTCCACGCCTCGTACGCCGACGTACTGGGCGAAGACATCATCGAGCAGGCGGTCGAAGGGTGGTACGGCGACGACGCGCTCGACGCAGAGCTGGGCGAGGAGGGGATGCTCTACGTGGTCGCGGTGGCGGGCGACGAGGTGGTCGGCTTCTCCCAGAGCCTCGTGTCGGCGGAGGGCGGCACCGGTACCATCCTCTGGTTGCACGTCGACCCCGACAACCGCGACAAGAACGTCGGGACGACCCTCCTGAACCACACGATGGCGACCCTCTCGGAGCGCGGCGTCGAGCAGATATCCGGCGAGGTGCTCACCGACAACCAGACCGGCTGTAGCTTCTACGAGGCCAACGGCTTCCACAAGGTCAGCGAGCGCGAGCGCGAGATCGGCGGCGAGACCTACCTCGAGAACGTCTACGTCCACGAGGGCCGGGCCAAGTTCGAATCCCGCGAGTTCGACGGCCGGACCCTCTACGTCAACTGGGCCGAGAGCGAACGCGGCTCGGACGCCCCGTTCTACGCGGCCTACAGCGACGAGGAGGGCGAGGAGCTGTTCGGCTGGTTCTGCTCGAACTGCGAGAGCTTCGACACCGCGATGGACTCGATGGAGCGACTGGAGTGCAACGACTGCGGCAACCAGAAGAAGCCGACGCGATGGGACGCCTCGTACCTGTAGGTAACCTACTTTAGCTCAAATATCGACGGAGATTCATGTCGATAGCCAGAAAACGGAACTCCACACGATCATCTAGCAGGATTTTTGTTGCATCTCGGACGAAACACCCTATGGCGAGTTTTGGAGGTTCTGCTGCTCCGCAGGTAAAAAACCTCGAAGAGTTCGAACGGAAAAGTGCTGCAATAGAGACTATTTTCACACTTGCAGTCCTGTATGTGGGTGTTCTGCAAATAGTAACTCCCCAAGGGGTTTATCGGTATCTGGCTCTGGTTCCTGTTGTCTTTCTCCTCGCTCTAGCACTCCTTCTTGGCGGGGAAAATCTCTGGAAACAGATTCAATCCCGTATCAGTTCTGTGTCTCGGAGTTAATCCGCCCTGCCTTTCACGGCTTGATTACTTTCTTCGCGAACTCGTGCCTTGGGCGGCGGCGAGTTCCGCACGTCCTCGCGGCCCTCCTCGGTCACGGCGCGCTCGTAGGCCTCGGGCATCACCTTCACGAACCGGGTCAGCGCCTCGTCCCAGTTCGCCAGCAGTTCCGCGGCCCGGTCGCTGTCGGTGTAGGCCGCGTGGTTCTCGACCAGTCGGCGCAAGATGCGTTCGTCGCGATCCGAGAGGTCGGCGTCGAGGTTCACCATGCCCGGGTTGACACTCTCCGCGAACTCCTCGGCTCCGACGGTTCCACCGTCTCCGTCTCGTTGTAGACTGCTCCCACCGCGTTGATGGCGTCACGCAGGTTTTCGATGCAGGCCGGTTCCTGTTGGTCTGTGTGATGGTACGGCATGATGGTCACATCACCGCCCGGACGCC
>PXSM01000038.1 GCA_003023465.1 Halobacteriales archaeon SW_6_65_15 | reverse complement strand
CGGACTGCTGCTCGGGTGACTCCCTTTTCTCGGCAGTTCAACTCCGCGGTAGGTTCAGCCCCACCCGAAGCAGGACCGCGTACACCGCGATGCCGAGCCGGAAGCACAGGCCGAAGGTGACAGCGAACAGCAGGCCGAGACCCACCGCGGTCGCAACAACGGTGACGGTGCCGGTGGCCTCGGACGCCTCCACGACGACCGTCGCCAGCGCCAGCAACGCCCCGACCCCGCCCGCGACGTACGCCCCGAGCGAGAGGCCGAGACCGAGTCGCGGGTCGAGGAACTCGGCGGTCGCGCCGAGGTCCCGCGCGAGGCCGCCGTAGAAGCCGACCAGCCCCACGACGACCAGCGCGTCGGTCAACAGGGACGACACCATGAGCGAGGAGTTCAGAGCCGACCCTCATAAACTGGTCGGAACCAGGGAATAACCGGGCCGGACCCGGGAACCGTCTGACGTAGCTTTAAACCGGTCCGCGTCGATGCGCATGACGATGGGTGGCTCTGACGGTCCGAACGTGGGTTCGAGAGCGCCGGGGTTCACCGCACCACTGGCGGCCCCCGACGGGACGGTCGAGGAGGTGTCGCTGTCCTCGTTGCTCGACGACGGCGCGCTGCTGCTCGTGTTCCAGCCGACGAACTTCGAGTTGGACTCGTTCACCGAGCGGTCGGCGCTGGGCGAGTACGACTGGTTCACCGCCGACGACAGGGTGCGGGTCGTCGGCGTCAACCGCGCCCGGCCGCGGACCAATCAGGAGTTCGTGGACTACCTCGACGTGACCTACCCGTTCTGCTCGGACCGCGACCTCTCGATAGCGAAGTCCTACGGCGTGACCTACCGGGCGCTGGGGGTCGCCCCGCGGGCACGCCGAGCCTGTTTCTTCATCGACCGCGACGGCGTGGTCCGGTACCGGTGGGTCGGCGACCGGGACAAGTGCGGCCGGGTTCGACCCCAGGTCCAGGACCTCTACGAGGTCTTCGTGGACGTGCTCGGTCGGCCGGAGCCCGACTCGTTCGGCTTCACGTGAGCTTCGCGTACGGGGAGGCGAGGTTCTAACGGCTGCGTCTTCGGTCCGATGCAGAGTGTCGAATCGTGACTTACAATCGTCTGACACACGTCATAAAATGTAATCCGTCTGTAAACAGTACTGTGACGGCCTGAGCGCCGCGTTCAGTCACCGACTCGCGTCGTCGAAAATAACGTTTCTCGGAAGAGACCATCCGTCTCGAAAACCTGCATGAACGTTAGGGCAGAATTCTTTAGTCGGTTTCCGTCGTAGTGAGTGGGGTGTTCGTCAATCTCAAGCAGTACAAGCACGAGGAGGTCCAGTTCGACGACAACAGGACGACCGGCGAGTCCCAGACCGAAGACACGGTCGACAAGGACGCCGAGGAGTACTTCGGCGAGGACATGGACGAGTTCGACGCCGAGACGTGGGAGACCGGCGAGTACGAGGACGACCCGATTCAGCAGCGCTACGTCACGATTAGCGGGGTCACCGCCGTGTCCGTCCCGCAGGAGCCGACCGACGAGGACGACTCGGACCTGCCGGGCCGGACGATCCAGCTCCGCACGGGCGGCGGCATAGAACACCTCGAACAGGCCGAGATCGTCGAAGTCCAAGACGATAATCCGCAGGGGTCCGAGCCAAAGGGGAAGGTGTCCGTGGACGACGAGCCGCAGGGTTCCGCATCTACGGACGAGGACGCGTAGTCCGGTAGACCGTCCCGTCTCCGAGCCGGTATGCGTCGCCAGCGTGGGCGTCCGTTCGTGCGGTCGAGGCCCACCGGTACGTCGCCGAAGTGCCCGAGTCGGGCACCGTATCTTGCCAAGGTCCTCTATCGGGGTGATAGATACAGAGCGTGGACTATTCAGACTATTGTAATGCCCGAAAATATTAGTGGCCTGACATCGATATGTAGGGTCGGACGTAGATGGCTACTGAGTTACCCGTAAGAGTTGGCAACGGTGGGAGTATCGTAATCTCCCTTGTGCTTGCGGCAGTTGCGGTATTCCTCGTCGTCTACCCGGCGCTCCTGTTTTTCGTCGGGGCAGAGATTCATCTCGTCACTCTCGTCTACAGTCTTATCCCTGCTGTCGGCAGTGCCGTCCTTGTTGCTGGTTGGGTCGTACAACACGGACATTCACTGCGGCAATTGTGGGTATTCGCTGTTGGGTTTGTCTCCATTGGCGCGGTCAGCCTCCTTTTGTACCGGCTGGTGGTCGAACCCTACTTCTTCGGAGAGGTTTACGAAATCCACTTTGTGTTCAACCGTTTTGGACTCGGGATACGGATAGGTATCCTTGGCGTCATCACTATCCTCGCCTATGTCCTCGCTCAATAAGCACCACGTATTCATCGTTACACTTCCTTGATGCGTAGCTGTAGTGCAACGGCCGGGCAACGACCCACTGGTCCGAAGGTCTGCGTCGGCGTGTGTTAACTCCTCTTCGTCGAGGGATACTCCGTCTTCGGCGGAGGTGACTCCGGTTCCAGCGAGCCACAGACCCATCAGCCCCAAAACACTTAGTTGCTCCACCGCGTTCGGCAATATGCAAAGGCATGACGGCGCGGACCCAAGTTGGACACCTGTTGAACTACGTCGGGTCCTGCGGGAATCGCACAAGGGCGGCTACTCGGCCAACAACGAATCGCTTGGTAAGGAAGTCCGCCCTCCCCGATTTGAACGGGGGGCAAGTCGATCTACAGTCGACTGCTCTACCAGTCTGAGCTAAGGGCGGTCGCAGTTTCACGTAGGTGCCCTGCCGGACTTAAGGGTTATTATTCGGCGAGCGACGCCGGAGAAGTCGTCTGCCCGCGCGCGGCAGTTTGCGTTCGGCAGTAGAGAGCGCACGAGCTTAAAGACTTATAAATGATTTCTTCAGGCGTATTTTTATTCTTCTCGAAAACATATACAATTCCGAACCGGCTGAATACCAACTGACAGTGTTCAGAGTAGCGACGAGGTTCGACCGAATGGGCTAGCTACTCCTTGAGCAAGTGAAGACCGCAACCGCCCCGCACCGCGAGGGCCTCACACCCCCCCAGCCTCCTGCGGTCCTCGCACCGGAGGACAAACCGCGTCCTCCGAGCCTTCGGTCGCTTCGCTCACGAAGACTTCGCTGCGGTCCTCGTCCCTCGCGCGTGCTCGTCGCGGCACGAGAGCCGCTCCTGCGCGCGCCGAATTGACTGTCAAAGTTCGCGTTCCACGTTCGACAGTCGCCGGCCCGCCGTCCGCGGCCGAGGTCGAGGAGTACGTCGAAGCGATGCGCGACGATGTCGCAGAGGGAAACGCCTACGAGGCCGTCAAGACCATCTACGACGAGTGGAAGACCGACCTCGGCGAGGCGCGCAGTTTGCCCGACCAGGGTGCGGCGTTCGTGGTGGCGTACCTGCTCGAACGCGAGGGCGTGATCGACCTGTCCGACAGCCCGCAGGGGTCGCTGGTCGAGCGTCGTCCGAGCGAAGACCGGCTCCGCGAGCGGTTCTGGGACGAGGAGCAGACCCTCTGGTGGATGGCCGTCGAGCTGGGCGTCCACTACTCGCTGGTCACGTTCTGGCTCTGGGAGGAGGACGTCCCCCTCGCCGAGCGGAACCTGTCAGACGAGACGATGCGGCAGGTGGAGGCCCAGATGGATGAGAAGACGGACGAAGACTGACGAGCCCGACCGAAAGTCCCAGCAGGCGGCGCGTCTCCCGTCGTCTTCCGTTTGTCGGACATGTTTGGATAGATTGAAATAGGATGAACGTATAATGTGAGATGAACTGGCACATGAGCAAAATAACCTTCCGCGCGGACGAGGACCTTGTCGAGCGCATCGAGGCCCGCGACGCCTCCAAGAGCGAGATCATGCGCGAGGCGCTCCGGGAGTACCTCGACGACTCGGCTTCCGGTGCCGACCGCGCCGGCGACGCGGCGCGCGACGCGACCACACCCGACGCAGGTGCGTCCCACGGTCGCGGAGAGGGCCAGAGTGCGGACACCCTCGACGGTCTCCTCGTCGAGCGCGTGGACGAACTCGTCGCGGAGCGGCCGACGCCCGACGCGAGCCAGCGTCCGACGGTCACGACCGGCCGTCCGACGCCAACGAGACGTCGTCCTCGCCCGCGGGGTCCGACGCTCCGGGCGCGAAGGAGACGGCGTGCGGGCAGTGTGGCGAATCGCTGTCGGACGACCACGTTTACTGTCCGAACTGCGGCGAGAAGGCCGCCCGACGAGTGTTCTGCGAGTGCGGCGACGAAGTGCGGTCTGACTGGGGGTTCTGCCCCAGCTGCGGCCGCCGAACGCCCGCAGCCGACGTTTTGGACCACTCGTAAGACGCCGTTTTACGAACGCCGTTAACTATTTAAGTTTTGACTATGTGGGTAGTGACGCGTAAGACGGTTGTCTTACAGTGTGGCGCGGGACGCCGGATGTCCGGCGTGTTCCGCACTCACACGCCGTAAGACAGGACGCGCGGGAAGTCGCGTGCCGTCTTACTCCAACAGGGGAATACGAACCATGGAGCGTGTGACACTACGCATACCGAAGCAGCAGATCGAGGAAGTCGAACAGATGGTCGAGACCGGCGAGTTCCCGAACCGGAGCGAAGCGATCCGGGCCGCCGTTCGAGACATGTTGAACGAGCAGGAGGACACGACCGAGCAGGCGACGAACAAGCGGTCGTGGGCGAAGGTGTAGACCATGCAGGACATCGTTCAGGACGCTCTGGAGAACGCCGAAGAAGAGAGCCGCGAGATGGACGCGTCCGTCGACGGCGACGAGTTCGGCGACCCGCGCATCGTCATCGTGGGCTGTGGCGGTGCGGGTAACAACACCGTCAACCGACTCTACAACATCGGCGTCGACGGCGCGGACACGGTCGCGATCAACACCGACAAGCAACACCTCAAGATGATCGAGGCCGACACGAAGATACTGGTCGGCAAGTCCCTGACCAACGGTCTCGGCGCTGGCGGCGACCCCTCGATGGGCGAGCGCGCCACCGAGATGGCTCAGGGAACCATCAAGGAGGTGCTCGGCGACGCGGACCTCGTGTTCGTCACCGCAGGCATGGGCGGCGGCACGGGCACGGGCGCAGCTCCCGTCGTGTCGAAAATCGCCAAGGAACAGGGCGCTATCGTCGTCGGGATGGTCTCGACGCCGTTCAACGTCGAGCGCGCGCGCACGGTGAAGGCCGAAGAGGGCCTCGAGAAGCTCCGCAACGAGGCCGACTCCATCATCGTGCTCGACAACAACCGGCTGCTCGACTACGTCCCGAACCTGCCCATCGGCAAGGCGTTCTCGGTGATGGACCAGATCATCGCCGAGACCGTCAAGGGTATCTCCGAGACGATCACCCAGCCGAGCCTGATCAACCTCGACTACGCCGACATGACCTCCATCATGAATCAGGGCGGCGTCGCGGTGATGCTCGTCGGCGAGACCCAGGACAAGAACAAGACCGAGGAGGTCGTCCGGGACGCGATGAATCACCCGCTCCTCGACGTGGACTACCGCGGCGCGTCGGGCGGACTGGTCCACATCACGGGCGGTCCGGACCTCACCCTCAAGGAGGCCGAGTCCATCGCCTCGAACATCACCGAGCGACTGGAGGCCAGCGCCAACGTCATCTGGGGCGCGCGCATCCAGGACAACTACAAGGGCAAGGTCCGGGTCATGGCCATCATGACCGGCGTCCAGAGCGCACAGGTCCTCGGCCCGAGCACCCAGAAGCAGGCCGACCGCTCGCGCGAGCAGATGGGCGACGTGGACGCCCAGTCGTTCGACGCCAGTCAGAACGTCGAGGGCGTCGGCGGCTTCGAGAACTCCGGCAACTCCCGCGACGTCGCAGGCAGGTCGGACTCCTCGGAGTGGGGAGCCAAGAGCGACGGCGGTCAGGACAAGGTCGAGCAGAACAACGGCCTCGACGTGATCCGCTGACCGGCTTTCGGATTTCCGTTCGCTAGCATCGGTGTTTGGATCGAGCGTTTTGGCTCTTTCTCACGGTAAATCGATGATCAGTCGTCGTGGTCAGACTTGTGGTCGTACTTGCGGTTGCGGGTGGAGTCGAGGTGGTGACTGCTGTTGCGGTTCTCACTGGCTCAAGGTGATCGACACCGCCGTCGACGACGTCACCGGTACGAGAGGGGAACGGTCAGTGCGAGCGTGTCAAACGACGCGGAGCTGTCCCGGGTTAGCCCGCGAAGCCGGGTACCCAGACGGCGGTCTGTAGCATCGAGCGAATCTCGTTGGTTGTGTCACCGAGCGCGTCCTACTCGAATACCACAGAAAATCAGGCGGCGTGAATCGAGTCGAGGAGCGAGCACTTCCGACAGACGTCCCGGGTCGTCGAGGCTCCGCAGCGTTCGCACTCGCCGAGTTCCGTCTCGCCCTCCTCGCGTGCGCCGAACTCCTCGGCGGCGAGTGCGGCGAGTTCCTCGTAGCCGGCCATGATGGAGTGGCGCGTTCCGGGGTGGTTCTCCTCCAGTTGGTAGAGGAGTTCCTGGATCTCGCCGCGGTAGGCCTCGCTGGCGTGAGGACACTCCGTGATGTGCGCCGGGAGGTCCTTCAGATGGGCGTAGAGGGCGACCTCCTTCTCGGGGACGTCTCGAAGGGGTTTGGCTCGGGGTACGAAGTCGTCCTGTTCACCTCGTTCGTCGAAAGAGCCCAGACTCGCGTCGAAGTGCTTGGCGATCTGGGCCACGTCGCCTTCGAGGAAGTTCATTAGGGCGGTTTCGGCCTCGTCGTCCAGATTGTGGCCCGTCAGGAGGCGCAGGCGGCCATGTTTTCGGGGTCTTTCTCGACCACGTCGTCCATCCGCACGTCGAACTCCTCCTCGTAGGTGACGGTCTCGTGGCGGATGCCCAGCTCCGCGACCAGCTCCTCGCAGGCGGCCACGCTCTCGTCGCGGTAGCCCTCGATGCCCTCGTGGATGGTGAGCGCCACGAGTTCGATGCGGGGGTCCTGCTCGAAGGTCCGGTGGAGTACGTCGGTGAGGACGACGCTGTCCTTGCCCCCGGAGAGTCCGATGACCCACGTCTGCGGGTCCTCCGGCGTGGCGTCGTCCGGCACGAGGTCGTCCTCCCGGATTCGCCGCCGGACGCGCTTGTCCACCGAAGCGAGGAAGTGCTCCTCGCAGAGGTGCAACCCCGAGTAGGCGGCGTGCATGACCGACTCGCGGCCGCATTTGTCGCAATCCATCGAGTGTGCGTTTCGGTTCCGGGCGTTTGTCGGTTTCGCCTCGAACTCGTAAATCATATTTCGCTATAGTAAATTTGCTCATCGGCGGGCGAAGCAGATGCTGAGGCGGCAGTCGAAAGACGGCGCGCCACCTTCTCCCGCACTCGGCCGGAATCTGCGAATTCGGCCGAGTGAGGCGCTTTATCGTCTCTAGCGGCTCTTCTTTGATTTTCGTCGGTCGTCCTTCCAACCGAGGGCGACCCGTGACGAGTACACCCCCGAGGATAAGGCGGCTGAAACCGTAGTCGCTAGTATGCCTGTGGGTGGGTACGATCCGGAAGACCTCGACGACACGCTCGAGGAACTGATGAACGCCACGGGGCGCGACCCCTCGAACTGGCTGACCGACGAGGAGTTGCGCCAGTGGGACGAAGGAGAGAGTCTCGTGGACCTGCTGGACGAGGACGACATCCACGAGTTGCTCCAGAAGGACGGTGACTCCGCGAGCGACTGACAGTCGGTCGGGGGCGGCCGACCGACGGGCCGGGCCGCGGCTGGCAGCCGACGCCCGGCGAGTGCCGCAGGTCGAGGTCCTCCGCGAGTGGCTGAAGACCGAGCGCCGTCATCCGGACGAGGAGTGGTTCCTCGTCGAGTCACTCTCCGAGCGGGAGGCCCTGGACGAACTGCTGGACCGCGAACCCGGAGCCGCGGCGTTCGTCTGGCGCGACGCGCCGGTCGAGTGGTACGCCCTGACGCTCAACCGGTCGGCGTTCGAGCGCCTGCAGGTCGTGGAGGGTCCTGGAGGGCTGCGCTGGCGGAAGCTCTCGCCGGACGGAAGCGTCGTCGGCGCGGCCAGACGTATCGCTCGGGGCGACCCCGAGACGTTGGCCGACGAAACGGGCGTGGACGTGGATCTCGTCCGCCAGTTCCGCGACGACCCGCCGGAGGGAGCGCTCGTCCTCTCGACGCGGCAGGGGTGCGTCCCGACCTTCGTGGCCGACGGGAACCACCGCGCGGTGGCGCTAGCGCTCGAACTGCTCTCGGGCGACTTTACGCCCCAGCGGGCGTATCTCGGCGTCGGGGCGAATCCGGTTGTTCGGCCGCTTCTGCAACGGGTCTGTGGGATCGTGAGCGAGGTGCTCGATGGGCGGTTTCGATAGAACGGCCGCGACCGGGCGGAGTCTCTAAAATCTGCCAAAGAAGGATAAGGTAGTACGCCGTATCCCGGTGGACACCGAATCGACGGCTGGATGAGAGCATGGACGCACGGTCACTCTACTTCACGGAGCCCCGGACGGTGGAGGTGCGAGAGCGGGAGGTTCCCGACCCCGGTGACGGTGAGGTGCTGGTTCGGGCCGAACGATCGGTCGTCAGTCCCGGCACCGAGATGCTGGTCTACCGCGGCGAGGCCCCCGCGGAGCTGGCCGCCGACGAGGAGCTCGACGCCCTCTCGGGGACCTTCGAGTTCCCGTTCCGGTACGGCTACGCGGTCGTCGGCCGGGTCGCGGCGACCGGCCCCGGCGTGGACCCGTCGTGGAGCGACCGCCGGGTGTTCGGGTTCAACCCCCACGAGAGCCACTTCTGCGCGGCCGTCGAGGACCTCCTCGTCGTGCCCGACGACTGCTCGTCGGTCGCCGCCGCGTTTCTGGCGAACGTCGAGACCGCAGTCAACCTCGTGCAGGACGGCGCACCCCGATTCGGCGAACGCGTCGCGGTGTTCGGGCAGGGCATCGTGGGCTTGCTGACCACGGCGCTCCTCGACGACTGTCCGCTGGACGAACTGGTCACGGTGGACCGGTACGCCGCCCGCCGAGAGTGGTCGGCCGAGTTGGGTGCTGGCACCACCTTTGACGTGAACGGAGACGAATTGGGCGAGCGAATCCACGACCACTTCGGCGGGGGCGACTCAGACGACGGCACCGACTCGACCGACGGCGCCGACTTGACCTTCGAGCTCTCGGGCGTTCCGGACGCCCTCGATCCGGCCATCGCGGCGACCGGCTACGACGGCCGGGTCGTCGTCGGGTCGTGGTACGGCACCAAGCCCGCGGCGCTCGACCTCGGCGGCCGCTTCCACCGGAGTCGCGTGAGCGTCGAGAGCAGTCAGGTCAGCACTATCGACCCTGAACTCCGGGGTCGCTGGTCGAAGGACCGACGGCTGGACGTGGCGTGGGACCGACTCCGGGAGATCGACCCCGAGCGGTTCGTGACCCACGAGTTCGAGCTTTCGGACGCCGAGGAGGCCTACGAGCTACTGGACCAGCGACCGGCGGACGCGCTCGGCGTAACCTTCCGGTACTGAGTTCTCGTGCCCTCGGGCCGGAGATTACCGACGTAGGAATCTATTTCTGTGGTAGAATTGGATATTTAATCGTCAAAGACACGTCTACAAGCCTCATCACGGGGACTCCCTTCGAATCCAACCCTGACGTTCACCAGCTCCGACATCCACCAGCCCCGACATTCAAGCCGATGGCCGTCGTGGCGACAGTGGAATGTACACCGTCACGGTCCGGCGGACGTTCGTCGCACAGCACTACCTGACCGTTCCCGACCCCGGTCCGGAGGGCGAAATCCACTCCCATCGCTACACCGCGAAGGTCCAACTAGCGGGCGAGGACCTGAACGAGTACGGCTATCTGGCTGACATCGACGCCGTGCAGGAACGCCTCGACGCGACCGTCGAGCAGTACCAAGACGCCACGCTCAACGACCTGTCGGAGTTCGAGGGACTGAACCCGAGCGTCGAGCACTTCGCGCGGCTGTTTGGCCAGCGATTTGCCGACGGACTCGACGCGCCCGCGGTCGAGTCGGTGACGGTGAAACTACGGGAGGACGACGTCGCGTGGGCCTCCCACGAACGGGCCGTCTGACTGGAACGACCCGCCAGGAGACACACCAATGCACGTCGGCTTCGTCGTCTACGGCGACCTCGAAACCACGACTGGGGGCTTCCTCTACGACCGGAAACTCGTCGGCCACCTCCGCAACGGCGGCGACACCGTCAGCGTGGTCTCGCTCCCGTGGCGCGCCTACCCCCGCGCACTCGCGGACAATCTCGACCCCCGGATTCGGCGCCGACTCCGTGGGTTCGACCTGCTCCTCGAAGACGAACTCTGCCACCCGTCGCTGGTGGGCCACAACGCCGCCGTCGACGCGCCGGTCGTGGCCGTCGTCCACCACCTCTGGGCGAGCGAGGAGTGGCCCGCGTGGCGGGAACGGCTGTACCGGGCAGTCGAGCGCAGATACCTCGAACGCCTCGACGGGGCCGTCTACGTGAGCGAGGCGACCCGCCGCGACGCGGAACGTCTCGCGGGCGAGCGACCCTCCATCGTGGCCCGGCCCGCTGGCGACCGATTCGAGGCGGACCTCGGCGACGACGCCGACCGCGTTGATGACCTCCTCGCCGACGACGCCATCGCCGCCCGGGCCGACCGGGACCCGTTCCGAATCGTCTTTGTCGGGTCGCTCGTCCCGCGGAAGGGACTGCACTTCCTCCTCGACGGACTGGCTCGCGTCTCCGGCGAGTGGCAGCTCTCGGTCGTCGGCCCGGAGTCCGACGCCGAATACGCCCGCAGGGTCCGCGAGCGGGCGAGCCGACTGGGAATCGCAGACGCCGTCCGATTCGAGGGCCGACTCCTCGACGCGACTCTCGCCGAGCGCCTCGCCGAGAGCCACCTGCTCGCGGTCCCATCGACCTACGAGGGGTACGGCATCGTCTATCTGGAAGGGATGGGATTCGGTCTGCCGCCACTGGCGACGACCGCTGGGGGCGCGACCGAACTCGTCACTCACGCGAAAGACGGGTTTCTCGTCCCGCCGGGCGACCCCGAGGCGATAGCGAGAGCGGTCGAGACCCTGCTGACCGACCGCGACCGCCTCCGGGAGATGAGTCTGGCGGCGAGGAGACGCTACGAACGCCATCCGGGCTGGTCGGAGTCGATGGAGACCGTCCGGCGCTTCCTCCACGCGATTGCCCGCGAAGAGATGCCAGCGGAGGCGGTCGCGTGAACTTCCAGCGCTACCTCTCGGCCAAGCGCACGGTGGACGAGCGCGCGCTGAACCCGCGAGTCGAGCGACGTCTCGCCGACGAGATCGAGGAGCGCTCGGGTGATGGATCCGGGACCCGCGACCCCCTGCACGTGCTGGAGGTCGGCGCAGGGATCGGAGCGACAGTCGAACGCCTGCTCGCCCGCCCGTGGCTCCCCGACCGGGTGGCCTACACCGCGCTCGACCTCCTGTCCGCGAACGTGGCGGCCGCGCGCCAGCGCCTGCCCGAGCGCGCTGCCGAACTGGGGTACGCGGTCCGGACCGACGGCGACCGGCTCGTCGCCTCGCGGGGGAAACGCCGGATAGAAATCGAGTTCCTGACGGCCGACGCCTTCGAGTTCCTCGCGGAGACCGACGACCGGTGGGACCTACTGATCGCCCACGCGTTCGTCGACCTCGTGGACTCCTCGGCCGCACTTCGGGCGTTTCGGGGCGCACTCGCGCCCGAGGGCGTGGCGTACTGTCCGATCACCTTCGACGGCGGCACCTACTTCGAGCCCGCGCGCGACCCGGAATTCGAGGACCACCTCGTCGAGCGATTCCACCGCCACATCGACGAGTCGGGCGACAGCAGGGCGGGACGGCACCTGCTCTCGGTCGCAAGGAAAGTCGGCGAGGGAGACGCCGAAGGGGGCGTCCTCGCGGCCGGAGGCTCGGACTGGCTCGTCCGACCCCGCGACGGCGACTATCCGGCCGACGAGGCCTACTTCCTGCACTACATCGTGGACGCAATCTCGGGTGCAGTCCGCGACGATCCGGAAGTAGCGGACCGACGCCTTTCGGAGTGGGTCAACCGACGACGCCACCAGATCGACGAGACTGAGTTGACCTACTGCGCTCATCAGCTCGACCTGCTGGTGCGGTGAGCAGTCGCTGGCCCGACGAAGTCGAGCGTCGGAAATCTCCGGCGAAAGAAGGTTTCGAGGCCCCTCACGGCCGGTTTCTGAGGTCAGTGACGAGCCGCATGGAGACATTTCTATATAGCACTATTTGATTTAATCACGAGAATAGTCCGGGCATTTCGGGCCGAGCAGCGACTCGGCCCCATCTCCAGTTCAATCGATTCCTACGTCGTTGGCGACTCTGTGCCGCGGTTGTTCTCGATGACGCGCTCGTAGTTCGTCGGCGAGGAGTCACGTTCGCTGGCATCGTTGTGACTCCGGTCGCAGACCGCTTGACGCTGATTGCCGATGTAGGAACAGTGCAAGACCACCGAAGACGGTGGACGATGGGAGTGGCGTTTCCCTCCGAGTTCGACCAGTTTCGGGGTTCGTCCGTGGCGTGGTCGTGTACGAACCACACACAATCCTTTTACGCGCGTGGCTCCAACCTACGACGCGAAAATGGCGGATTCTGTGGCCGAACACCTCCAGAAAGACATGGAATGCGAGGGATTGTTGGAGTGCATCCACGGTCTGAAGGACCTTGACCGCGAGTGTTTTCAGGTGCTGATCGAGAGCGACGAACCGCTGACCATCGACGCGGTCGCCGACAGGGTGGACCGCGAGCGCTCGACGGCGTACCGGTCGATTCAACGACTCCTGCAGGCCGGATTCGTCCAGAAGGTGCAGGTCAACTACGAGCAGGGTGGGTACTACCACGTCTACCGCCCGACCGATCCCGGCGAGGTAGCCGACGACATGCAACGGATGCTCAACGACTGGTACGCGAAGATGGGTCAACTGGTCCAGGAGTTCCGCGACAAGTACGAAGAACGGTCCGTGGCAGTGGAAAGTTGAGGCAAGTCGCTTCTCGATCGACCAGAAATCTAGGAACGCGATTCTGTTTCCGGATACCCCATATATAAGGAGTTGCTTCATATAAAGATATACTTATAAATGGTAAGTCCGGAATGGTAAATACAACGACAATGTTCGCCTTCACGAGCAATCTAACTTCTTCACCTACGACACGAAACACAATACCGATTCGCGCGCCGACGGAGGGAGACGATGAGTGACGAAGAACTCGCGAAAGGCCTCGGACTACTGTCGGCGCTGACCATCGGCATCGGGACCATGATCGGTGCCGGCATCTTCGTCCTACCGGGCGTCGCCGCGCGCGGCCGGCCCGGTCGTCGTCGTCTCGTTCGTCGTCGGCGGACTCATCGCCATCGTCAACCCCCTCTCGGTCTCCGAGTTGGGGACCGCGATGCCGAAAGCAGGGGGCGCGTACTACTACGTGAATCGCGCACTCGGGCCCCTGTTGGGCTCTATCGCCGGGATGGGTGACTGGATGGGATTGGCCTTCGCCTCCGCGTTCTACTGCATCGGCTTCGGCCAGTATCTCGCGACGCTCGCCCCCATCCCCGGCGTGTTGTTCCTCATCGAGATACAAGTCGGCGCGCTACTGGCGGGGACCGCGTTCGTCGGCGTCAACTACGTCGGCACCAAGGAGACCGGCGGCGTCCGGACCGTCATCGTCCTGATCTTGCTGTCCATCCTGACCGCCTTCGCCGTCGCAGGCTGGCTGTCGTTCGACTTCGGGACGCTGGCGAGCGAGGGCGGCCTCGCACCGAAGGGCTACACGGCTATCCTTCCGGGAACCGCCCTCGTGTTCGTCTCGTTCCTCGGCTACGCGAAGATCGCGACCGTCGCCGAAGAACTGAAGAATCCCGGCCGGAACCTCCCGCTGGCGGTGATCGGGAGCATCGCCATCGTGACCGTCATCTACGCCATCCTCGTCACCATCATGCTCGGCGTCGTCCCCTGGCCCGACCTGAGCGAGAGCGCGCCAGTCGCACAGGCCGCAGAGGTCGCCTTCCCGGCAGGACTCGCGGGCATCGCCGTGACCGTGATAACGCTGGCCGCGTTGCTGGCGACCGCCTCGTCGGCGAACGCGTCCATCCTCGCGTCGGCGCGCATCAACTTCGCGATGGGGCGGGACAGCATCGTCACCGATTGGCTCAACGAAGTCCACGAGCGGTTCGCGACGCCATACCGGTCGATACTCGTCACCGACACCACCATCTTCGTCTTCATCGCGTTGCTGGGCCGCGACCTCGGCGTGCTCGCGAAGACCGCAAGCGTGCTCCACCTCATCGTCTACGCGCTGATGAACGTCGCGCTGATCGTCTTCCGGGAGGCGGACGTTCCCGAGTACGACCCCGACTTCGAGGTGCCGCTGTATCCCGTGACGCCCGTACTTGGGGCACTTCTCTCGATAGGACTGGTCGCGTTCATGGCCCCGATAGAGATCCTCCTCTCGCTGGCGTTCGTCGGCGGCGCGGTCGCGTGGTACCTCATCTACGCCCGCCGGACGGCCGACTGGCAGGGCGTCGCCAGCCAGCAGGTGCTCGAATCCCCCGGGGCGTTCCCGGACCTCGCAGTGTCGGCCGCCGAGTCCGTCAAACCGACAGGCGAGTACCGGGTGATGGTGCCACTTGCAAACCCGCGCACGGAATCGCATCTCATCACGCTGGCCAGCCTCGTGGCGCGGGCCCGCGGCGGTACCGTCGTCGCCACGCACGTCGTTCAGGTGCCCGCCCAGACGTCGGTCGCCGCCGGTGCCGAGCAGGCCGAGCGCATCGACGAGACGTCCAGCGAGTTGCTCGAACGGGCCCGCGAGGACGCTACAACCTTCGGCGTCGACGTGGAGACCCACACGGTCGTCTCCCACCAGGGATTGAGGAGGTGTTCGACGCCGCCCGCACTGGCAACGCGAATCTCGTGGTGATGGGCTGGGGCGACCAGCGCCCGTGGTCGGTCGGTCGAGCGGAGCGGCCCCTCCGCGAGTTGGCCCGCGATCTCCCCTGCGACTTCCTCGTGTTGAAGGACCGCGGATTCGACCCCGAGCGCGTGCTCGTCCCCACCGCGGGCGGCCCGGACTCGGACCTGAGCGCGGAGATCGCAGCGATACTCCGCGACGAACTCGACGCAGACGTGACGCTCCTGCACGTGATCGAGAACGAGGAGCAGCGAGCAGAGGGCGAGCGGTTCCTCGGCGAGTGGGCCGACGGCCACGCCCTCGGAGACGCCCGGCAGGTCGTGGACGCCTCCGGCGACATAGAGGACGCCATCGCCGAGCGCGCGACCGAGGCGACGATGGTCGTCATCGGCGCGACAGAGCGGGGGCTCCTCCGACGGTTGGTGATTGGGTCACTGGTGCTCGACGTCGTTGAGGAGGTCGAGAGTTCGGTACTGCTGGCCGAGCGCCCGACCGAGCGGTCGCTGTTCGAGCGGCTGTTCAGCGGCGGGTCCGGCCGGTAGCGCCCGCCCGGAGCGTCCCCACCTCCGGGAATTCACTGGTGCGGGTACCGACCGACGACGAGACGCGCCACCGTTATCCCCTGCGAAGCCTAACGACCGTCCGATGAACCGAGACGAGGCCATCGAACGCGTCGAGGCGATCCTCGACGCCGTCGAGACGGAGATAATGCCCGTTCCCGTCCGAGAGGTGTGGGTCTTCGGCGACGTGGCGCTGGGGCTGGACCCAGTCGAGCGACTGGACGTATACGTCACCAAGGACCTCCTCCTGCGGGGCGACGACGGGGACGCGGCCGAGGAGTTCCGCAAGTCCCACGGCGTCGAGGGAATCGGCAAGACCGTCCGAGCGGAGTGGGCCGAAAAGCACCCCGAGCTGATACGCGCCAACGACAGCGGCCACGCCGCGCCGGAGAAGTGTCTGGCCGCCCACCTCCTGCCCGAGGACGAACCGGTCCACCTCGAAGTCTGCAACTCCAGCTTCGAGGACAACGTGACCCAGCGCCTCGAAGGAGCCATCGCTCGGGACGCCTACGAGCAGATTCTCGACCCCCGAGGCGTCTGCCTCTGGGTGGATGGCCAGCGGAGCGACGAGGCCCTCCGGAAGCTCCGCGAGAGCGAACTCGCCTTCCCGA
Organism: Halobacteriales archaeon SW_6_65_15; assembly: GCA_003023465.1. Lineage (GTDB taxonomy): Archaea > Halobacteriota > Halobacteria > Halobacteriales > Haladaptataceae > Halorussus. Next base: position 537 of record PXSM01000038.1, on the reverse strand, counting down.
CGCTCCCGGACGCGCTGGAGATGCTCGGCATGGACGAGGCGGACAGCGAGGAAGCCGCCGAGGCCGTCGAGTCCTACCGGAAGCGTCAGGACGGCGCGACCGTCCGTGGCGACGTGGTCTGAGCCACGCGTTGTGGTAGGTCGGGCTGTTCCGGTCGCTCACGACGATAGCGAACAGGCTGCGTCTCGGATGATTCCGCACGAGGGCACGCAGCACTCCCTCCTCGACCGCTCGCGCGGCGACTCTCAGGTCACGGGCAGGGTTGGTCCCGTTTTCGTACTTGAACCTTGGGACGGGTTTTCGCAGAAGCGCTCGGATTTGACTGGTGGATACGGAAGCGAACCTTCGATTTTCGATTTGGCGCGCGAGAAACGCGCGAGGGACGAGTAACACAGCGAAGCGAGTAACGCAGGAGGCTGGGGAGGTTCGAGGCTCTCGCGGTGCTGGGCGGTGCGGTTGCGGTCTCCCCTAGGCTTCGGGAATAGCTAGCTCTTCTGCTCTTCCTGCGAGTTGCTACAGGAGTGACTTTTTAGAAAG
>PXSM01000037.1:2531-8781 GCA_003023465.1 Halobacteriales archaeon SW_6_65_15 | reverse complement strand
CCGCCGACGACGACGATACCCGTCTCTATGTTCATCCCCTTGATGAACAGCGCGAGCCCGAGCAGGCCGTAGACGACAGAGGGGACGCCAGCGAGGTTCGTAAGAATGTCAGAAACGATACCAGAAGACGGTCGAGAAGCCGGAATCGAGGACGAAACAGCGACCGACGACCGCGACGAGACGCTGCTCCAGACCCCGGACGACGTCGGGTCGGCCGACGGCGGCCAAGAGACGCCGGAGACCATCATCGAATCGTGCGACCTCGACGTCTATTACGGCTCGGAGCAGGCCCTTCAGGACGTGAACGCGTCGATTCCGTCGGGACGCGTCACCGCGATCATCGGTCCGTCGGGGTGTGGCAAGTCCACGTTCCTCCGATGTCTCAACCGGATGAACGACCGCATCGACGCGGCCCGGATCGAGGGCGACCTGCTCTTCCAGGGGACGGACGTGTACGACGAATCCGTCGATCCGGTCGCGCTCCGGCGACGCATCGGGATGGTGTTCCAGCAGCCCAACCCGTTCCCCAAGAGCATCTACGACAACGTCGCCTACGGGCTTCGCGTGCAGGGACGAACGGACAACGTGGACGAGCGCGTCGAACGAGCGCTGAAGAACGCCGCGCTCTGGGACGAGGTGCACGACCGCCTCGACGAGTCGGGCCTCGAACTCTCTGGCGGCCAGCAACAGCGGCTCTGCATCGCGCGGTGTCTGGCGGTCGATCCGGAGGTCATCCTGATGGATGGTCATCGTGACCCACAACATGCAGCAGGCCGCCCGCATCTCCGACAAGACCGCCGTCTTCCTGACGGGCGGGGAACTCGTGGAGTTCGACGACACCCGGAAGATCTTCGAGAACCCCGAGCACGACCGCGTCGAGGACTACATCACGGGTAAGTTCGGGTGATCGACGGTGTCGAGTGATCAGACGACCCAGACGCGGAAGCTCCAGAAGGTCGGCGGCTCGACGTACACCGTCTCGATTCCGAAGCGGTGGGCGTGCGAGCAGGGCCTCGAGACCGGCGACGACATCCACCTCTACGCCCACGACGACGGCTCGCTCGTGGTCCGGAGTTCCCGCCACGACGGTGGGTCGCTGGCGAGCGTGCAGGTCGAGGTCGCCGAGGCCACCACCGACGGCGTCACCGAGGCGCTGAAGGCGACCTACGCCAGCGGGTTCGAGGAGATCGAACTCGTGGCCGACGAGACGTTCGACGCCGACCAGCGCCGGGCGGCGAATTCGCTGGCACGGACGCTGGTCGGGACCGAAGTCGTGGCGGCGGACCGCGACCGAATCACGGTCCGGAACCTGCTCGACCCCGCCAACGTGTCGGTCCAGCAGTCGCTCATCCAGCTCCAGTTCGTGACCTGCTCGATGCACCGCGCGGCGACCGCGGCCGTCACGGGCCAGGGCTCGCCGAGTCAGGTCCGCGACCGCGCCGAGGAGGTAGACCGGCTGTGTGTGCTGATAACCCGCCACTTCGTTCGGTCGTTGAGCGACTTCTCGGAAGTGGACCAGCTCGGGGTGAGCCGGGCGAGGCTGTTCGAGTACTACGCCACCGCACGACAGCTCGGCCGGGTGGCCGACGACGTCGCGGCAGTCCTCGACCTCGCCGAGGACCGCGACTGGACGGTCACCGACGAGGTGGCCGTCGAGTTCGACCGCGTCGCGGCCGCCGCGCGACAGGTGGTCGAGGACGCGACCGACGCCGTCGTGAGCGGCCCCGGGACCGCCTCGACCGACGCGCTCGACCTGTACGACGAGGTGGTGGCCGACGTCGAGGCCATCGAGCGGACCCTGTTCGAGCGCGACGCCCCCGAAGCCTACCACCTGACTCGCGCGCTGGACCGCGTCGTCCGGACCGCCGAGTGCGGAGCCGCTATCGCGGGGATCGCCGTCCGGTCGTCGCTCCGGAGTCCTGAGTAGGCGATAGCAACATTTTCAGTTCTCTAACAACCCTACAAAATAGTTATAGGGATAAATCCATTTCTCGACGCCTCGCTTCGCGGCGTCCAACCGGACTACGCCTCGCCGCGTGACGCCACGAACTCGACGACCGCCTCGGTCGCGCGAGCGACGTTGCCCACGACGGGTTCGATGGCCTGACAGAGGGTGCAGCCCTCGGTGTAGAGGTCTACGAGTACGAGGTCGTGCTCGGCGACGAAGGCGTCGAGGTCGTCGCCATCTTCGAGGTGGACGGGCTTGTCGGGAGTGGTCCCGCGAGTCGAATCGGCGAACTCGGAATCGGCGGACGGTTCTCGTGGCACGAGCGTCGGTAGGCGACCCGGCCGTTAGCGCCTTTCGCCCCAGTCGTCAGGAGCGAGACCACTGACCTCGCGACGTACCTGCCCGACGAGGACGACGCGCTGTTCCTGGTCGGCGATTGCGGCTCCGGCGCAGCGTAGCCCTGTCAGAAGAGCGCGTCGCCGCCGTCAGAGGAGCGAGGCGGCCCCGACGTAGGCGTTCCGAGCGTACTTGCACAGGTACCGACGCTTCGGGGTGCGTCGGCCCGCGACCGCGGTGTTCCCCAGTCTGATCGCGTCGACGACCGCATCGACCGTCGCCGAGTCCGGGTCGCACGGGACCTCGACCTCGGTGTAGGCGCGGCCCACCCACCGGGCCGAGTGGGCGTCGCTACCACCGATTCTGGCGTAGCCGCGCCGGGTGGCGAACCGTTCCGCCGCCCGGTTCCGATACCCGAACAGCGAGCACGCGTTGAGCGTCTCGACGCCGTCGCAGTCCTCGATGACGTCCTTGCCTACCCCGTGCCTGAGTCGCTGGAACGGGTGTGGCACGACCGCCACGCCGCCCAGGTCGCGGACGGTCGCGACGGTCTCGGCGAACGGTCGGTCGGCGGGCGGACACGTTTCGACGCCGAGCGCGAGCAGGTGGCCGTCGGCGGTCGAGACCTCGACGCCGGGAACGCCGAGCAGGCCGTACTCCGGGGCGCGCCGGGCCGCCGCGAGCGAGGCCTCGATGCGGTCGTGGTCGGTCACGGCGACCGCGTCGAGACCGACCTCGCGGGCGCGTTCGAGGACGTCCGGGACGCGAGCGGTCGCGTCGTACGACGCCGCCGAGTGAACGTGCGGGTCGAGGGCGAGCGTCGGCATCGCTCAGGCGAGTTCAAGTGCCAGCACCAGCGCGGTGGCCACGACCGTCGCGAGGGCCGCGAGCGCGTGGGCGGTATCGGTCTTGGGGCTCCGGTAGTTCGAGACCATCAGCGGGCAGACGAGCGCGGTGGTCACGACCGCGAACCACGGGTTCCAGACGGGAAGGTACGAAGACAGCAGGTAGTTGGCGACAACCACGACGTTGGTGTGGACGACCGTGGTCCCGTGATAGTAGTTCGTCCCGCCCTCCGAGACGAACCCCTCGTCGTTGTGCCTGACGAGTCGCAGGCCGCCGAAGCTGAGGATGAGGAAGCCGACCACGACGCTGGCCGCGAAGCTGGGAGCCAGCGCGTAGTGGAACAGCAGGGCGGCCGTGACGAGGTAGGCGAAGATGTCGATGAACGAGTCCACCTGCCGTCCGAACGGCGAACTCTCGCCGGTCCGGCGGGCGACGTAGCCGTCGAGTTTGTCGAAGAAGAACGCGACGAACGTCACCGTGATCGCCCAGTTCGGTTCGTTCGAGAGGAAGAGCAGGGCCGCGACCCACCCGAAGAACAGCGCGACGAGGCTGACGTAGTCGGCGGCGGTCAGTCGGGAACGGAATCTGCCGTCCCAGAGCGCCTCCCGTCCGTGAAGCCGGGTCGAGAGCGCGTCCGTGACGCTCCACCCGGCCGGCCCGAATTCGTCTGGCATGGCTCTACCTTAGCCGTCCCGCGGAGAGACTATAAAAATTCGCAATAAATAAATATATTTTGTTCTAAATACCCATCAGTCGAGGCCCCGGCGTCGCCGTCGCTCGACGGGGCCGACCCGCCAGTACGAGCGGACCGCCTCGCGCTCGAAGCCGTTGTTCTCGAACACCCACTGGGACGGACGGTTGTCGACCGCCACCAGCGCGCACGCCGACGCGACGGCCCACGTTTCTCGCGCCGCCGCCAGCGCCCGGGCCACCAGTGCGGTGGCGATCCCTTCGCCCCGGGCCGACGGGTCGACGAACACCCGCCAGACGTACGCGCCTTCGAACTCGAACGTCGCGTCGAGGGCCTCGACGGACTTCGGGCGGTCGGCGGTCAGGAACAGGTACCCGACGATTTCGCCGTCCCGGTCGGCCGTCACCGCCACGTCCTCGGGGACCGGGTCCGCGAAGTCCGCGTACTCGTCGGGGTCGAGGCCTTCGGGGTCGCGCACCGCGAAGCGAACGCCATCGGGGGGCAACGGGTCGGGCAACTCGCCGGTCAGGTCCCGCCGGTAGCGGTACATCCTCGTGGCCGTGACGCCTCGGGCCGACAGCGCCTCGTACGCCGCGCGGCCGTATCGGTTCCGGGTGAGCTTCCAGAGCGGGAGCGACCGACGGAGCATATATAGAAACGACTCGGAAACAATACTTATCGGTTGGGGTCGCGCCGGTCGGTCGGTTCCGAGGGGTATTTCGGTCCGGACGCCCTCCCGTACACCCATGGACGCGGCGCTGGGTCCACCCGAGAAGATGGCCGAGAACAGCGAGGAGCTGACCCCGATGATGAGCCAGTACTTCGAGCTCTGTCGGGAGTACGACGACTCGCTCGTGCTGTTTCAGGTGGGCGACTTCTACGAGACCTTCTGCGAGGCCGCCGAGCGGACCGCCCGCCTGCTCGAAATCGCCCTGACGAAGCGCGAGGACTCGACGGGAACCTACCCGATGGCGGGCATCCCCATCGACAGCGCCGAGTCGTACGTCGAGACCCTGCTGGACGCGGGCTACCGGATCGCGGTCGCCGATCAGGTGCAGGACCCCGAGGAGGCGACGGGCGTGGTGGACCGGGCCGTCACGCGCATCGTCACGCCCGGCACCCTGACCGAGGACGAACTCCTCGACACCGACGACAACAACTTCGTGGCCTGCCTCACCGAGGACCCCGACCGCTACGGGCTGGCCCTGCTGGACGTCTCGACCGGGGACTTCTACGCGACCAGTGCCCGCCGCGAGGAGGCCGTCGCCGACGAGGTGAGTCGGTTCGCCCCGGCGGAGGCCATCGTAGAACCCGGGGCCTCCGGGACCGCCACGGACGTGTTCGACGCCGACTGCATGGTGTCGCCCTACGACCCCGAGGCCTTCGAGAGCGAGGCCGCCCGGGGGAAAGTCGAGGCGTACTTCGGAGCGCCGGACTCCCTGCTCGCGGGGAGTGCGGAGATTCGAGCCTGCGGAGCCCTGCTGGCCTATGCCGAGTACACGAGAGGCGGGGAAGACGGCCGCCTCGACTACCTCAACCACCTCACGCGGTACGAGCCCCGGGAGTACATGCTGCTGGACCGGGTGGCGCTGTCCAGCCTCGAATTGTTCGAGCGCCGTGGCGTCCACGGCGACGCCGACGTGACCCTGCTAGGCGTGCTGGACGAGACTGCCTGTGCGCTCGGAAGCCGGAAGCTGAAGGACTGGCTCCGGCGACCCCTGCTGGACCCCGAGCGCATCGAGGCGCGCCTCGACGCCGTCGAGGAGTGGACCCGCGACGTGCAGGCCCGCGAGGCGGCCCGCGAGCAGTTGCGGGACGTGTACGACATCGAGCGCCTCATCGCCCGCATCTCCCGGGGCCGGGCCAACGCCCGCGACCTGCGGTCGCTGAAAGCCACCCTCGACGTGGTGCCCGAGTTGAAGGCCGAGCTTCGCGACTTCGAGTCCGAGAAGCTGGTCGAACTCCGCGCGGACCTCGACGAACTCGCCGAGATTCGGGACCTCATCGACCGCGCCGTCCGGGAGGACCCGCCCCGCGAGATCACCGAGGGCGACGTCATCAAGCAGGGCTACGACGAGGAGTTGGACCGACTCCGCGAGACCGAGCGCGAGGGCAAGGAGTGGATCGACTCCCTCGAAGCCACCGAGCGCGAGCGAACCGGCATCGACTCGCTCAAGGTGGGCCACAACTCGGTCCACGGCTACTACATCGAAGTGACGAACCCGAACCTCGATTCGGTCCCGGACGACTACACCCGTAGGCAGACGCTGAAGAACTCCGAGCGATTCTACACGCCCGAACTCAAGCAGCGCGAGGACGAGATATTGAGAGCCGAGAGCCGGGCCGACGACCTCGAACACGAGCTGTTCCGCGAGGTGCGCGCGACCGTCGCGGCCGAGTCCGAGCGCGTGCAGGCGGTCGCGGACGCC
>PXSM01000037.1:0-2426 GCA_003023465.1 Halobacteriales archaeon SW_6_65_15 | reverse complement strand
ACCGCTTCGCGGTCATCACCGGCCCGAACATGTCCGGGAAATCGACGTACATGCGGCAGGTCGCCCTCATCACGGTGCTGGCCCAGACGGGGAGCTTCGTCCCGGCCGCCAACGCCCACGTCAAGCCCGTGGACCGCATCTTCACCCGGGTCGGCGCGAGCGACGACATCGCCGGGGGTCGCTCCACCTTCATGGTCGAGATGACCGAACTCGCCGCCATCCTCGAAAGCGCGACCGAGGACTCGCTGGTCCTCCTCGACGAGGTGGGTCGGGGTACCAGCACCACCGACGGCCTCGCCATCGCCCGCGCCGTCACGGAGTACCTCCACGACGAGGTCGGTGCGTTGACCCTCTTCGCGACCCACCACCACGAACTCACCGAGACCGCCACGGACCTTCCCGGAGCCTTCAACCTCCACTTCGCGGCCGACCAGACCGGCGAGGAGGTCACCTTCGACCACGACGTTCGCCGGGGCGCAGCGACGGCATCCTACGGCGTGCAGGTCGCCCGCGAGGCGGGCGTCCCCGATTCGGTGGTCGAGCGAGCGCGGGACCTGCTGGCCGACGCGGAATCCGCGGCAGTAGACGAAGCGGACGAGAAGCGTGACGACGAAGAAAACTCCGAGCAGGCGTCAGAGTCGGAGTTCGAGTTCGGGCCGGAACAGTCGCCGAAAGCCGTGACGGACGGGGCGGCGGACGAACTCGCCGCCCGCCTACGCGAGGTGGACGTGGCGACGATGACGCCGCTGGAGGCGATGAACGAGCTGGCGGAGTTGAAACGCGAAGTGGAGTGACCGAGCGGAACGCGACTCCGGTCCCGTCAGCCGTCGGTCTCCTCGGTCCGGTTCGCTATGGTCCGTTCGCTTCGGTCAGATTCGCCGCCGGGCCGCCCGTACTCTCGTCGCCGGTCGCGAGTCGTTCGGCATCGTACGGGACGCCGATTTCGACGCCCCAGACGACCTCGCCGTCGGGACTGATTTCGAGCACGCGACCGCCGCGAGTGTCGACGACGAGGGTGTTGCCGTCCGGTAGGCGGTCGGCGTCGCGGGGCCACTCGACTCGCGGGTCCGTCCAGTTCCACGTTCGCTCCCACGTTTCGTTTGAGGTTCGCTGGTACTCGACGGGGCGGTTGTTGTGGGAGTCGCCGACGACCACGCTGGGTCCGCCGTTCTCCTCGGGGATGTAATCCGGATTGTGCTGTTCGTTCAGGATGGAGTAATTGTTGTCCTCGCCGAGCGTCCAGTTCTCGAGGAGCGCGCTCTCGGAGGAGTCCGTCCGGTCGAGGAAGACGACCTGGTCGTGGTTCCGAAGGCTCGCCATCAGTCGGTCGTCCGGCAGCACCTCGACGTCGTTGACGTGGGTCCAGTCCTGCGTGTAGGGGCCGCCGGTGGCGTTCGGCTGGAAATCGTCCTGGACCTGCCACTGCCACTCGATTTCGTCGGTTCGGGCGTCAACGACGTACACCCGGTCGAGGAAGATGTCGGCGACCGCGAGGTGGGTCTCGTTGACGCGGTCCACGTCGTGGGTGCGCCCCGAGAACAGGTCCGGTATCACGACCTCGTACTGACTGGTGACCTTGCCGGTCGAGAGGTTGACGCGCTCGACCACGTCCCGCGTGCAGGCGTCCTTGCCGCGCACGGGTTCGTAGTCGTTCTTCTCGGCGGTGACGTACCGCTCCCACGTGTCCCAATCGACGCTGCTCGCGTACTGGTCGTCCGAGTAGTAGTCCGAACTCAGAAAGTCTGGGCACTCCTCGCCGACGAGGTGCTCGACGCCGACGTACTCGACGGTGTACGTCTCGCCGGGTACGGGATCGACGTCGTAGTACACGTCGTACTCGTCCTCGTAGTAGACGAGTTCGCCCGCCGCGTCGAACGCCACCAACTCGGGCGATTCGCCGTCGATGAACCGGCCCTGCGTGGCGACGACCGTGATCTCGTCGCCGGGTTCTATCGACTTCGTCGGGGACTCACCCGACGCGTCGATTCGGGCGTCCACGTCCGCGCTGACGTTGGACTCGTTGGACTGGACGACGTTCGAATCACTGGATTGAAACGCGGACTGGCCGACCTCGCCGTCGGCCGGTTGCGCGACGAGCGCGACGGAGAACAGACCCGCGACGACCAGTCCGGCGAGTACGACTCCGGTGAGCACCACCCCGATGGATTCCGACAGATCGAAATCGCTCCCCGTTCCCATGGAATCGGTTCGACGGCCGGAGTGATATAGTCAATATGTTGTTTGTGATAGGCCGCCGCCTTGATTGTTGTCGGCCGAGCCGAGGGGCAAACCCGTCACTCCGGCGGGCCGAGCGACACGAACTCCAGGCCCTTCTCGCCCAGCAGCGTTCGAGCGCGCTCGGTCACGGAGGGCGCGACCAGCATCCCGCGAATCTCGGCGTCGGCGTGTAACTCTCGCTCCAGCGC
>PXSM01000036.1 GCA_003023465.1 Halobacteriales archaeon SW_6_65_15 | reverse complement strand
CGGGTGGACCTCGAAGCCCGCGCGGGTCAGGACCGTGACGATGCGCTCGTCGTTGCTCTCGGGGTCGGGGTCCTCCGGCGTGGGGTCGCCCTCGCGGACCTCCTCGGCACCGTCGAGCACGTCCACGGGGCTGGTGAGGTCGCCCTCGAACATGTCTTCGAGTTCGAGCGCCACCTCGACGCTGGCGTTCATGCCGTCCTCGTACTTCGAGACGGTCCGGCGCGAGACGCCCAACTCGTTGGCGAGCTGGCCGAGGCTCCAGTCGCGCTTCTCGCGTTCGTCGTGCAACACGTCGCCGTCGATGTTGACGTAGAGGCCGCCCGGCGCGGCGTAGACGAGGGGCGTCATCCCCTCCACGAACAGCTCCATGGCGGTGTCGGGACTCAGGACGGGGACGCCGTGTCGGAAGTAGACGACACCCGGTTCGAGGTCCTCGTCGCGGGTCCGGAGTCCGACGACGATGGGCGTGGCGTCGAGGTAGTCGCCGAGCCGCCGCATCTCCAGACCAGTCGTGTCGTCAAACGCGTCGACGTTCGCCAGAATCTTCAGCAAGAGCAGGTCGCGCCCGCGCCGCGCGGCCACGTCGAAGCTCTTGGGTCGGATCGCGCACCGGTCGCTAACGGTGAACCCCGCGTCCTCGAGCATCGCGGTCACGTTCCCGACCAGTGCAGACCGGGACATATCCGCATGTAAGTGATTCCCCTATATATACATTGTGCTGGTTCCACCCCGTTCACTGCTTGCGATTTGCTGATTAAGGAGCGACACATTGATGGTGGAAAACCGGCTCGCTCCGAAAGTCGTTAATCCGACAGGCTCCTATCGACGACCGTGACGGTCATCGGTCTGGACGACACCGACTCGCGCGAGTTGGGGATGTGTACGACCTACCTCGCGGCGCGAATCGCCGAGCGCTTGCGCGAAGGCGGGCGTGCGAGCGAAACTGCGGACGCGGGCGAGGGTTCGAGGGAGCGCGCGAACGAGTGCGCGAGCGTGGAGCGACTACTACTGGTCAGACTCAACCCCGCGGTCGAGCACAAGACCCGCGGGAACGCCGCGCTCGCGGTCCACACCGACGCCGACCCCGAGCACGCCTTCGCGGTCGCCCGCGAGGCGGTCGAGGCGGTCGCCGAGACCGACGACCCCCGGACGAACCCCGGACTGGTCGTCGCGCCGGGCGATCCCGAAGCGGTTCCCGACGCCGTCGCCGAGTTCGCCCGCGACGCGGTCCGCGACCACCTCATGGTCGAGGAAGCCGAGGAGCTAATCGAAGACGCAGGCTACCGCCACGCCGGATGGAAGATGGGCAGGGGAAAGATCGGCGCGCTCGCCGCGGTGGGCGCGTGGCGGGCCTTCGACGATTCTGACCAAGAGTGGACTTACGAGTGCATCTCCTACCGCGACCCCGAGCGCGTCGGGACGCCCCGCGAGGTGGACCCCGAATCGGTCTTCGCGGCCGCGAACGACGCCTATCCCGAGGCGTGGGACACCGTGGACCGCGAGACCGGCGAACTGGTCTGCGTCCCGCACGCGCCCGGTCCCATCCTCCACGGAATCCGGGGCGACGACCCCGATGTCGTCCGCGAAGTCGCCGAGGCCATCGAGAGCGAACCGGTCTCGCGTCGGGCCGTCTTCGTGACGAATCAGGGCACCGACGCCCACGTCCGGGACGGAAACCTCGCCGAGGTCGAGGACGGTCGCGCCTACCAGGTAACGGGGACGGTCGCCGAGGAGCCCGAGACCCGGAGAGGAGGCCACGTCTTCTTCGCGCTGGAAGGAGGAGACGGAGAGAAAGACGAACAGTTGCAGTGCGCCGCCTTCGAACCCACCAAGCGGTTCCGCGACCGTGTACGAAACCTCCGCTCAGGCGACCGCATCGCGGCCTGTGGCGAGGTGTCCGACGGGACCCTGAAACTGGAGAAGTTCGCCGTGAGAGAACTGAACCGGACCGAACGCGTCACGCCCGACTGCCCCGACTGCGGCCGGTCGATGGAGAGCACCGGGGCCGGACAAGGGTATCGGTGTCGGGATTGTAAGACTACGGCCGACGGGAAGGTCGAGCGCGAGGTGGACAGAGACCTCGAAATCGGCTGGTACGAGGTGCCCCCAGAGGCCCGCAGGCACGTCGCCAAACCCCTGATTCGGGGCGGGTTCGACGCGATGATTCATCCCGAGAAGTAAGTATCAATTGCAAAAATGATATGGGGGGTATGACCGACATCGTCCGACGGCGCACATTCCTCCAGTCCATAGCAGTCGGACTCGCCGGATTGGGAGGGTGTTCGGCGCTCGACGAATCGAGTAGCGAAGCGCCACGACTGGTCGAACTGACCGCGCTCAACCTCGACGACGAATCCCACACGTTCCACATTCGAATGGAACTGGACGGCGAAACCGCATATCGAGAATCGAAACGGGTCGAAGCCGCCAGTCCGGACGACCCGCAAGGAGCAGTGTTCACCGAGTATCCCGAAAAGCCGGGTGCCTACACCCTGTCTGTGTGGCGAGACGACCAGGGCGAGGCGGAAGCGCGAACGCTCGATTTCGCGGCGTTCGACACCGAGTGTCTGGGCGTCGAGGTGAAGCTCGGGACGCACGGGGAGAGCGACGACGAGCCGAACCTCGCCATCTTCCAGACGAGTAACTGTGCTGTCGGCCAGTAGGCAGGCGTCGGATCGCGGTTCCGAACTAGCTTTTCACGACTTCAGTCCGCTTCCGGTGAGGGGAACCACCACGTCGTCGTCCCGGTCGAGGACTCCCCGCTCGCGGTAGGCCTCCAGCGCGGCGGGCGCGACAGCCGAGGTCGGTTCGACGTAGAAACCCCCGCGGTGGAGTCGGTCGAGAGCGTCCGCCACGGGCTCCGCGTCGAGGACGATGGCGTCGCCGCCGGTGGCCTCGATGGCGTCGAGGATGTGGTCCTTCCGGGCAGGGTCGAGGATCTGGATGCCATCTGCGACCGAGTTGTCGCCAGCCGCCTCATCGTCCCCGTGCAGTTCGTTCGCAATCGGGGCGTACCCGGCGGCCTGCGCGCCCAGCAGGCGGGGCATCCGGTCGGTCCACCCGGCGTCTTTCAGGGCGCGGAAGCCCCGGTAGGCTCCGAGGAAGAGGGTGCCGTGTCCGAGGGGCGTCACCACGGCGTCCGGGACCTCCCAGTCGCGCTGGGCTGCGACCTCGAAGGCGAAAGTGGCCGTGCCAGCGAAGAAGGCCGGGTTCCACGCGTGGCTGGCGTACCAGCCTGCGATCCCTCTACTTTCACGGGGTTCGCGCCGACGCGTTCGATGGCCGCCAGCTTCGATTGCTTGGCGTCGGCCGGGACGTAGACGTCGGCCTCGATTCCGGCCCGGGCGGCGTACTGGGCGATGGCCGCCCCGGCGTTGCCCGAGGAATCCTCGACCACCTTCTCGACGCCCAGCTCGGCGGCCCGCGAGAGGGTCGCGGTCGCACCCCGGTCCTTGAAACTCCCCGAGGGGAAGACGTACTCCAGCTTGAACTGCGTGTTCTCGCCCCAGTCGGGCGAGTTCGGGCCAGAAGAGGCGTCTTGCAGGGGCGTGAATCCCTCACCGAGCGTGACCCGTCTGGAGACGGGAAGGAACTCCTCGAAGGCCCACAAGCCCGCGCGGGTGTCGATTTCGGCGAAGTCGGGCGCGGGACCATCGGGAAGCGGTCGGTCGGCGAATTCGAGGGGATGGCCGCACTCGCAGCGCCACGGCTCGTCGGGTCCGGCGTCGTAGGTCCGGCCGCAGTCGAGACAAGAGAGATTCGATGGCATCGGTCAGAACTCGTCCACGTCGGTGCCGACAGAGCAGACGTACTCGCCGGTCGCGACCTGCGGCAGGCGTCGGGAGCGCCAGAAGATGCCGCCCTCGTCGGCCGTCACCTCGGCCTTGCGCTGGCCGAAGGGGTCGGTCACCTCGAAGAGCACGTCGCCGACCGAGACCACGTCGCCGAGGTCCTTCCGGAAGCGGACGACGCCGCCCACGGGAGACCCGTAGCGGTCGAACCCCTGCGCACGAGTCTGGGGCTCGGGGTTCACGTCGCCGTCGAGGAAGCCGTAGTATCGCAAGACGTTGAACAGGCCCTCGACGCCGTACCGGATGCTCTCCTCGTCCCAGCCGACGCAGCCACCGAGTTCGGGGTCGATGGTCGGGATACCCTCGTCTGGTGCGGCGCGGGCGAGTTGGCCGTCCGGCCCCTTCTGGTCGAGGACGTGGCCGCACCCGAACACCTTCGCGAGTTCCAGACACTCCTCGTGGAGGCGGTGGCGCTGGCCGCACCGGACCCGGACCTCGTTCAGCATTCGGCTGGTCGAGCCCTGATGGAGGTCCAGCACGTAGTCGGCCCGCGAGGCCGCCTCGAAAGTGGCCGCCGCGATGCGCTCGCTGGAGGTGCCCGACTCGTCGCCGGGGTACGTCCGATTCATCTTCGTGTCGTCGATGGGGTTGCGGTGTTCGGCCACCTGAAAGCCGTGGTAGTTGACGATGCCGGTGACGAGGACCGTGCCCGAGAGTTCTTCGGGGGAGATGCGGGGAATCGCCCGCTGGAGCACGCCGAGCCCGTTGAGTTCGTCGCCGTCGCTGACCGCCTGCACGTACAGCGTCGGCCCGTCCGTCGCCCCGTTTATCACCGCGACCGGAAGTCCGAAGTCGCCGCCGTCCCGCGTTTCGCCGACCTGCAACCGCCCGGTGTCGAACTCGCCGGGGGCTGCACTGGCCGTTCCGAGGGTCTTCATTACCCATAACCGACGGCTACTCGCCCTTTAGCGGTTCGGTCTCGGCGAAACGCGAATTGACAGCCGGGTGAAAAAAGAAAGTCCGCGGAGCAGGGACGGTCCAGCTTACAACGCAACCCACGCGGTCGGCTCCTCGCACCCCGGGAAGTGCCACCGTTGCTCGGGCCGACCGTTCGTCTCGCGGAGTTCGATGCGAGCGTCGAACAGGGGTGAGAGCCGCCGGACGGTCTTGGAGTCGTCGGGAAGCGGCAGGTGATAGTGAGCCATCCCGGACGTGCCCCGGACGTGATCGCTGACTGCACCAACGAACCGTTCGACCGCCGCGGGTTCGTGCTGGTTCACGAGGTACGAGAGCGTGAACAGCGAGACGCGGAGTTCGGCGGGATCGAACCCCGACTCGGCGATCTTCGCGGTCGTAATGACGTTACAGAGCGCGCTCTGTAGGTCGTCGAGGTCGCTTCGGCCCCACCCTCGGTCGGTCCTTGAACCCGACGCGGTGGTGGTTGCAGACCGCGTCCCGAATTCGGGGTCCACGACGTGAACGCCGTCGTCGGTCGCCGCGACACCGCTGGGCAGGAGGTTCGGCACGTCCGCCCGGTCCTGGTCGGTGAGCGCGAGAATGCGCGTCCGGGATAGCTCCGGGTCGCCCAGCATCTTTCGCGTCAACTGCTGGGAGACCCCCTCGCGAATCTCCCCCGTAATCAGCAGGTTACAACCCTGATTCTTCAGGGTCTGTAACCGTTCGCGGAAGGTCCGCGTGGAATTTTCGGGTCTGTCGTTATTCATTTACGGGGATAGACGACGGTAAATGATTTAAAATTTGTTGTTCAATCTGTCGATTCAAGTCAGGTAGTATATTGAGATACCTTAGTTTGGTGTTCCAGTTGACCCACTGTCGGGAAACTGTATTTCTCATCAGGCAAGACTAGTTAGATATATTGGGAATAAAACGAGGTTCGTTCAAAGCGGTTCGTGATAGTATTGTTACGGAAAGTATTTTTTGACCAGTGATGCAAGTCGGAATATGGTCAAAAAGTGGATTCTCAAGTGGTTAAAGAAGCATCCGAAGGTAGTCGGGGTAGCATTCTTATTTGGAGGGTATATGACAGAGCTTCTCGATACAATGGGTTGTCCAACCTGTACAGCGACTGGACCTTAGATATCGTCAGTAGTAATCTCGTCAGTCCAGTGAATTTCACGTCCGATTTGTGCAGGGAAGGTGCCAGCAGCGAAAAACTCGTCGAGAGCTTCACTATCAGTCTCTATCTCTAAATTGGTCGAATTAAGAGAATAAATATTCCCACCGTCTATTTTCGTCGACGTAAGGGAACCTATTGAGGAGTTTATCGTCGGATACCGGTCAAATTCCGACACAATCATTTCTTCTTTCTGGTTTGGCTTGAGGACTACGGGTGTTCCACACTTTGTTTTGACTAGCTCTTGACTCCCATCACCGACAATGACGTACTGACGGTCCACTACATTCACGTCAGTAACCACAGAGAGAGCGCTCTGCATCGTGAAACCGTGGTTCAACAACCGCGCGAGGTCCGTCCCGATTTCCGTCGCCGGTTCATTGCCGACCTTCGCCAGCGTAACGACGCCGACCTGACTGCCCTTCTCGACCAATTTCTCACCTTGTTGGTACGAACGACAGCCGTTCAGGACGAAACTCCGGACGCCACAGTCATCGAGAGTCCCGGCGTCCAAGAACCCGTCCGAGCACTGGATGCCCTCGTCAGTGACGTGGCCGATGTAGTGGAGGAAATCCGTCGAGGATTCGAGGAGGTCGCGGAGTTCCGCCGTGGTCAGGTCGTTGTGTAGCGAGACGTCGAAGTCGTAGATGTCCCGGGTGCCGTAGATGTCGCCGACCACGTCCTCCTCGCGCATCCGGTCGTCGTTGCACACCACGTCAACGGAGATGTGGTGTTCCGGCGTCACGTCGAGTCGGCGCTTGAGGGCCTCGGGCGTCGCCTTGCTCGCGCCGATGGGCATCTCGTCGCCGACCCAGACGTGCTCGATGGTGTCGGCGGGTTCCGGCTGGATCACGTCGGTCACGGGTGCGTCGTCCTCGGCCGCGCCGCGGTAGAACGACTCCAGTTCGCTCGGCTCGGGTTCGACGACCGAGGGGTCCGGCTCGTCGGGACACCTGACGAATGCGAGTTCGTCCGCCGCGAACGGGAGGACCGCCACGTTCTCGTGGGTCGGCGACACGTCCATCGTGACCTTCCACTGCGGAAGGTGGGGTTCGACCACGCCGAACGGGATTTCGAGGTAGCGACGGACCTGCTCGGCGAGCGAGGCGTCGTAGAGCGACGGGAAGTCCAGGTCCACCTTCGGTTCGAGCTGCTGGCGTTCGCGGAGGTCCACCTCGTAGTACCCCTCGGTGCGGGTCACGCAGTCGAGGAAGAACACCTGCTGGAGGACGCGCTGGACCTCCGGCTGGAATCCGTCGGGTGCGTCGAGCGAGCGGGCGAAGTCGTCGGTGACGAGCCGCGGGTCCTCGCCCGGCACCACGTCCGCGCCCAGATAGTACGCCAGCGGCGCGGCGACGAAGACCGACTCGCGCTCGGCGGGCACTTCGAGCGTGACGCCGGTCTCCGGGCGGGTCACGTCACCTTCGACCGTGAACTCCTCACTGGGTTCGAGAAGCGGCGGGTGGCCCCGTAGCGTGGGGAACGACCGCTCGCAGGTCGTGGTCTTGAGCGCGGAGCCGAGCAGCGAGACGGCGTCCATCGTCGCTTCGACGTCGTCGGGAAGCGTGATCGTCCCCGCCGGGGTCTGGTGGAGCGACCGCGCGCCGACCTCGACGCGGGTCTCTCCGCCGAACGAGATTTCGACCGCCTCGGTACTCCCCGTGATTGCGACCTCGCTCTCGACGGCCAGATACACCTTCATCTGCGTGTTCGCGAGTTCGAGGTTGTACGCGTCGGCCGGGAGGTCGAGTTCGGATCCGCCGCTGGACTGGCCCACGAGATCGCCGTCCATGTCCCGGACGTACACGTCGAGACCCTTCGTGGTGCGGAGCGAGCGCGTCCGCACGGACACTGCGGTATCGACCGGGAAGTAGAACGACCCCGACTCGGTCATCTCGGGCGACACGGATTCCGACGCGTGGAGGTCGAACTGCGTTCGCTCGATAGGATCGGTGATTCGGACCCCGTCGGGTTCGACGAGCGCCGTGAACTCCGGTTTCATTGTTCCCCCAATAGTTACTGAACTCACTTATAGACCACTTAGTTGTTCTCTTTTTCAGAGTTGTTTAAGCCATCGAGTCGAAGCTAACAGCGAAGGGACCGTGGGAATCCTACGGTGGAGTACTCTAAAGACCACTATCTATTCCTATGACGTGTAGAATTCATTTTTAAGATTGTATTTATATGTGTTTCACCCCGTCAGGAGGAGCTATCCCCCATAGTTTTGTCATTGCCATCGAATCCCCCGTACATGGCACAGGAGCAGGCAGAGGCCGCGGGACCCATCGACGCGTTCCGCCAGTTCTTCGGGCTCCAGCGAGACGTGCTGGTGCTCTCGCTGGCGATGTTCGCGTTCAGTCTGGGGTTCCAGATGACCAACCGGTTTCTCCCGGAGTACATGGTCGCGCTGGGCGCGTCCGGGTTCGTGGTCGGGCTGTTCGGGACGTTCGGGAACATCATCTCGGCCGTCTATCCGTACCCCGGCGGCGCGGTCTCGGACCGCATCGGCTCGCGATACGCCCTGACGGTGTTCGGATTGCTCTCGACGGTCGGGTTCGTCGTCTGGCTCGTCGCGCCCGGCATCGGGGCGTTCACGGTCGGGTTCGTTCGCGTCGACGGTGAGGCCCTGACGATCCAGCCCTGGATTTGGATCTTCGTCGGTCTGCTCCTCGCGCAGGCGTGGAAGTCCTTCGGCCTCGGTGCCACCTTCGCGGTCGTCAAGCAGGCGACCGACCCCTCGCGGCTGGCGGCGGGCTTCGCGAGCACGGGTCGGCCCGGTGCTGGCGGCCGTCCTCATCGGCTTCCACCCCGAGTTCACGGTCAGCTTCCAGTACGTGCTCGCGGTGGCGGTCGTCTTCGGTGCCCTCGGAACGCTCGTCCAGCACGTCCTCTACGACGTCGACGAGCGAAGCTCGTCGGGCAATCAGAACTCGGAGAGTTCTGATGACGCCAGCGAGGACACCATCGGGGACTCCTTCGAGGGCATCGCCCAGATCAAGCGGGACCTCCGAGACATGCCAGACGAGTTGCGGCCCCTGCTGGTCGGCGACACGCTCGTCCGGTTCGCCAACGGCATGGTGTACGTGTTCTTCGTGCTGGTGGTCACCCAGTTCCTCGAAGTCGGCCTGCACACTACCGTCTCGTTCGCCGGATTCTCGGAGCCCATCGACCTCTCGCCGCAGGCGTTCTTCGGCTACCTGCTGGGCGTGGAGATGCTGGTCGCCCTGCTGGTGATGGCCCCCGCCGCGAAGGCCGCCGAGTACGTCGGCCTCAAGCCAGTCGTCGCGCTCGGGTTCGCCGTCTACGCCATCTTCCCGGTCGTGCTGATCAACGCCCCCGCGAGCGCGACGGCCATGGTCCTCGTGTTCGCGTTCTCCGGGTTGCGCTTCGCCGGACTCCCCTCTCACAAGGCACTCATCGTCGGTCCCGCCGAGCAGGGCGCGGGCGGCCGCGTGACGGGGACCTACTACCTGATTCGCAACACCATCGTCATCCCCAGCGCCGCGCTCGGGGGCTACCTCTGGGAGTTCGTCAGCCCGGAGGTGGCGTTCACGATTGCGGCCGTAATCGGTGTGGTCGGGACGGGGTACTTCCTGCTGTTCGGCGAGGAGTTCGAGGCGTATCGGTGATTCTACGAGGGGCTATTCCGTTCGCTGGACGCGCTCGGCCTCCGACGCTGTGAGTTCCGCTTTGAGTTCCTCGTACGAGTCTTCGCTCAGGGAGAACTCCATCGCGGCGTACTCGTGTCGCCCAAAAATCATCTTCTCGTCTTCATCTCGAATTACCGCCTTTATCAGCGTCGGGTGGAACAGGTCGAGAACGGCATCGACCGTCTCGTCCGAGGCTTCGACCGTGCCCTCTAATCCGTCCTCGGTTTCGACGTCGCCCGCCCGTGCGAACACGTCGTACGATTCGGGAGCAACCTCTCGGAGGAGATGAACTGACATCACCTCGATAGTCGCCAGTTCGCGCTCGCTCGCTTCGAGCACCTTCCGAGCGATACTCTTCGCCAACTCTTCGCCCTCCTCACGGTCGATGTCTGAAACGTCGATGTGAGCATCTCTCATCCTACAACTACTAGTGGAGGAGCACCCCAATGATAGTGTTCGTTAGTGCAGAGATGAAAATGGGATTTGACGAGAGTGCGCGCCGTCCGCTCGTCTACGAGAAGACCGATTACGGCGGGGTCGGCGGGACGATGGGGACGGTCCACGCCGAAATTATCACGGCCACCAGCGCGGCGGCCTCAATCGTCTTGATGACGTCCGCACCGTCGCCACCTCGTCACTGGCTGAGCGTGCCGGTGTCCTAGACAGTGCGGAACGGAGAGGAGTCACGAACACGGCTCGGTCGTCGAGGGGACGATGGGAACGAACGCGGAGAACCTGAACGAACTGCCTGACCCCGACCCGACGCCGTCGTCGTCCCTTCCGATTCCCGAACGCCTTTCACTCGCCCGAAGATACCGACTGACAGATGTCGTTTCGGGCCACCTTCGCCGACCTCCGCGAGTTCGACCGCGCGGTCTTCGTCGTGGCGGCCGCCCGGTTCGTCAACGTGTTCGGGTCGGGCATCGTCTACCCGTTCGCCACCCTCTACTTCTACGGCGAGGTCGGCATCGCGTTCACGCTCGTCGGCACCGG
>PXSM01000035.1 GCA_003023465.1 Halobacteriales archaeon SW_6_65_15 | reverse complement strand
GATGACCGAGGACGAGGTGGCCTTCAAGCTCCTCAAGGGCGAGATGGAAGACGTGATCACCCGGTACGACGAGAGCGCCGCCATCGAGGAGACGTTGGCGAACATCACCGTCGGCGGGGCGGAGGCCAAGCGCCTCAACGACCGGATGATCGGCGAGGTCCCGACCAAGCACGCCCTCGGGAAACTGCTGGAGTACGACTTCATCGACGGGCTCGAACCCACCGACCTCGGCCGAGTCGTCACCACCCACTTCCTCGCGCCAGGCGAGGCGTTCAAGATTCTCGACGGTATCCGGAAGGACAAGCGACCCTTCCAGATCGTCGCGGAACTCGAACGTCACGGCGAAGAGGACTGATCGGACCTCGTCGCACTCCCCGCTTTGACACAACTTTGATACAGCACTCGTCGGGAGCGTACAAGCGTCTGACACTCGTCTGCTGGGATTTAATGTACCATCCTATCAAATCACGTATCGATGTCGACAGTAGACGGTGACCGGCCGCGCGAAGGGGCCAACCCGGCGCACGAGACGTGCCACGACCTCGACGGGCCGGCGGCCCTCAGCGAGACTGTGATCGAAGCGATAGCCACGGCCGAAGGAGTGGACCCGACCGACTGGGGCGACGGCAACGTCACCGTGTGCGAGAACGCCGCCACCTCCGGGGACCCGCCGTCCCGGAACACCGACAGAACCGAGAGTACCGACTGATCCGAAACTGCTGACACGCCCGAGGCTCCGGACGACTCCGAGGCTCCGGACAACCCGAGCTTCCAGACGAGCCGAGGACCGAGCGCGACGACCCCGACGCCGCCGGAGTCTCACCTTTTTTAGCCTCACCGCGAGTCGTAGCCGGACGTGGTACTCTCGCTGACGCCGGGTATCGTCGTCGTCTTCCTCGTTATCCTCGCAGCGCTGGTGCTGTTCGCCACCGAGCCGGTTCCCATCGACATCACCGCCATCGGCATCATGGTGGCGCTGATGGTGCTGGAGCCGTGGACGCAAGTCTCGCCGGCCGAGGGGGTCTCGGGATTTGCCAGTTCCGCGACCGTCACCGTGCTGGCGATGTTCGTGCTGAGCTAGGCGTCCAGCGAACCGGCGCGGTCCAGATACTGGGACGGAAGATCACGGCGTTCACCCGCGACGACGAGACCCGCCAGCTGGGCGCGACCGTCGGCGCGGTCGGCTCCATCTCGGGGTTCATCAAAAACACCGCCGCAGTTGCCATCCTGATGCCGATGGTGACCGACCTCGCCCACGAGGGGAAGACCTCGCCCTCGAAGCTCCTCCTCCCACTGTCGTACGCCTCGATGTTCGGCGGGACGCTCACCCTCATCGGCACCTCGACCAACATCCTCGCCCGCGACCTCTCGGCTCGACTCGCCACCGAACACCCCGAACTGCACGCCTTCTCGATGTTCGAGTTCACCGCGCTCGGGACACTGGTCTCGGTCGTCGGCGCGGCCTACCTCATGACGCTCGGCCGCTGGCTCACGCCCGCACGCATCCCGCCCAGAGAGGACCTCACCGAGGAGTTCGAGTTGCAGGACTACCTCACGGAGGTGGTCGTCACCCCGGACTCGCCGCTGGTCGGGCGGACCGTCGCGGCCGCGCTCGACGAGACCGAGTTCGACGTGGACCTCGTCCAGCTCATCCGCGGCGGACGGACGTTCGTCGAACCGCTCGGTCCCACGCAGATTCAGTCGGGCGACGTGTTCGCGCTCCGGACCGACCGCGAGACGCTCGTGGAGGTCGTCGTCGCGCCCCGGTCGTCGCTGGTCGGCGAGTCGCTCGCCGCCGCGAACTTCCGCGACCGGTACGACGCCACGGTGCTGGCCCTGCGACGCGGCCCGGAGTACATCCGCAAGCGCATGGAGGACGCCGAGTTGCAGGTCGGTGACATCCTCCTCGTGCAGGCGACCGCCGACAGCATCTCGCGGCTCAACGTCAACCGCGACTTCATCGTCGCTCAGGAGATCGAACGCCCCGACTACCGCGAGTCGAAGATTCTCCTCGCGGTCGGCATCGTCGCGGCGGTGGTCGCGGCCGAGGCCGCCGCCCAGCTCGGTGCCAACGCCTTCGCGTTCGTGCTCGCGGTCACCTTCGCGGCCTCCACCGCGTTCATGACGCCGGTCGGCTACCAGACCAATCTCTTCGTCTACGGTCCCGGCGGCTACAAGTTCACCGACTACGTGCGCGTCGGCGGTCCGCTCCAACTGCTGTTCGCCGTCGTCACGACCGCCGGGATCGCGGCGATCTGGGGCGTGTAGTCTGCTTCGTAGCGACGGACCCCACTGGAACAACGAATAAATTGTCTTTTAGGTGGGGAACCATTTACGAAGGCTCACTTTCGTTTCCCACGTCGAGTACTCACGGACGTTCGTCCACGTGATTCGGTGGGGTCGGCCCGAGGTTTAAATGATATTACGCGTAACTGACGTCTATGAGGGTCGATGTCGAAGACGGTCGCATCCGGCTCCCGGAAGCTATCCGAGAGAAGTTCGGTAGCCGATTCGAACTCGTAGACCAGGGAAATTCACTCGTTCTGGTCCCCGTCGCAGACGACCCATTGGAGGCTCTTCGAGAGGAGACGAGTGAGACGGACAAGTCGGTCGAGGAACTGAAAGAGAGTGCGATGAAAGAGGCGCTCGACCAGGCCGGTTCGTAGGATGTACGTCGAGGCGGATTTCTTGTTGGCCCTGATCAAGGACGAGGACTGGTTAGCGGATTCAGCCGAAGCTATCTACCGCGAGCATCGGGACGACATCTGGACTTCGACGTACGCTCTTCTGGAGGTGATGGTAGTTGCATATCGAGAGAACTGGGGCGTCGAGCGAACTGTCACGAACGCGACTGCGCTCGTCGAAGTACGAGAAAGATAGCACCGTTACTTGCGGCCGCAGGATACGTCGTGAATCACGATTTCACTCCCTTCGACGCTATCCACCTCGTCCAGTCGAGGGACGAACCCATCGTTTCCGGCGACGCTTCGTACGACGCGTTCTCTGAGCGAGTCGCGCTGGTCCCATCCAAGCGAGATCGCCGTCCCAAACGAAACCCTTTACAGTCACTGCCGCGCTACGAACGTATGCGGGACCGTGGGGTAGCTTGGTATCCTTTCGGCCTTGGGTGCCGATAACCCCGGTTCGAATCCGGGCGGTCCCACTACAACCTTTTACTGCGCGAGCGACTCGGAGAGTCGCTCGCTTGCAAAACGTCGATGAAAAGCCCAACCCGAATCGGTCCGTCATCCACTACGAACCCGACCGCAGGTGAGCGTCCCGGACCGTCTCGCTCCGGTTCGAATCCCGGCGGTTCCACACTGTCGGCACAACCCGGAGCACCGCGCAACGGCGCGAATATCATCTCGCATCCACGGTTCCTCGTCCTGCGTCTTCGGTTCGAACGCCCACGGCGGGACGTCCGGAGTCCGCTCTCTCGAGTCCTCGATCACGTCATCGTTCGCGGCGCGAGCGTCTGCCGCGGTTTCGGTGTTAGATTCGCGCATCGAATCCAACGCTCTTGACGTTTCTAGGCAAACTAACGTGTTACGCTAGAACTAATACGTACACCCGATGTTCATAATCGCATGGCGAATTCACTGGCCGAGTGGCGGGAGGAGTTTCCTGCAGTTGTTGACGAGGGTCGAGTCCACCTCAACAACTGTTCGGCGTCGCCGCTTCCCGAGCGCGGCCGTGAGGCGCGTCGGGAATGTGAACGGGTCTGGATCGAAGAGGCAAACCCGTGGCAGACGTGGCTCGCGAAAGTCGACGAGGCGAAAGAAGGGTTTGCGGACCTCATAAACGCCGACTCCGATGAGATTGCCGTCGCATCCTCTGCAACTCAGGCGTTAGCACAGGTGGCAAGCGCGTTCGATTACGACGATAAGGATGCAGTGGTGACGTCCGATCTCGAATTCCCGACTATTCCACAGTTCTGGCGGGCCCAAGAGCGACGCCGCGATGCACATCTTCGCGTCGTCGAATCGCCGGATGGCCTACGTATCCCTGTGAATGCGTACGCCGATGCAATCACCGACGACACGGCGATGGTCTGTACGTCCCATGCGTTCTCGTTCACGGGTGGACTGATGAATCCAAAAGCGGTCGCCGACGTGGTCCACGATCAGGGTGGGTACTTGTTTCTCGATGCATACCAGTCGGTCGGCGTCGTGCCGATAGACGTCGAAAAACAGGAGATCGACATGCTGACCGCCGGAACGCTCAAATTCCTTCTAGGCGGGCCCGGTATTGCGTTCCTTTACGTCGACCGCGACTTAGCAGCGAAATTGGAACCAGCAAACCTCGGGTGGTTCGGCGTCGAGGACGTGTTCGGTTTCGAGACCGAACGTCCCGAGTACGCGAGCGGAGCACGCCGATTCGAACTCGGGACGCCGCCCGCTCCAAACGCGTATCAGGCGAGCGCTGGCATGAGCATCATCCAGGAGGTCGGCGTCGAGTCGATCCGCGACCGAGTCGTCGAACACACGGCGCGACTGATCGAAGGTGCTCAGGAGCGCGGATTCACGGTGCGAACACCTCGCCGGGATGCGTATCGGGGCGGAGTCGTGAACGTACAGGTACAGTCGCCGGAATCGGTCGCAAACGCGTTGATGGAAGATGGCTTCAATCTCAGTACGCGGGCAGGTGGGGTACGGTTGTCCCCACACTTCTACACGACGGCCGACGAGATAGAGCGTGCCCTCGACGCCCTCGAAACTCACGGCACTCCTACCGGCGCGTAGTTCACCAGTAGCTTTTCGAAGTCTCGCTCGGCCATGCCGGTCGTAGTTCAAACGACGGACCAGACCGCACCACGATCCGTTTTGTCGGCGGACACAACCTTTAATCGACCACTGCGTCCACGTAGTACCGATGTCCGAGAGAATCACCGTCTCGTCCGGCAGTACGTTCGAGGAGCAGTTCGGCTACTCGCGAGCGGTTCGAAAAGGAAACGTCGTCAAAGTGTCAGGAACTGCGGCACTACGGGACGGGGAGGTCGTCGCCCCAGGCGACCCGTACGAACAGACCAAATACATTCTAGAAGTCATTGAGGACGCACTTCACGAGGCGGACGCGTCGATTGACGACGTCGTCCAGAGCCGGGTCTACGTCACGGACTTCTCGGATTGGGAGGAGATCGGCCGGGCGCACCGGGAGGTCTTCGGCGACGTCAAACCTGCGAACACGATGGTCGAAATCTCTGGATTGCCGAAGGAGGAGTTGTTGTTGGAGATCGAGGTCGAAGCGGTCGTAGCGTAGCCCGGCAGGTGGCGTATTATGGTATCACTGACTATCGGAGTGTAACAGTTTCATTTCGAAGGGAACACTTTAGCCATCCGCTTCCGACACACGGCGTATGCACGTCACAGTCGTCGGTGGGGGAATCGTCGGTGTCGCTTGCGCCTACTATCTATCGCAGGAAGATATCGACGTGACGTTGTACGAGAAATCCCGACTAGGAGCCGGAAGTACCGGATACGGTGGTGGGATTCGGACCCAGTACTCGACGCCCGCGAACGTGATCCTCTCAATCGAGAGCAAGCGCGTCTGGGACGACTTCGAGGACGAATTCGGCGTCGACATTCGCCACAGGCCCACAGGATATCTTTTTCTGGCCCGGGAGGAAGATACTGCCGAGAAACTGCGCGCGGACGTCGAGATGCAAAACGAACTGGGAGTTTCGAACGAGTTCTTGTCTCCCGAAGAGGCGACGGCGTACTGTCCGGAACTACACGCCGAGCAGTTCGTCGGTGCTTCCTACTCACCCGACGACGAATTCGTCGATCCACACCTTGCACTTCAAGGCTACGCCGACGCGGCCCGCGGGGCGGGCACGGACGTGAGAGAAGGTGTCGAAGTCACTGCCGTTTACCAGGACGAGGGCGGCACGGTTACGGGCGTCGAAACGACGGAAGGCCGTCAGGTCACCGACTTTGTGGTCAACGCGGCCGGTGCCTGGGCGGGCGACGTTGCGGAACTGGCCGGAATAAACATTCCTGTCAAACCGACGCTCAGGCGTCTGTTGCTCGTCGAACCGGCCGAATCGTCCCCGGAAACGCTCCCGCTGACGATGGATCTAGACGGCGGGGCCGTCTTCTATCCGGAAGATTCGGAAGTCATGGTCATCAGCGGTCACACCGAGACGCTGGTCGAGGCTGACCCTGACGCGTATCAGTCGAACGTGGATTTACCGTGGACGACCGACGTCCTGGAGGGGGTTACGGAACTGGCGGGATACTTCGGTCCGGATACCGAAGTCAGAGATAGCATCACGGGTCTGTACGCGCTTACTCCGGACCAGAACCCGATCATCGAGGAGTCGATCCCTGGATTCATCAACGCCGTTGGGTTTTCCGGCCACGGGTTCATGCACGCTCCGGCGACCGGGCAAATCGTGAGTGAACTCGTCGTGGACGGTACCGCTTCGCTGGCCGACGTGTCCGAGTTCAGCAGTTCCCGTTTCGAGCGGGGAGCAACGACGGACGAGCAGAACTTCATCTGAGTCGAAGAACCATCTTCTCACTGCAGTATCGGGTGACATTCTCTGGCACCGTATCACTTAATACTGCATTCCCAGTATCGGTAGTGTGACCATTCACTCGACGAAGTTGGACTCGCACCTCGACGAAAAGGGAGCCGACGGCTACTTGCTCGACGCGGACGGCGAAAACTCGAACCAGTACTACCTGTCCGGATACCACGCGCCCGACAACTTCGCTACTCTCTACACCGAAGGAGACATTCACCTCCTCGTATCCGAACTCGAGTACACTCGTGCGAAGACGGACAGTGCAGGCGACACCGTACGTAAACTCTCGGAGTTCGATTATCAGACCAAAGCCGAAGAGTACGGTCCAGAAAAAGCCCGATACCGTGCAATCGCCGAGTTCGTCGCCGAACTCGAAGCTTCAACAGTCGCTGTTCCGGTGGAGTTCCCCGTCGGGACAGCCGACGCGTTACGAGAGCAGGACGTTACTGTCGTTCCCGACTACGACAACGTCCTCTCCGGACTTCGGGCGGTGAAGACGGATACGGAAATCGAACACATCCGCGAGACGCAGAAAGCGAACGAAAAAGCGGTGGCGGTTGCAGAGGACCTGCTCGCCGCTGCGTCCGTCCAGGATGGTCGACTGTACTACGACGGAGAAGTCCTGACGAGCGAACGAGTCCGGAAACACATCGAGATTGCGTTGCTCGAAGAAGGATGTGGGCTCGACAACTGTATCGTTGCCTGCGGGGCCGACTCGGCTCGAGCACACGAGAACGGGAGTGGACCACTCGAACCCGGTAAGCCGATTACAGTCGATATCTTCCCGATGAACAAGCGAACCCGGTACAACGGAGACGTTACCCGGACGTTTGTCAAAGGGGAACCGACCGAACGTATCCAGGAGTGGTACGAACTGACGTACGAGGCGTACCAAGCAGCGTTAGATACCATCGAGGCAGGTGTCACCGGGGAGACCGTCCACGACGCAGTTTGTGACGTTTACGAACGGGAGGGTTACCCGACTCTTCGAACCGACGAATCGACCGAGGATGGCTTCTTCCACAGCACTGGACACGGAGTCGGGCTTGACGTACACGAGAAGCCGAGCCTCGGGCTTGGCGGGGAGGAACTGCAGGCTGGTAACGTGGTTACAGTAGAGCCAGGTCTGTACGAACAGGGGACTGGTGGAGTCAGAATCGAAGATCTCGTCGTCGTGACCGAGGACGGATATGAGAACCTGACTGATTATCCCACCGAGCTAGTGTTGGATTAGTCAGATTAAGGGCCCGAAATCCTATCTTTCCTGAGTAGATGCGGGTATTTAACAAGTAA
Source organism: Halobacteriales archaeon SW_6_65_15 (assembly GCA_003023465.1). Taxonomy (GTDB): domain Archaea; phylum Halobacteriota; class Halobacteria; order Halobacteriales; family Haladaptataceae; genus Halorussus. Next base: position 27,943 of record PXSM01000035.1, on the reverse strand, counting down.
TTGTTTATACCATCTCGGAGTACGGAAGTGGTGTGAAAAAGCATACCAAACAATCGCGGCGGAACTTCCTGCGTGCCACTGGAAGTGCTGCCACGGCAGTCGCACTCGCGGGCTGCAGCGGGAGCGGCGATCAAGAGACTACCACGACTGCTGAGACCTCAGACCCTACTGAGACAGACGCCGAGGATACAACGCAGTCGGAGCAGGAGGAGCCCGCGCGTCGGCTCGAACTGATAACGACTGGCGTACGGACCCTCGATACGGTCCCCCAGACGACGAGTACCGATAGTGCGGTCATCGTGAATATTTTCGACGGGTTGACGAACTATTACCACGGACAAGCAGAAGTACGGTCACATCTGGCTGCAGACTACCAGATTTCCGACGATGATCGGACGTACACGTTCACCCTCAAGGACGGGGTATCGTTCCACAACGAGGCGACACTGACGGCTGACGACGTCGTTTACTCGTTCGAACGACTCGCCGCCTCGGAGAACTCCGCGCGCGGACATTACATCCTGGATACGCTCGGCGTCGAACACGAAACGGAAACGACAACCCAGGATGGTGAGGCAACCGAGGTGTACTCGCCCGGGACGTTAGCCGTGAGCGCGGTCGACGAGCGGACTGTCGAGATAACGCTCCAGGAGCCGTTCCACGCCGCACTGCAGATGCTCGCGTTCTCGCCATTCAGCGTCCTGCCGGAGGGTATCGTCGACGACGTGCCGAATTACGACGGTGAAATGACCCAGTCGGAGTTCGCCACGAACCCGGTCGGCTGTGGGCCATTCACGTTCGAGAAACACGAGCAAGACGCCGAAATCGTTCTCAGCGCGTTCGACGACTATCACGGAGACGGTCCGCACGTGAGTGGGGTCCGGTGGAGGTCCATCTCGGACGAAGAAGCCCAGTTCACCTACGCGACGAACAAGAATGCGGATATCTTCGAACTCCCCAACGCGCATTACGATCCCTCGAAAGTCTCGGTGGAGGAAACCGACGACCAAGGACGGGACGTAGGTACTTACGGGCCGTTGCGCAACGACGAGACGGTGGATTACCTTCGAGTTCCTACAATCACCTCGTCGTATCTCGGATTCAACACCGAGAGAATCCCCAGAGCGCCCCGGAGAGCGATTGCGTACGCCGTCGATCAGCAACTGATCACCGAGGAAGTGTTCAAGGGGAGGTACGTACCTGCGTACCACTTCACGCCGCCGTCGATCTATCCCGGTGGAGCCGACGCGTACGACGACCACGCCGAGAACAACTATCCGTACGGATACAACGAGTCTCGGCTCGACGAAGCCCGTCGCGTCATGGAGGAAGCAGGGTACGGCGAAGGTGAACGATTCGAATTCACTCTGTTGGTGTACACCGACGCTTGGAGATCGATAGGCCAACTCATCCGCGACCAGATGTCCAGCGCGTACATGGACATCCAACTGGAACGCTTGGAATTCTCCGCGCTCGCAGGGCGGCTACTCAACGGGAATATCGATGCATACGGCTTGGGGTGGGCGTTCGACTGGCCCGGACCAGACAACTTCCTTCAGCTACTGTACCCGCCCAACACGGACACGTCCGCCGATGGGAACGTCGGCTTCACGAACTGGGGCGGAACGGAAGCCGCAGATCGGGCGGCAAACGCCTGGGAGAACCAAGTCCAGGCGAACGTGGGCCCCGGCGAGGAGGCACAACAAGCGCGAAACGAGGGCTACGTAGCAATCGAGGAGGCGAACTGGACCGATGTCATCCAGCTTCCGATGTTCCACGAGAGTCAAGAGATGTTCTCCTATCCGTGGGTCGAGTATCCCAAGTTCGGAGGTGGCGGCTTCGGACAGCTGAAGAAAAACGAATTCCGGTTCGTTGGAGAACGAAAGTAGGTAACTGTCGGTCGAACGAATCGCCTTCTTTTTCGGTGCGTTTCCCTCCAGAACCGGAATGACCAGCAACCGTAATCTGGAAGGGGTGACGGCATCACCAACTCAACGTCGACCACGTATCTTCTAGTCCGGGTCTACGAATGGTACTCTGCGAGCACCCCGCTTGCAAAACGTTGATGAAAACCGCAACCCGCGTCCCTCCGGCGGCTGACGCCGCCTCCGATCTGTTCCCCATTCCGCAACTCTCGCTCCAACTCTTCTATCACGATAATCCTACCCCTCGTTCGGTGTCGAATTCGAGCGACGCAGAACCTCCTGTCGAGCGAACACGTCTCCCCGAGGCCCGCCCGCTTTCGTCCATTTTCACTTTCAGTCCGTTTACGAAACTTCTTACGGGATGAGGAACTAAGCTTCGTTGAATGGCTCGCGCGGAGAACACGGAGCTGATTGACGACTTCGAGCAGTTCTACCGGCGGTACTACAGCGACGAGATCGGGGAACTCGCCCAGAACTACCCGAACGAGCAGCGGTCGGTGTACGTCGATTGGTCGGACCTCTACCGATACGACGCCGACCTCGCGGACGACTTCCTCTCGCAACCCGAACAGCTACGGGAGTACGCCGAGGAGGCACTCCGTCTCTACGACCTCCCCGTGGACGTGAGTCTCGGACAGGCCCACGTGCGCGTGGAGAATCTGCCGGAGATAACCGACATCCGCGCAATCCGCGCCCGGCACGTCAACATGCTCGTCAGCGTGCAGGGCATCGTCCGGAAGGCGACCAACGTCCGGCCGAAGATACAGGAGGCCGCCTTCGAGTGCCAGCGCTGCGGTACCTTGACCTACATCCCACAGAGCAGCGGCGACTTCCAGGAACCCCACGAGTGTCAGGGCTGCGAGCGACAGGGTCCGTTCCAGATCAACTTCGACCAGTCGGAGTTCGTCGATTCCCAGAAGATTCGCGTCCAGGAAAGCCCCGAGGGCCTCCGCGGTGGGGAGACGCCCCAGAGCATCGACGTTCACATCGAGGACGACGTGACGGGCGAGGTCACGCCCGGCGACCACGTCACGGTCACGGGCATCCTCCACCTCGAACAGCAGGGGAGCGGACAGGACAAGTCCGCCGTCTTCGACGTGTACATGGACGGCATGTCGGTGACCATCGAGGACGAGGAGTTCGAGGAGATGGACATCACCGACGAGGACAAGAAGCAGATCGTCGAACTCTCGAACGAAGACGACATCTACGAGCAGATGGTCGAGTCGATGGCTCCGGCCATCTACGGCTACGACGAGGAGAAACTGGCGATGATCCTCCAGTTGTTCTCCGGCGTGACGAAGCATCTTCCCGACGAGTCCCGGATTCGGGGCGATTTGCATATGCTCTTGATCGGGGACCCCGGCACGGGTAAGTGTGTAAAAGGAGACACGAAAGTCACGCTTGCGAATGGAACAGAGAGACCAATCCGCGAAATCGTGGAATCCCATCTTACTGACCCCAGACCAATAGACGACGGTGTTTACCAAGAGGTCGATATTCCACTGCCATCGATGTGTGACGATGGGACCCTCGTTCAAAAACGCGCGACAAAGGTTTGGAAGCGAGAAGTGCCTGAAGAGATGTATCAAATTGAGACGGCAAGCGGAACTGAACTTGAAGTCACGCCATCACATCCGCTGTTCGTCCAATCCGGAGGTGAATTCGAAGCTGTTCGCGGGGAGAATCTTCGACAGGGGGACTTTGTGGCAGTCCGTGAATCAGACTCGGTCACTTTGACTGACGGCGGAGTACGAAGTGCGACTTACGGTTCGGACGCATCATCTCTCCTTCTCGGCTCTAAAGTAGGGACTGCTCAAATCGAGTCTATCGAAACCGTTGACCCCGACTACGACTGGGTGTACGACCTCGAAGTTGCGGGGACACATAACTACCTCACGAACAACGTCGTCTCACACAACTCCCAGATGATTTCCTACGTCCAGAATATCGCCCCGCGCTCGGTCTACACCTCCGGCAAGGGGTCGTCGAGCGCCGGACTCTGCGTGACGGGCGACACGATGATTCACACCGACGACGGGTTCCGGGAGATTCGGGACGTCGTGTCGAGTGAACTCCCCGAATCGGTCGCTGACGAGACTGCGGTCGAGAAGGAAATCGGCGTCCGGACGTTCGACCGCGAAGCTGGAGCGATGTCCGACGCGACCTCCTCGCACGTCTGGCGAATGCCCGAGAAACCGTGTCGCCGGATCGAGACGAACTGCGGGAAAGAACTCGAAGCGTCAGTCAACACGCCCGTGCTGACCTGTGGCGAGAACGGCATCGAGTGGACGGAAATATCCGACGTCGAGGCTGGCGATTACGTCGCAGTTCCGAAGTACGACGACCTCGACCGAACCGAGCAGTCAGTCCGGGAGTTCCTCGAGCTCACGACCGAGAAAATCCATCTCACCGACGACTCGATCGAGTTCCTTCGAGAGTCGCTGACCGACGAGTTCGGGACGCTCGGCGATGCCGCGGCGGAACTCGACCTCTCGGAGGACTTCATTTACTCTCATCTGCGGCACCGCCACGTCCCACTCGAAAAACTGGACCGGATACTCGACGCGATCGGAGCCGAACGGAGCGACGTTGAGTTCGAACGTCTGATGATCCGTCACGGAGACTCCATCACAGTTCCCGACCGGTTCGACGAGGAGCTGATGTACCTGCTGGGACTCGTGTTCGGCGACGGAGACATCTCGCTCGACCGGCGCGACGGAAACCGCGGGATGGTTCGCATCTCGAACGGCGACGAGGCGTTGCTCGAACGCGCGGCCGACATCTTCGCCGAGAAGTTCGACAAACGACCCGAAATCGAACGGCAGGATGACCGAGTGCCCTGCATACGGGTCAACAGCGCGACCATCGCCAGACTGTTCGCGAATGCCGGGATGGAGACGCCGAAAACTGGCCTCGCACTCGCACCCGAGTTGACGACCGCAAAGCACGCCGACGCCTTCCTCCGCGGGTTGATGGACGCCGACGGCTCCGTCTCCGAGCGCGACGACGGGTCGAGCGTTCTCGTGTCTACGATCAGCGAACGCCTCGCGCGACAGGTCCAGCTCGTGCTGGAGTCGTACGGCGTTCGCGCCCGGACTCGCGAACGAGACCGCCGGGGGACCTACGAACTCGCCGACGGTCGAACGATTACGTCGAAGCACGTCCAGCACTTCGTCGAGATATACGGTGCAGACGTCGACCGATACGCCGACGCCATCGGCTTCGCGTTGCCGGCGAAACAGCGAGCACTCGAACGAATCGTCGCGGACGAGCGACGGCAACGCGAGACCGTGCCCGTCGGCTCGGCACTCGCCACCGTCGATGGTAGTGCTGGCGAGTACCACAACAACGTTCGGAGGGGCGACAATCCGAGTCGGTCCCGAGTGCAGTCGATGCTCGACGACATCGACCTCGGTTCCGCAGAGAGTTCGGTCCGCGAAGTGGCCGACGCGGGCCTTCGCTGGGACGAGGTCGTCGCGGCCGTCGACACTGGCGAGAAGGAGGTGTTCGACCTGACGGTCCCGGAGACGCACAACTTCGTCGGCAACGGCGTCGTGACCCACAACACTGCGGCCGCGGTCCGGGACGACTTCGGCGACGGCCAGCAGTGGACCCTCGAAGCCGGCGCGCTCGTCCTCGCGGACAAGGGCATCGCGGCAGTGGACGAGCTAGACAAGATGGCCGCGGACGATCGTTCGGCGATGCACGAGGCGCTCGAACAGCAGAAGATATCCGTCTCGAAGGCGGGCATCAACGCCACGCTCAAATCCCGGTGTTCGCTGCTCGGTGCGGCCAATCCCAAGTACGGCCGGTTCGACCAGTACGAACCCATCGGCGAGCAGATCGACCTCGAACCCGCGCTCATCTCTCGCTTCGACCTCATCTTCACGGTCACCGACAAACCTAACGAGGAGGAAGACAAGCGACTGGCCGAACACATTCTCCAGACCAACTACGCGGGCCAACTGAACACCCAGCGCACGGAGATGAGCGCGCCGAACATCTCCGAAGAGGAGGTCAACAACCAGACTCAGGAGGTCGCGCCCACCATCGACCCCGACCTCCTGCGTAAGTACATCGCCTACTCGAAGCGCAACTGCTTCCCGACGATGACCGACGAGGCGATGGAGACCATCGAGGACTTCTACGTCGACCTCCGGTCGAAAGGAGCCGACGAGGACGCTCCGGTTCCGGTTACGGCCCGCCAGCTGGAAGCACTCGTCCGGCTCGCGGAGGCGAGCGCTCGCGTCCGCATCTCGGACGAGGTGGAGGCCGAAGACGCCGAGCGCGCGGTCGACATCACGCGCTCCTGTCTACAGGACATCGGCGTGGACCCAGAGACCGGCCAGTTCGACGCCGACGTGGTCGAGACCGGTACCTCGAAGTCCCAGCGCGACCGCATCAAGAACCTGAAACAGCTCATCTCCGAGATCGAAGAGGAGTACGAGGAGGGCGCACCCGTCGAGGAGGTGATGGTCCGCGCCGACGAGATCGGCATGGAGCAGTCGAAGGCCGAACACGAGATCGACAAGCTCAAGCAGAAAGGCGAGGTGTACGAACCCTCGACGGACCACCTTCGGACGACGTGAGGCGGTCCAGCCGACCGTCCCTGTCGGTCGCGTCGAACTCGACGAACGCCCCGATCCCGGCGACGCCGCAATAAATTCGGCGCCACCAGCGTTCATTTTACCGCGACTTTACTAATCAACGGTTTAATATTACGGTGCCCAGTTAGCACGGTGTATACGATGCACCAGGGTCCCTCCACAGAACAGCAGCTGAGTTCCAAGGTTATCGAGGCACTCGCGGCCGAAGAGGGCGTCGCTCCGACCGAGTTGCGCGACCCGCTCTACGACGTGATCGAACTGGAGGCTCTGGACGATCTGTTTTCGGATCGCCGAGACGGTAGCCCGCGGAGCGACGGTCTGGTCGTGTTCGCGTACCAGAGCTACGAAGTGACGGTCTACAGCGACGGTCGCGTCGACGTGAGGGAGTCCGACGACTTGCACGGGCAGGACCCGGACACCCGATGAGCGACGGTACGGAAGCTATTAGTAGGTCTAGTGAGAGAGCAAGACCAAGCGTCACGTGGACGAACGGTACTCGAACCGAACGATGTCCGAACGAGTGGTGTGCCCGAGACCGGCTCCGAGACGCGAACCCGAGGAGAATGCACTCGACGGATCATGGACCGCATCTCCGCACTCCGAAACGTCGAAGACGCGCTGACGGACTTCGAGTCCGGCGAGGCCGACCTGCGAGCGACCGAACGACGCGTCCTGAACGTGTTGCGAACCTACGCGACGGAGTTCGAGGACGACGACCTGTCGGCCTACCGAACGTCCGGAGGCGACCGCACCGACGGACTGGTGATCGTCGCCGAGTCCGAGACGCAGGCGCGGGCCCGAGTCGCGGACGTCGTCGATGCGGGCGAATCGGAGAGTCTGGAGTTCGAACTCGAACGAGTAGGACGATAGGTCGAGGCTCCGACACTCGGAGGGGAAAATAAATAAGCGAGGTTCCCTTAGAAGAAATTGTTCGGACGCACCAACTCGGGATCGAACTGGGACCAACACGAGACACTACGATGCAAACGAAGGGTCACGACGGCGACGGAACGCTCCACGAGCACGTCGAGCGAGGGGACTCTGTCTTGCTACTCGCACCCTCCCTCAGCGCGGCGACCGAAGAGGTGTGTCTCGATCTCCTCTCGCTCGACAACCCGAACGAGGAGAACGTCCTCTGGGTTACCTACACGCGCTCGCCCGACTCCTGCGTTCAGGACTGGCTGTCGCACGCGGGGGAGCGACCGGCGAACATGCGGTTCGTCAGCGTGGGCGAGACGATGCGCTCGGCGTCGGCGCAGGCGCGCGGTGGTGGCTCGCGGCGCACGGGCGGCGAGACCATCGAGACGCTGTCGAGTCCCGGCGACCTGACCGGTCTCGGGATCAAGCTCAGCGAGGTCCTCAAGGAGTGGGACGACACCGATGGCCGAACCGTCGCCTGCTTCGACTCGCTGACCGCCCTGCTCCAGTACGCCGACCTCCAGACCGTCTACAAGTTCCTCCACGTCCTGACCGGCCGGTTCGAGGCGGCGGACGTGACCGCGCACTTCCACCTCGACCCGGACGCGTGCGACTCCCAGACCACCAGTACGCTCACGTCGCTGTTCGACACGGTGGTCGAACTCGACGACGGCGAGTGGACGATGCGGAGTCGATAATCCGCGCCATCTGCGCTCGATACTCTCCGCGCCAAGAGCATCCTCGCTGGATAACGTAATTTTAAACGATACCGGGGGGAAATATTCTCGCGTGCTGTTGGTCGTCACGTACTCGCAGGCCGCGCGCCAGACGCTTCGGAACGTCTGCAACGGACACGAGGAGACCGTCGTCCAGCGGTTCGGCCGCGCCGCCTTGCTGGAGGCCACCCACCTCGGCGCGTTCCTCGCGCTCCGCCTCCGCGCGAAACACGCCGGGGACGTGCAGGTGGAGCGAACCGCACCGTTCAACGAGTTCAGCGACGCGCCCGAGGCGGTCCGCGCGGCCGCCACCGCCTACGAGGACCGCGAGCATCCGAGCACCTCCTACGCAAAGTTCGCCGTCGGAACCGACCATCCCGCCCCCGAGTCGATGCGCGATGCCGAGCTATGAGGGTGCGCGTCGGCGAGGAGCGCTGGAGCGGACGGGTAATCGACCTTCGTGGTGTCCGTGAACGGTGTGGCGTCGAGTTCGACGCGACGAGGGTCGCGGAAGCCGTCCGCAGTGATCACGCGGAGAGCGAAGCAATCGCCATCGACTGCTCGGACCCCGGTCCCGTCCACGAGCACGTCGGCCTAATCCGGTCGGGGATGGACGTACAGCTTCGCGCCGCGCTCGCCGCGGCCGCCCGTTCGCGGGGCCGGATCGCTCCGCAGGCCGACGAACTCGCCGCGGTCCGGGAACGCCTCGACGCGCTCGACGCCCCCGAGATCGACCTCCGGGACGCCCGTCGCCGGGTCGCTGACGCGAGCGACGAGGAGGCCGCGCTCCGCGAACGGGTCGCCACCCTGCAGGGGCGAGTGCAGGCGCTTCGGGACGTGTCAGGAAAGGCGAGCGAGCACGGCGGAACCGTGGAGGCCGAACGGGCGGTAGAGACCAAACGGGCCGTGGAGTCCGAATTGACCGAGGCGACCCGCCGCCTTTCAGAGGTCGAGACCGAGCGCATCGCCGCCGAGCAGGCGCTCGCCCGCGCTCGCGAACGGGCGGCGGCGAACCGCGAGCGCCGTCGGGAACGCCTCCGACTGCAGGACCGCGCGGACAACCTCCGCCGGGCCGCCCGCGAACACCTCGCTGGAACCGTTCGGGAGCCGTTCGAGGACGCGCGCGAGGAGGCTCCTGCTGAGGTGACGGAGGCGTCGGTCGGCGAGGCACTCGCGGTCGCTCGCGTGGCTGAACTGGACGCGCCGGTCGTGTTGGGCAGGGACGTTGAGGCGTTCGGAAGTGTCGATGTGGCGGCTCGATGGCTCGACGCGCCCGTTATCTGCCCCTGAATCGGTTTGTATCAGAGAATTCGCTACCTACTCTTCCTGTCTCTAGAGTGTGTATAGTAGTTCTAAAAATATACAAATATTTCTAAAAAAATATATTTGGCCTTCTATCTGTTTTGTAGTGAAGAACAGCGTGACGCTAGCTACTCCCGAAGCCTAGGGGAGAGAAGCCCTCGCTCGGTTCGGCCGTTTGCACGGCGCGAAGCGCCGCGCGCGTCCTCATCGTCGCTCGCCCTTCATCCGCCGGCAGACGGTCCTGCTCGCTTCGCTGTGCGGGCTGCGACTGCCGAGGTCACCCTCGTTGCGCTCGCGTGACCGCCGAGGGTCGCACGTTCCCTTCGCTTCCTCCCCGCGTCTTGTTGGGCGTCGCGAAGCAAGGCTCGTCGGAGCTCGTCTCCGACGGCGTGCTCGACCACGAGGGTCTCGCGGCGCGTCCCGTGGTCTGCGACAATTCACGAAACTACGTTCGAGATTCTCGGAAGATCACTTCGACTGTAGGTTTATCAGTGAGGACGTGACGAAGCAGGGCCATGGTGACCCTCGACTGGCGCGTCGAGTCGCGCGCTGGCGTCTCGCTCGTGGAACTGACCGTCGAAAACCCGACCGACTGCGCCCGGCGCGTCCGGGTGGGCAACCGCCTCGACGGAGCGGTCTGGCCGCCGCGGCGCGAGGGCGTCCCCGAGGCCGGATGGGACGACGGCGGCTTCGAGGGCGTCCTCGCGCCGGGCGAACGCCGCGCCCTCGGCTACGCGAGTCCAGCCCAACCCGTCGAACCCCCGGTCGAACTCGTCTGGACCGAGCGCGCCGGGGAGTCCGAGCGCACCGACGATGCTGGCTGGTCTGCCGACGAGGTCGCCCCCGACGCCGTCCCCTCCGACGACGCAACGCCCGAGGACGTCGTCCGGTCGCTAGGGGACCCCAGACCGCCTGCGGACGCGGTGCCCCGGCCTACCCCGGACGCCGCGCCTCGTCCTACTGCTAGGGCCGACTCCGCTTCACCGATTCCCGACCCGGTCGAATCGTGGCTCTCCGCAGTCGCCGAACGCGCCGATGACGGTGGTTCCTGCGCGACCGACTCCCCGCTGTCTCCCGAGGACGAATCGGCGCTCGGGGCGGTCGCTCGCCGAATCGAGACCCTGCGCGAGGAGACCACCTCGGGAGGAGGCCGAACCGAACCCCGCGCCCGGAGGTCGCCGTGATCCTCGCGGTCGCGGGCGGGAAGGGCGGCGTCGGCAAGTCCACGGTCGCGCTCGAACTCGGGGCGGAACTCGACGCCGTGGTCGTGGACGCCGACCTCGGGATGGCCGACCTCGCGGCCCGACGCGGCCCGGACCTCCACGACGTGCTGGCCGGACGCGCCGACCCAGCCGAGGCGGTCTCCGAGGACGGTCCCGTGGCCCTGCTCCCCTGCGGGCGAACGCTGGCCGGGGCGCGCGCCGCCGACCCCACCAAGCTCGTCGGAGCCGTCGAGGCGGTTGAATCCGCCTACGAACGAGTCGTGATCGATTGCCCCGCGGGGATGGCCGCCGACGCCGGGATGCCCCTGCTGGCGGCAGACGCGTCGGTTCTCGTCGCCTCACCTCGGGAGTTCGCGCTGGCCGACGCCCTCCGAACGCGGGAACTGGCCCGCGAACTCGACGCCGGGCTGGCCGCGGTCGCGCTGAACCGGACGGGAGAGAATCCGCCGACGGAACGCATTCGGCGGGCGCTCGGCGCGCCGGTAGTGGCGATTCCCGAGGACGACCGGGTCAGCCGGTCGCGGCGGCAGGGCTGGCCGGTGTCAGAAGTTGCCCCGGATAGCGAACCCGCGCTCCGGTTCGGAGAACTCGCAGCAGAGGTCGGTCGTCTCGCCGGGAGAACCCGCGATTGATGCGGGCGTTCAGACTGGCAAGCTAGCGCTCTCGCGCCAGTTCGAGTCCAGCCGCGCCCCCGCTTCAGCTAGCCCATCGAACACCCTCTCGACGTCCTCTTCGGTCGTCCGGTGACTACAGATCGACATCCGGAGGGTACGCCTATCGTGGACGGTCGTGGTCGTGAGGAACGCGAGACCGCTCTGGACGACCTCGTCCGCGATACCCTGATTCAGTTCGTCCAGATACTCGTGGACCCGCGCAAGCGGTACAGCCGGTGGGTCGGCCAGCGCCTCCTGCAGGTCTGCCGGGACGTACCGGAAGGAGTAGATGAAGAGGTTCGGCTCCTGGACCGCGGCGAAGTCGTCGTGAGAGCGAACGAGGTCGTCGAGGCGGACGGCACACTCGACGCTCTCGCGAAGTAGCGCCCGGTACCCTTCCAGACCGTAGTGCTTGAGGCTCATCCAGAGTTTCAACGCGCGGAACCCGCGGGACATCTGCGGACCGAACTCGTAGTAGTTCGTCTCCCCGGCGCCCGCCGTCGCCAGCACGTCCTGCTCGCGGACGAAGACCGCCCCGCACTCGTAGGGCACGAACAGCCACTTGTGCGGGTCGAGCGTCACCGAGTCGCCCCGTTCCATCCCCGCGTAGCGAGACTCGAACTCGGGAACCATCGCACCCACTGCCCCGCAGGCTCCATCGACGTGGAACCAGAGGTCTCGCTCCTCACAGACGTCGGCGATCTCGTCGAGGGGGTCGATAGCGCTCACGTTGATGGACCCCGCCTGTCCGACGACACAGAAGGGCTCGTCCCCGTTCGCCTCGTCGGCTTCGAGCATCCGCTTCAGGGCGTCCACGTCCATCGTGAAGTCGTCGCGGCTCGGCACTCGCCTGACGGCGTCCCGGCCGAGGTTCAGCATGTCCGCGACCCGGACGACGCTGGAGTGCCCCTCGTGGTCGGACGTGTAGAGGGTGTATCGCGGTCGGTCCGCGCCCTGCAATCCCGTATCGGTCGTCTCGTAGTCGGTTCGGTCGCGAAGTGCGGAGAGGAGGGCTGTGAAGTTGGCCATCGTCCCGCCGCTGGTCAACAGGCCGCCGGTGTCGGTCGGGTATCCGACCGCCTCGGCCAGCCACCGGATGCATCGTCGTTCGACCTCCGTGCCGGAGGGTGCCGGGTGCCAGACGCCCACGTTCATGTTGACGGTCGCCGCGACGGCGTCGGCCAGCGACGCGAGCGGAGTTCCCGAGCCCATCACGAAGCCGAAGTACCGGGGCGAAGGGGTGTGGGTCGCGTACGGAACGACGAATTCCTCGACCGCGTCGAGAATCGCTTCCGGGTCCTCGCCTTCCTCTGGGAGTGGTTCGTCGAATGCCGCGACGACGTCCTCCGGGTCGGCCTGTAGATACACGGGGCGGTCCTCGACGGTCTCGTAGTAGTTGGCGATCAGGTCCACCGTCCGATACCCCAACTCGCGGAACTCGTCGGAATCGAGGTCTGCGACCGGGAGTTCTCCGTCCGATGCCATGGTGGACGCACATTGCGGGAATAGTTAACTATTCACAACCTCACCGTCCGGGACCACCGAGAATCCTCGATAGCGCAAGCTGACCGTTCAGTGCTGCAGGTCCTGGTACGTCGACCGGATCGTCACCGTCGTCACGTCGGCCACCTCGGCGACCTCTTTCTGGGTCATGCGGTAGGGGGAGTCCAGCGCCGCGGCGTACAGGCACGCGGCCGCGAACCCGCTGGGGTCGCGCCCCGAGACGAGGTTCTGCTCGGGGCCGTACTCGACGAGGTCGGCCGCGCGGTGCTCGACCTCGGCCGGCAGGTCGAGCCTGCTGGCGAACCGCGGCAGGTACTCGCGGGGGTCGATGGGACCGGTCGGCAGGCCGAGTTCCCGGTTCATCACGTCGTAGGCGGTCTTGAGCTCGCTCCGGCTCGCCCGCGCCACGTCCAGCACCTCGTCCAGCGTGCGCGAGACGGCGGCGGTCCGGCAGGTGGCGTACACCACCGCGGCCGTGAACCCCTCCAGCGACCGTCCGCGGAGGAGGTCCTCGGACTGGGCCGACTCGAACAGGACGCACGCCCGGTCGCGGACGTTCTGCGAGAGGTCGAGGGCGCTCACCAGCCGCCGGATCTCGGTGAAGGCGTACACCTGATTCCGCTCGATCTTCGAGCCGATGCGGGCGCGCTCGTGGTGCTTCCGCATTCGCGCCACGCGCCGTCGCTTCCGCCCGGTCAACCGGAGGTCGCTGTCGTGGCCGATCTCGGTGGTCAGCCCGCGGTCGTGGCGCGACCGAGTGAGGGGTGCGCCGGTTCGCTCCTTGCGGGTGTCGTCGTCCTCGAACGACCGCCACTCGGGGCCGTGGTCGATGCGGTCCTCCGAGACCACGAGGCCGCAGTCCGCGCAGACCGTCTCGTCGCGGTCGGGGGTTAGTCGTCCGTCGCATTCGGGGCACGTCCGTGCCGTCGCGGGTGCTTCGCTCATCACAGTCGAAACTTCGCCCGAGATAGTATTTAAAGAAAGGTCGCCGAGGGGAGAAACGCCCGTAGACGGCGCGATGAACGTACCGGTAACCGGTAGGCTCCTCCCTCCGGACGATTATCAAACGCGATATTTGTCGCCGAAATTTAAGTCGATGACGGGCCAACCTCCGAGCGTGACGCTCTCGGACATCGCGGACGGGCTGGAGGTGACCACCGAGCAGTGCGACCGCGGGGTCGCGTCGGTGGACGCCACCGCAGATGGAGCGGGAGCCCTCCGGGAGCGACTCGCCGACTTCGCAGACGACCTGCCCTGCGACGCCGCCTCCGCGGCGACGATAGTCGAGGGTCACACCGCCGGGAAGTCGGTCGGCGACAGCGCCCACGCGGCGGGCGTCGCACCCATGACCGCGGCCAAGACCCTCCACCTGCTCGGATGCGAGGGCGTCTCGCCGTTGACGCCGGAGGCTCACCGCATCGTCGGCGATTGGCTGTCTGCGAACCTCTCGCGGGCCGAGGCCCGCCAGCTCACGGGCGCGAACGAGACCGAGTTCGCGCTGGCAACGTTCGTCGAGACCCACGACCCGATTCCGGGTGCGAGCGACCTCGTGGAGGGCGCGTTCGCGCCGGAGGGCGACGCCACCGTGCAGAAGCGGGAGGCCCTCGGCGAGACGATGAGCGGGATCGGCGAGTTACTCTGAGCGACGCCGCGGCTACCACGTGGCGTCGAACGCCATCGTCTCCGCGTCCTCGGTCGTCTCCTCGTACTCGTTTCGCAGGATTGTGAACCGGTGCTGATCGGTCACGTCGCCGCTCGGCCGCGAGGAGTGGTGGCGCAACAGCCCCTCGTGGCGACCGCCGTACTTCTCGACGTACTTCTCGATCATGCGCCGCGACGGCTCGTTGTCGGCGGCGCAGGTCGTGTAGTAGGCGTCGAGGTCGTAGCGCTCGAAGGTCAACTCGACGAACACCGACGCGCGCTCCAGACCGTACTCTCGGCCCCAGTATTGCTTCGCGAGAACGATGTCGGACCCTGCGCGTCGCGTCTCCCACTCCGGCGCGTACGCCGTGACGCCGACGACGTCGCGTTCTTCCTCTTTCGAGCGGAGGACGTACTGGGCTCGCTCGCGGTCGGCCCACTGCTCTTCGGCGTGATCGATGAAGTCCGCGACCTCGTCGAGTCGGTCGAAGCGAAACCACGGCATGTGCTCGGTCGCGCCCCCCAGCCAGTCGTCGCGGGTGACGACCCGGTAGAACTCGAAGGGGTCGAGCGTCTCGCGGCTGACGCGCTCGAAGACGAGGCAGTCGGTCTCGATTCGTCGGGGGTACAAGTCGTATGCCATTCCGTGAACCGGTTGATTCCCCGCGGTAGAAGTGTTGACGGTGCCGTACAGTGTCACCGAAAGGCTGATATGTATTTTATGCGTAGTAGGAATCGAGACTTCGAATCGCGGAGCGACTGCTCCTTTCCCGCGGTTTCAGAGACGCACGTCTCGACTGCTCTGCGGTCCACGAAGCACCGATACTATCTTGACACCATCAATCGCGCTCCAATAGGACTCAGGACAGCGCGTTCGGCAGGAACTCCTCGGCGTCGAGGTCGAGATCGAAGTCGAGCAGTCCGGCCTCCTCGAACTCCAGTCCGAGTTCGGCGTCAAAGACGACTTCCGCGGCGTGTGCGACTGCTGGTGCAAAGGCTGGCTCTGGCTCGGCATCCCTTCCACCGACGCTTGCAGGGACGCTCTCGACGCTCGTCGCGTCGCTCTCGGGGATGACGGCGTCGGCGCTCCGGACCGGGTGGTCCCCGTCGCCCGGATGGTGGTCGGCCCCGACGCGATTTGCGACCACGGCGTCCACGCTCGCGCCCACGTCGGCGATCCGGCCACGGGTGCGCTGGACCGCATCGACCCCGCGCTCGCTCGCTGGCGCGACGACCGCGACGCGCTCGGCCGCCGTGACAGCCGCGACGGCCTGATTCGCGGCGACCGGGGGTGCGTCCACGAGGACGTGGTCGAATCGCTCCGCGGCCTCGGCGAGGAGTTCCTCGAATCGCTGTGCCGCGTCCGCGGTCTTGGCGCGGGCCATCCGCTCGAAGGGCGCGTGGGCCGGGCAGAGTGCGAACCTCCCGGGGAGGTCCGAGGCCGCGTCGTAATCCCGGAGGGCGTCCGAGAGGAGTCGGTCGCCACCGGCGGAGTCGTCGGTCAGCAGTTCCGTCACGTCGGGGTCGATGCGTCCGGAGACGTGGCGTGCCAGTCCCTCCGTGTCGAAGGCGACGTCGAGGACCGCCACGTCGCGGCCGTCGCGGGCGAGGGTCGCACCGAGTTCGACGGCGAGTCGGGTCGCGCCAGCGCCGCCGGTCGCGCCGACCAGCGCCGCGGTCGAGTGAGTCATTGGTTTGAGCTTGCTCCCGATGATATAAAAACGTCCGGAGGTCGCGGCGAGCCGACGGAGAACGAGTCGTACTTCTGATTCGAATCTCCTCGTCCGGTTCGAAAACCGCGGTACTTCGACCAGAACTGCGCCGTTTCGACCGGCTCGGACGTGTTACTGCCGGCAAATAAGATTAAAGTCGGTCGGGTGAGACGGAGTAGGTCCTAGGCGAACGAACACCGTGGAGAACTGCGATGGTGGAACGTCGTCACGTTCTCCGTCCGGTGATATAAGCCTTTCCCCGGAGTGGCAACGCCGTCCGGCGGTTCACCCGACGAGTGTCGGGGCCGACCGCGCACGGACTGACCACTGAAGGAGAGGCCGGAGGACAGACATGGACACGACAGCACTCGCGGACGAACCGGCGGGAGCGACGGACGCGCCTCCGAGGTGGAGCGAACTGATAGCCAGCCGTCTCGGCCACGGGACGGCGGCGGTCGCGGACGCAGTGGTCGCAGACGTGGTGGCCGAGGCTGGAACGGCGGTCGAGGACCCGACGACGGCCGAGAGCCCGACCCAAGTGGCGGATGCAACCGACGCAGAGACTGCCGAGCGAGGTGGTCCCTCCGGTTCCGAATCGCTGGCCCTCGACCGCTGGTGGGTGCTGGTCGCACCGCTTGCGGGAGCAGTCGTCCTCTCGGCGGCGTCGTGGCTATTCGATCCGAACCCGCTCAGAACCGGGACTTCGCCGTCGGGTCTGCTCGCGTTCGCGGTGCTGATACCATATTTCCTCCTCTGCACGGCGGGGACGCTCGCGGTGATCCGCGACGCGACCCGACTTCGCGAAGCGGGGGCCGACTGGTCGCCGAACCCGTGGCGCTACGTGGTCCCGAGTGCGGTCGCTCTGGCGGTGATACGCGCCTTTTCGGTGGTCCGAGGCGTCGAGAGAATCGAGGAATCGGTCGGCTTTCTCGCCGGAAGTCTGGTGGTCGCGCTCGTCGCGTCCTCGATTCTGGCCGGCCCGGCGTACCTGCTACAGCGGCGGCGTCGGTTGGGCAGGGATCAATCGGGTGGAGCCCGGTCGGCTGACGATTAGAACAGGAGCGCCACCGCGACGAGCGAGGCGGCAACCACCGCGAGGAGAGCGACCAGCGCGGCCGTCTCTTCGGGGAGCGGTTCGTCGTCGGCCCGCAACCACTCGACGGCCCCGCGACTTCCGCGGGCGACCGTCGCCGCGACCCACCGGCCCGCGGCGGCCAGTCGGCGACCGAGGGTCGCGAGCAGGTGGACGACGAGGTAGCCCGACTCCCAGAGGAGGCCGGTCGCGTCGGCGACGGGGTCTGCGGTCGGGGTCGCCTCCGCGTCTCCGCCACCGTCGCTCGTGTCTCTGTCGCCGCTCACGCCACCGCCGCCCGCGTCGCTGTCGCTGGCTCCCTCCCGGAGTCGCTCGACCTCGGCTTCGAGTTCCGCGATGCGCTCGTCCTTCGCTTCGAGGCGCTCCCGGAGGGTTTCGACGTCCGCATCCGGTGGCGCGGCCTCCGCTTCGTCCTCGGCGGACTGGAGTCGGGCGACCACCTCGCTGCTCACGGTCTCCAGTTCCGGGCGGTCGAAATCGTCGAGCCCAGGCGTCGCGCCCGCGTCGAAGGTTCGCTTGTGCCGGAACTGCCCCCGGCGGGTGGATTCGTCCCAGTCGGTCAGCATGATGGCCTCGCCGTCGTCGAGTTCCTGGACGGTCTCGTCGGCGTCACCGCCGAGTATCCGGGCGGCGACCTTGGTGTCGTTCTCCCACGTGAGGCGGTGCCAGACGAGCCAGTCGCACTGGGTGATGAAGTCCTTGTCCACCGCGGCGGGGCGCTGG
The DNA here is from genome assembly GCA_003023465.1 of Halobacteriales archaeon SW_6_65_15. Classification (GTDB taxonomy): domain Archaea; phylum Halobacteriota; class Halobacteria; order Halobacteriales; family Haladaptataceae; genus Halorussus. The sequence continues at coordinate 9,924 of PXSM01000035.1, read as the reverse complement.
GACATGCCGCAGAGGCCGAGACCGCGCTTGCGGCCTCGCTTGGCGACCCTGACGAGGGTTTCGCCCACGTCGTCGAGGCCGCCCGACTCGGGCACGAACTCGTGCATCTCTTCGACGAACACGAGGAAGGGCTTGCGGACCGACTTCTCGCGGTGGAAGAGCGCCTTGACCACCGCCTCGACCACGTCGGCCACCTCGTCGGCGTCGGGGTAGCCCGACACGTCGAGCACGATGGGGACGTTCTCGACCAGCGCGAGTTCGGCGAGTTGCTCGGCGTGGCCCGCGCCGACCCGAACGTCGCAGGTCTCGTCGCTCCCGACGTGCAGCACTTCGAACTCCTCCTTCAGGCCGTAGTACTCGCCATCGGTGTCCACGATGAGAAGCGGAAAGTCGTGTTCGAGCAACTCCTCGGCGACGACGCTGGCGGTGTTGGACTTGCCCGACCCCGACTTGCCGGTGATGAACCCCCGGCCGGTCAGTACCTCCACGACCGGGAGTTCGAGGCCGTCGTCGGTGACGGTGATGGTCTCCTCGTCGGTGGTCGCGTCGTCCATTGCCCGGAGGTTTCGACCCCAGTGATATATGTTTAGTGTCCGAGGCGGTTCGACGATTGATGTCGGCGGTCCTCTCGATTGGTGTTCGTGGTCTCGTCGGTTGGTGTCAGCGAGGTCTCCAGTAGATTTTTGGGGTCGCGCTCGGAGGAAAGCCGCATGGACTCGCCAGCCACCGACCGGGAGTTCGTCGCCCGCGCGGGCGGCGCGGTCGTCGCCAGCACCGTCGTCCTCACTGCGAGCTTCGTGGGCGTCGTCTCCTTTCTGACGGGCTCGGCGACCGACGTCGGCGCGCGACTCCCCTTCTACGTGCTGGCGATGGCTATCGCGTTCGCGGGGACCCTCTTCGTCCTCGACGATCCCACGGCCGACGGAATCCGGGTCATCGTCGCCACGGTGGGCGTCTCGGTGGCGTGCTTCGTCTTCACCGCGCTGGGTGCCGAGGGGTTCGTCTTCGCCGTCCGGAACCCCGAGCGCATGCTCGCCTCGAACATGCTGGTGTACTTCGTCGCGGCCGGGCTCATCTGCACGGGACTGGCCTTCTGGGCGCTCCGGCACTGGCGGGAGTTCGCCGGAGAGGGCGCGGCGGCGCTTTGAGTTCGGCCGACCCGTTCTAAAAGTATAATTTCAGCTACGTTACTGCAGTTCAGCAAGCTTATTAGTTCCGCGGTCCGGTAGTTCGATTCGAGGGAATGCTGTCGAATCGACACGCGCAGTTTCGACCGTCGAACGCGACGTCCGGAGGAGCGTAGATGGGGCGGTTCGACCTCTCGCCCGAGGAGATCACCGAGGGGCCGATTCCGCGGGCGCTGCTCGTGCTGTCGGCTCCGCTGTTCGTCCAGAACATGGTACGGGTCGCCCAGCAGGTCGTGGACCTCTTCTGGGTCGGCCGGTACAGCAGCGACGCGGTCGCCGCCATCGGCCTCGCCTCGCCGGTCGTCTGGTTCCTCCTCTCGAGTACCGTCTCGGCGTCGTTCGTCGGGACGCAGGTCCTCGTCTCCCAGCGCGTCGGGGCCGACGACGTTCGCGGGGCTCGTAGAGCCGCGTTCACCGGCCTCCTGCTGACGCTGGTCCTGAGCGTGGGCGTCGGCGCGCTCATGTTCCTCAACGTCCGACCGCTGCTCGAACTCGTCACGAGCGCCCGCCCGACTGGCGGGGGTGGCGACCTCGTCGCGCTGGCCACTCGCTATCTCGAGGTCATCTCGCTCGGCATCGTCTTCGCTGGTCTGAGCGACACCATCGAGGCCGCCTTCGTCGGCCGAGGGGAGTCCCGGGCCGCCATGTACATGAACGTCGCCTCGGTGACCGCGAACCTCTCGCTCGACCCGTTCCTCATCTTCGGCCTCGGACCGTTCCCGTCGCTGGGCATCCGCGGCGCGGCGCTCGCCACCGTCGCGGGCTACACCGCGGGGTTCCTCCTCGGCGTCGCGTTCGTGCTCCGAGGGCGGGCTGGCGGCATCCTCTCGCGGGCGGCCGCGACCGTCGACCTCGGGGAGTTCCGGGCCGCCTATACGGTCGGTTCCCGGGTTAGTTCGCTCGCGTTCCGAACGCTGATGTCGCTGAGCAACGCGGCCCAGAGCATCGTCGGCCAGAACCTCGGCGCGGGCAACCTCGACCGCGCCACGAGCACGACCTGGACCGGCGTCAAGATCGGCACGAGCGTCCTCACGGTCTTCGCGGTCGGCCAGTGGCTCGTGCCCGAACTCGTCGTCAACCTCTTCGTCCCGGAGATGAGCGGCCGCTCGTTCGCATTCGCGGTGGCCTACCTCCAGTTCCTCGCCGTCGGCTACCCCGCGAAGGGGGTGTTCTCGCTCGTGCGCGCCGGATTCAACGGCGCTCGTCGGACCAAGACGACGATGGTGGCCTCGGTCGCCCAGACGTGGCTGTTACAGCTACCCATCGCGGCGGGTGCGGGCATCACGCTCGGCTTCGGCGCGATTGCGGTCTTCTGGGCGCGGCCGCTTTCCATCATCGTGTCGGCGGTCGTCCTCGCGGGTTACTATCTTCACAGCACGAACAACGGGATGTACTCCCGCGCCGCCGAACGGGTCGAGGCGTCTCCCGACGACTGAGCTCGCCGGACGACCGAACTTGGCTCCTATTCTATCGCGCGGTTTTCGAGAGGAGACCGCGGTTCGCTACCAGTCGGTGTTCGAAATCTCCTCGGCGATTTCGTCCAGCTCCGCGTCGGAGAGGTCCGGACGCCGCCCCGCGACGGCGTGGATGGGGTTGCCGCCGTCGTCCTCGAATCGCGGGATGATGTGACCGTGGACGTGAGGCACCTCCTGCCCGGCGGCCTCGCCGTTGTTGAACGCCACGTTGGTCCCGTCGGCGTCCACGGCGTGCTCGACCGCGGTGTTCAGCCGGTGGAGCACGCCGAAGACGTGGGCCGCGGTCTCCTCGGGTAGCTGCTGGAGGGTCTCGTGGTGCTCCTTCGGGATGACGAGCGTGTGACCCGGCGCGAGGGGGTTGGCGTCGAGGAAGGCCATCGCAGTGTCGTCCTCGAAGACCTTGCGGCTCGGGATGTCGCCGTTCACGATCTGGCAGAAGATGCAATCGTCTTGGCTCATGGGTCTATTCGGTGTGTTTCGGTCGGCTGGCGTATCAAGTTTGAGGCTTCTCGCGCGAATCGTCGGTTTCGTGCCTTCGACTATCAAAATATGGTTTAGAAAAACGACTTTATTCCCTTTAGATAACTGTGTATTACTACGCTCGTTTTCTCGAATGGTGACGGACTACGCTTCGTGAATTGTAACAAGCTACAGGATGCGCCGCGAGGCCCTCGTGGCCGAGCACGCGGGGAGGTACGGGGCGCGGTTGCGGTGCGGTTGCGGTCGAACGTGCTAGCTACTCCCGAAGCCTATGAGAAACCGCACCTCGAACCTCCCCAACCTCCTGCGGTCCTCACTCCGCTGCGGTCCTCGTCCCTCGCGCGCGTTGCTCGCGCACGCCGACGGCACAGGTGAAGTTGGTTCGCAGAACCATTCGATTCGTACAGACCCGACTGCGTAACCGAACCCAATTTAACTTCGTAGGAGAACAGAACAGGTATGAGCAGGTTCGAGGAGGTCGCCGACCAGTACGAACCCGACGAGGTCGAGGAGCGGGTGTTCGACTACTGGGACGAGGTGGACGCCTACGAGAAGACGAAAGAGCATCGTGCCGACGAGGAGTCGTTCTTCTTCGTGGACGGCCCGCCGTACACCTCCGGCGCGGCCCACATGGGGACGACGTGGAACAAGACGCTCAAGGACGCCTACATCCGGTACCTCCGAATGTGCGGCTACGACGTGACCGACCGACCGGGCTACGACATGCACGGCCTGCCCATCGAGACGCGCGTCGAGGAGCAACTGGGCTTCAAGAACAAGAAGGACATCGAGGAGTTCGGCGAGGAGAACTTCATCGAGGAGTGCAAGGAGTTCGCCGAGGACCAACTGGAGGGCCTCCAGTCGGACTTCCAGTCGTTCGGCGTCTGGATGGACTGGGAGAACCCGTACAAGACGGTGAACCCCGAGTACATGGAGGCCGCGTGGTGGGGCTTCCAGCAGGCCCACGAGAAGGGCCTCGTCGAGCAGGGCCAGCGCTCCATCTCCCAGTGTCCCCGCTGCGAGACCGCCATCGCCAACAACGAGGTCGAGTACGAGGACGTCTCCGATCCCTCCATCTACGTGAAGTTCCCCCTGCGCGAGACCGACCGAGGGGAGGTCTCGGAACGCGCGAGCGGGGACGAAGGACCCGCGAGCGGCGACCGGGAGGGGTACCTCGTCATCTGGACCACGACCCCGTGGACCATCCCCGCGAACACCTTCGTCGCGGTGGACGGCGACGTGACCTACCAGCAGGTCCGCGCGGAGAAGGACGGCGAGGAGGAAGTCCTCTACCTCGCCGAGGGCTGCGTCGAGGAGGTCTTGAAGGAAGGCCGATACGACGACTACGAGGTCGAAGCCGAGTTCACGGGCGAGGAGATGGTCGGCTGGACGTACGACCATCCCCTCCACGAAGAGGTCCCCGACCACGCCAGCGGCGAGGACGCCCTGCAGGTCTACACCGCCGACTACGTGGAGGTTGACCGAACCGGTCTCGTCCACTCCGCGCCCGGCCACGGTGAGGAGGACTTCGAGCGCGGCCGCGAACTCGGTCTCGACATCTTCTGTCCCGTGGACGGCGACGGCGTGTACGACGACCGCGGCGGCGAGTACGCCGGGCAGTTCGTCAAGGACGCCGACGAGGACATCATCGCCGACCTCGAAGGCAAGGGCCTGATGCTCTCGTCGGGCACGACCCATCACAGCTACGGCCACTGCTGGCGGTGCGACACCGGCATCATCCAGATCGTCACCGACCAGTGGTTCATCACGGTCACCGACATCAAGGACGAACTGCTGGCCAACATCGAGGACAGCGAGTGGCACCCCCAGTGGGCGCGTGACAATCGCTTCCGGGACTTCGTGGAGGACGCGCCCGACTGGAACGTCTCGCGCAAGCCCGCGAGAAGAAGCCCCGGACGGCTGGTCCGGCGACATGGACGACGTGATCGTCGTCGGCACCCGCGAGGAGTTGGCCGAGCGCGTCGATCAGGACGTGGACCCCGAGGACGTGGACCTCCACAAGGGAACGGTGGACGACCTCACCATCACCGAGGACGGCACCACCTATACCCGCGTCGGCGACGTGTTCGACGTGTGGCTGGACTCCTCGGTGGCGACGTGGGGAACACTCGACTACCCGAGCGAGCAGGACGACTTCGACGAACTGTGGCCCGCCGACCTCATCATGGAGGCCCACGACCAGACCCGCGGCTGGTTCTGGTCGCAACTCGGCATGGCCACGGCCGCGATGGACGAGATTCCGTACGAGGAGGTGCTGATGCACGGGTACGCCAACATGCCCGACGGCCGCGGGATGTCCAAGTCCAAGGGCATCCTCGTGGACCCCCACGAGGTCATCGACGAGTACGGCACGGACCCGATGCGGATGTTCCTCCTCTCGTCGAACCCGCAGGGCGAGGACATGCGCTTCTCGTACGACCAGACCGAGGAGATGCAGCGGGACCTCAACATCCTCTGGAACGTGTTCCGGTTCCCGCTGCCGTACATGCGGCTGGACGACTTCGACCCGACCGATACCACTTTGGCGGACGTCGATGACGACCTCGAACTCGTGGACGAGTGGGTGCTCGCGCGCCTCCAGACGGTCGTCGCCGAGATGACCGACCACTGGGAGGAGTTCCGACAGGACAAGGCCATCGACGTGCTGCTCGACTTCGTGGTCGAGGACGTCTCGCGGTTCTACATCCAGGTCGTCCGCGAGCGCATGTGGGACGAGGCCGACAGCGCGAGCAAGCGGGCCGCCTACGCCACCTTCTACGAGGTGCTGACGACGGTCGTCGCCCTGCTCGCGCCCTACGCGCCCTTCGTCGCCGAGGAGATCTACGGCACCCTCACCGGCGACGACGGCTACGACACCGTCCACATGTGCGACTGGCCCGAGGCCGACGAGTACTGGCAGGACGAGCAGTTGGAGACCGACGTGACCCTGCTCCGCGCCGTCGAGGAGGCGGGGTCGAACGCCCGCCAGCAGGCCGAGCGAAAGCTCCGCTGGCCCGTCCAGCGCGTCGTGGTCACCGCCGGCGACGAGCGCACGGTCGAGGCCGTCGAGCGCCACCGCGACCTGCTGGCCGACCGGGTCAATTCGCGCGCGGTCGAACTCGTCGCGCCCGACGAGGACTGGGGCGAACTCCAGTACAGCGCCGAGGCCGACATGAGCGTCCTCGGTCCCGAGTTCGGCGACGACGCCGGCAGGGTCATGCAGGCGCTCAACGACGCCCGCGTCGCGGAACCCACGCTCGACGCGCTCGAAGGCGCGGCCGAGGCCGAGACCGGCATGGACGTGGCCCTCTCTGCGGAGATGGTCGAGTTCGTGACCCAGACGCCCGAGGGCGTCACCGGGGTCGCGTTCGACACCGACGGCGACCAGCGCGGGGTCGTCTACGTGGACACCGAACTCACCGAGGACATCGAGAGCGAGGGGTACGCCCGCGAGGTCATCCCTCGTCGAGGAGCGCATGGACCTCGTGAAAACGGAGGGCCGCGCCGCCGAGGTCGGCCCGGTCGAGGACGGCTACCGGAAAGAGTGGGAGGTCGAAGGCGTCGAGATGACCATCGCCATCACGCCGCTGGCCGAGGCAGAGGCGTAACTGGTCAGAGTGGTGGCGTAACCGGGCAAGACGGCCGTACTCGCCCGTTTTACCCGGCTCGGCGCTTCTTAAACATCATGATTTGTCATCCGGTGGCGACTATCTTTATTCCGGTCCGGTGCGTCCATTCGGTCGTTACTCGGGACGAGGCACGGAGTCATCCCGAGTGGCGACTCCACGGGACGGGTAGCTATGACGGACGCGCCAGACGAGGCGGACTCCTCGGATCGCGGCGAGGGTCGGCCGCCACGTCGCAGCGAGAGCGAACTAACACGTCGCGGCGAGGGCCGACTGGCGCATCGGCTCCTCGGAACGAGAACCGACTCGGTCGAACCGCCCGCGATGCTCGACGGAGACGTTTACGGACTGCTGGAGAACCCGCGGCGTCGCTACCTGCTGTACTGTCTGGACTACCACGACGGCGAGGTGTCGCTGTCGCGGGCCGTCGACGTCGTGACCGCGTGGGAGAAAGACTGTCCGGTCGAGGAGATTCGCTCGACCGACCGTCGGTGCGTCTACTCGGCGCTCCGTCGGCGACACATCCCGCGGCTCGAAACCAAGAACGTGGTCGCGTTCGACGAGGACGCCGGGACCCTCTCGTTCGACCTCGACGCCGAGAAGGCGACCCGGTGGCTGTTCCCCGACACGGTGGACCGCTGGAGCAAGTACTACCTCGGACTCGCGGCCGTCGGCGGTTTCTTCGTCCTCGCTGACTTCCTCGCCGAGCTCCCAGAGCTGTTGCCCGAGGGCGGCGAACACGCGCTTGTCGCGGTGCTGTTTCTCGGGCTCACCGTGATTGCCGTCTACGACCACTGGCGCTAGCCGGCCTCGGTGACAGTTCAGCGAAAACGAGGGCGCGACTACAGCGCGTCGGCGATCACGGGCGCGACCGACACCTCGCTCACGGGTCGCTCGACGGTGTCGGTGCCGTAGATGGCCCCGACGCCCGCTCGCGAGAGCTTCGCGTAGGCGTCGTCGGCGAGTATCGGGTGGACGCAGGTCACGAACGCGCGCGACGCGCCCCGGTCGTTCAGAATCTCGACCGCGCCCGCCATCGTCGAACCGGTGGCGATGATGTCGTCGGTGACCACAACGTCCCGGCCGGACACGTCGGCGTCGCTCGGGGTCAACTCGACCTCGGTGCCCGAGTGGCGGGTCTTCTCGAAGTAATCGACGTCGCCCGACCCGTAGGCGTCCCGTGCCGCCTCCGCGATGTCGAGCGCCCCGTCGTCGGGCGAGAGGAAGACGGGGTCGTCGAGGTCGGCGGGCAGGGGGTCGGCCAGTCGTCCCGCAGCATCGACGGGTTCGGCGGGTACCTCGAAGAAGTCGCACACCGCGTCCTCGTGGGGGTTGACCGTCAGCACGCGGTCGGTCCCCGAGGAGATGGCTCGCGCGACCGCCCGCGCCGAGACCGGATGGCCTTCCTCGAACGCCTCGTCCTGCCGCGCGTACCCCATGTACGGGACGACGGTCACGACCTCTCCGTCGGTCCACTCGCGGGCGGCGTCCTGCAACTGGAACAAGCCCCCGACGAGCGGGCCGTCGACGACGCTGGGTGTGCTCGCCAGCAGTTCGCCGTCCGGGAATCGCTCGTACTCGACGCGCGCGAGGGGCTCGTCCAGCGCGGCCGCGAGTTCGGCCGCGAGGACCTGCGAGGCTGACCCGCTGATAATCATGTGCGTGGGGTGAACGTCGGCGGGTAAATCGGTTTTCACTTCGTTCTGAAGGGGTCACGAAACGGAGTTTCCCAAAGGTTTACGCCCTCTCTGTGTATTGGTACACGTATGGGCAGTCGAAATATCTCCATCACCGACGAAGCGTACGAGCGATTAGAGGCCAGAAAACGCGAGGGTGAGAGCTTTACGGACGTGATTATCCGCGTCACGAACGACGACCGCGACTTCACGAGTGGCTTCGGTGCGTGGGAGGGAACGGACAAAGCCGACCGCGCACGTCAGGTCAGAGAGGAACTCAACGAAGGTCTCGGAGCGCGAGGAGATGAAGTGTCTGGACAGTAGCTTCCTCGTCGACTACCTCGATGGCGAGGAAGCCACGTTGGTCTACCTCTCCGAGAACGCCGAGGCCCCGCTGTACGTTCCCGCTATCGCACTGTACGAAATTTACGAGGGAGCAGTTCACGACGACGATGACGAGCCGAAAGCGACGAGGCAGAATCGGCTCGTCTCCAGCGGAGTCTGTTGGAAGCGGGGTCGCCGTTGGCTCCGCGCGACGCGATGGTCGCCGCGACCGCGCGTGAGGTCGGAGCGACGTTGGTTTCGGGGGACGGTGACTTCCTCGACGATTCGGTACGTGAGGTACTGGACGTGGAAACGTACTGACCCCTTTACCGCACGGCCATCGCCGCCGCGAGGACCTGCGAGGCTGACCCGCTGATGATCACGTACGTGGGGGAACGTCGGCGGGTAAATCGGTTTTCAGGTCAGGTGGGTTACGCGCGTTGCCAGACAATCCTTCCCTACTCTAAGGAAATGATAATACGCCCCTAACACTAGTGTTGAAAGCCGAAACCTGACTATGGATTGCTCGCTACGGCGCGGCCACCGCCGTCACGCCGCGCAGGCCGAGAATCTGGTGGTTCCACCCGTCGCCGACCGAGAGCAAGAACGTGCCGTCGTCCGTGACGGCGTAGACGCCGGATCTCCCGCCTTCGGCTTCGCTTGCGCGGTCGTTCTCGCCGTGGTCGAGCGCAACCACTTCGCCCGCGACTGGCAGTTCTTCTTTGCGCCATTCTCCGTCCTCGTGGACGAGAAGTCCCAACTCGCCCGCGGCGTGCGCCCAGCCGAGTCCAGGGGCATCGCCGTCGGCGGCGCTGACGGCCCGGAAGCCCCCTTTGCGCTCTTTCATCCAGCCGTTGCCGAGTTTGTAGAGGCCGCTCCCGGTGGCGGCCAACGGCACCCCCGCGGCGGACACGTCGCGGGCGTCGTCCAGTCCGACGTGGTGGAGTCCGGCGCTCGACGCGCCCCCGTCGGCCGTCTTGGTCGCGTTCTGGGCGATGGAGGTCGCGCGATAGACGCCAGACTCGGCCGCCACGAAGTCCCCCTCGATGGCTCGCACGTCCGCGAGTTCGCCGAGTTCGGTCCACGAGTTCCCGTCGTCCTCACCCTCGCCGCGCAGGATCGCGCCGTCCTCCCGGGCGACGAGCAGGCCGCCGTC
>PXSM01000034.1 GCA_003023465.1 Halobacteriales archaeon SW_6_65_15 | reverse complement strand
GTGGGTCGAATCGCTGGTCTCCGACCTCGATTCTCCCGCTCTCCTCGAAATCCTGCCCGAGCACCGCCACGATTGGTCGGTCGAGATAGCTTTCGCCACCGTGGGCCGACTCGGCCCCATCGAGACCGCCGCGGTCAGACTCGACCTCGAAAGCGCCGAGCGGTTCGATATCGAATACAGCGGTAGTAATCATACAGACGAGGACGAGGAGACTCGCCACCCGCCGATCCTTCACTTCTCGCTCTCGGGCGGCATCGACCGGGTGCTGGTCGCCCTGCTCGACCGGGCCACCGACCAGGACGCCCCGCGCTTCCCGACGTGGCTCTCGCCCACGCAGATCCGACTCGTCCCGGTCGGCGAGGACCACGTCGAGTTCTGCGACGCCCTCGCCGCCGACCTCGAATCCGCCGACATTCGGGCCGACGTGGACGACCGCGACGAGACCGTCGGCGAGCGAATCGCCCGAGCCGAGTCCGACTGGGTGCCCTACTACGCCGTAGTCGGCGACCGAGAACTCGAATCGGACGCAGACGTTCTGAAGGTCACCGTCCGCGGCGAGGCCGAGGAGCGCGAGACGACCGTCGAAGACCTGCGGGCGACCGTCCTCGACGACGTGGGCGACCTGCCGAAGAAGCGACGGTACCTGCCGAAGTGCGTCAGCGAGCATCCCCGTTTCACCGGTCGATAGCCACTTTTCGACGGTTTGAATCCCTGTCTGGCCGACGTGTGTAGCTCTGTCTCAGAGTAGCACACCGCAATTTGAATATTCTCTAAACGAATAAAATCGTTCCAGTTTAATACTCTCGCGCATTATTCCGAGTCGCCAATGTCTTCGCTGGATTTCGAACCGCTGACCTACGGGGAGCTATCGCCCGAGCGACGACCCAGCCTCGCGCAGGCGCTCGTGTCCGTGCTCGGCGTCGTCGCCTTCCTCGGAGTTGGGTCCGGGTTCCTGGGAATGGACCCCCACGCGCCGCTCCTCTGGAGTATCGTGCTGACCGGTCTGGTCGCGAAGTACTGGATGGACCTGTCATGGGAGGACGTTTACGACGGGATCGCCAAGGGCCTGCTGATGGGCCTGCAGGCGTTGCTCATCCTGTTCACCATCTACGCGCTCATCGCCACGTGGGTCAGCTCCGGGACGATTCCGGGGCTGATGTACTACGGCCTGTCGGTCCTCACGCCCGAGGTCTTCCTGCCGGTGACGGCGGTGCTCGCGGCGGCCGTGGCGTTCTCCATCGGGTCGTCGTGGACCACCGCCGGGACGCTCGGCGTGGCCTTCATCGGCATCGGATCGGGACTCGGCATTCCCGAACCGATGACCGCCGGGGCCATCCTGACCGGCGCGTACGCCGGCGACAAGCAGTCGCCCCTCTCTGACACCACCAACCTCGCGGCCGCGGTCACGAACACGGACCTGTTCGACCACATCCGCGCGATGCGGGCGGGCACCCTGCTCGCGCTGGGCATCTCGCTGGTGCTGTACGCGGCGCTCGGCCTCCGGGCAGGCGGTGCCATCCCCGCCGGGCAGGTCGAGCAGATCCAGTCCGCGCTCGCGGGCACCTACGACCTCTCGCCCCTCGTCTTCCTGCCGCTGGTCGTCACCTTCGGCCTCGCGCTGTACGGCTACCCGGCGCTCCCGTCGCTGGTCGCCGGCGTGTTCGCGGGTGCGCTCACGACCACCCTCCTGCAGGGCCAGTCGTTCGTCGCCGCGTGGGACGTCTTCCTGAACGGCACCGAGCCCCAGACCGGGATGGAACTCGTCAACGACCTGCTCGCCGCGGGCGGCCTCTCGGGGTCGGCGTGGACAATCACGGTCGTCGTCGCGGCGCTGGCGCTGGGCGGCCTGCTCGAAGGTATCGGCGTGCTCGCGGTGCTGGCCCACCACCTCGCGGCCAGCATCCGGAGCCGGTCCGGTCTCGTCGTTAGCACGGGCGTCGGCGCGTTCGTCGTCAACGCACTGTCGGCCCAGCAGTACATGAGCATCGTCGTGCCGGGGATGTCGCTCCGGAGTCTCTACGACGAGTACGACCTCGTCAGCGAGAACCTCTCGCGCGCTGTCGAAGCCGCGGGCACCCCGACGGGCGCGCTCATCCCGTGGCACGCTGGCGCGGTGTACATGTCCGGCGTGTTCGGCGTGCCGACGCTGTCGCTGGCGAACTTCTGGGGGACGTACTTCCCGTACTACTTCTTCGCCTTCCTCTCGCCGCTCGTCCTGTTCGCCATGGGTCTGACCGGCTGGGGAATCACCGCGAAGGACGACCGCGAGGCGCGGACCGCCGCTCCCGCGGACGACTGATCTCGCCCCTCAATCCAGCTTCGCCGACTGTTTTCGTCTTCAGTTCGCCTTCGCCGGACTGTCCTCGCCGTCGTCCTGCTGGACGCCCGGGATGTTCCCCACCGAGAACTCCTCCCCGTCGTCCTCTCCAGCCGCGATGCCACTGGTGATGATGGTCCGGACGCCCTCCTCGACGGTCATGTCCACGTCGTACACTCGGTCTTCCGGGATGTGCGCGAGGTAGCCGCCCATCACGGGATTGGGCGCGAACGGGAGGAACATCGCCACGAGGTCGTCCTCGCCGACCGCCTCGCCGATGGCCGCCGGAGAGCGGGCCGTCTCGAAGCCGAGGATGTACGACCCCTCGCGGGGGTACTCCACGACCTTCACGTCCTCGAAGTCCTCGGCGTCGCTCTCCAGCATCACGTCGCTCACCCGGCGGAAGCTCCGGTAGACCGTGCCGACGCCGGGGATGTCGGCGAGCGCGGAGTCGAGGGCCATCACGATGCGCTGGCCGTACCTGACGTGGGCGAGCGTACCGATCCCCACGATGCTCACCACCAGAACGGCGACCGCGACGATTTCGGGGACGTACTCGAACACCGCGCTGTAGATACCGAGTTCGATGAAGAACTGGGCGATCCACAGCGACCGGAGGAAATCGACGACGCCCGTCCACTGGAGGACCGCGACCAGCGGCCCGAACGCGTTGGCGATGAACTCGATTATCGTCGCCAACACCCAGACGGTCACGACCAGCGGCACGATGATGGCGATGCCGGTGATGACCACGCGAAGCAGTCCGTCGTACACCGATTCACCCGTCTCTCGGGCGGTTCCCGCATACGTATCCCCTTGCCCCATCCGTACTACAACAAGTCAGTAGTCGATAATAGTGGTTGTGGCAGATTCCACCCGGGGATGCTTCGGCTCCTCGCGTCCACTCGGACCTCGCGCCCGTCCCGGCCGGGTCTACTCGGGTCGGGCACCCGTCCCGGCTCGATCCACTGCGGCGAGGTCGATCTCCCCGTCGGGCATCGGGACGCCGTCGTAGGGGTCCTCGCCCAGTAAGAGCGACCCGTCGAGGTCGGCGTAGTCGAGCCGGGGCGCGAGGTGGGCCGCTGCGGCGATGGAGGCGTTCGACTCGATCATGCACCCGAGCATGACCTCTAGTCCGTGTGCGTGGGCAGCGTGGGCCATCCGCGTCGCTTCCCGGAGGCCGCCGCACTTCATGAGCTTCAGATTTGCGATGTCGGCCCTGTCGGCGATTCGGGGTACGTCTGCGAGCGTGATGCAGGACTCGTCGGCCGCGATGGGGAGCGCCGACCGGTCGCGGACGAACTTCAGGCCCTCGGAGTTCTCGGCGGGCACGGGTTGCTCCACGAATTCGAGGTCGTACTCGGCGAGGGCGTCGATCTTCCGGACCGCCTCGCGGGGCGACCATCCCTCGTTGGCGTCCACCCGGATGGTCGCGTTCGGGGCCGCCGCCCGAACCGTCGAGACGATCTCCTCGTCGCGGTCGGTGCCGACCTTCACCTTCAGGGTGGAGTACCCGCGCTCGACCGCGGTCTCGGTCTTCTCGCGCATCGTCTCCGGGTCGTCGATGCCGATGGTGTAGGAAGTCGAGATGGAGTCGGTGGGGTCGAGTCCCCAGTACCGGTAGAGTGGCACGCCGAGGCGCTTGCAGACCAGATCGTGGAGTGCGATGCTGACGGCGCACCTCGCGGCCGGGTTGCGCTCGACCGTCTCGCGCATCCGGCGCTCGACGCGGTCGAGCTGGTGGGGGTCGCCCACGTCCTCGACGACCGACAGGAGGTCCGGAAGGAGGGCTTCCACCGTGTCGGCGGTCTCGCCGTAGTGTTCGGAGGGGGCGGCCCCGCCGACGCCTACGGTCCCCTCGTCGTCCTCGATTCGGACGACGACGTTCTCGGCGGTCTCCTGAGTGCCCCGAGCGATGGTGAAGGCGTTTTCGAGCGGGAGGTCGAGTCGCTCGAACTCGGTCGTGAGGCTCACAGTATCGCCTCCAGCACTTCTTCGGCATCGAACCGTACCGGGTCGGTCGCGGGCGCGTCGAGCAGGTCTCTGAACGTCTCGACCGCACCGTGGGCCGTCTCGTCGTCGTCGATGTCCTTGGTGTTCAGGGCCCCGGCGACAACCTCGGTCTCGTGGACCGGCCGGGCGAGGTCCTCGTAGAGGTCCACGTAGTCCGGAATCGGCGGAATCTGGGTGTCCTCGTAGCCGTGGATAGCCTCCCGTCCCGCGGCGTGGCAGAGGACGAGTCGGTCGGCCATCGACCCGTGGAGGATGCCACAGGTCACCGCGGAGTAGGCCGGGTGAACGATACTTCCCTGTCCCTCCACGAACAGGTAGTCGTAGTCGTTGCCGCGCTCCAGAATCATCTCCTCGACGGCTCCCGCGGTGAAGTCGGACACCACGCGGTCGATGGGGTTGCCCCAGCCCTCGATCATGATGCCGGTCTGTCCGGTCGGAACGAAGCCCACGTCGGCCCCCCGCTCGCGGGCGGCTTCGAGGAGTTCGAGAGTCGCGGTCATCTTGCCGACCGAGCAGTCGGTGCCGACGGTGAGGACGATTTCCGCGTCCACCTCGTCGGCGACCCCCTGCGCGACCGTGAGGTCCTCGTGGGGCTTTCGCACGTCCCAGAGGTCGCAGCCGTGCTCGGCCGCGAGTTCGGCGAACTCCTCGTCGTCTTCGAGGAAGTAATGGAGGCCGGAGATCACGTCGCAGCCACGTTCGAGGGCGGTCCGCACGTCCGAGCGCCACGACTCGTCGAACCCGCCGCCGATGGGCGCGATGCCGACGACCAGCGCGTCCACCTCGGGCGCGTCGTCCATCCCGGCGACGATGGGTGCGTCCTGCACGTCAGGTACGAACTCGGAGACGCGGCGTCCGGCGCTCTCGCGGTCCAGAACGGCCTCGACCTCGTAGTCGGCGTACCGCAACAGCCCGACCGCGGTCTTGGCCCGGTCGGGGAACTTCTCGTGGGCGAGTATCGCGACTCTCATGCGTAGAGGGTGGTCGGAGTAGGGCTTAAAAGTCGGTGTGGCGGTACCGGGTTGGATTCGGACGAAGAGTTGCAGTTGTTGGTACGAACTCCTCGAAAGTCCCTGCCTGATTGCGGTCGTTTTGCGGTTTCACCGGTTCAACGGTCGTCGTCATCGTTGACGAATGAGTCGAATCGAGTACCGTTTATCCGGGCCGACGCGGGGCGGTGCGGTGAGGCCCGGATATGTCGGCCAGACGACCACGCAAGCGCGACCGGGCGGCCCCTTTCAGTCCCGCCCGAGAGTTTGTGTCACCGAGCGCGTCCCGGCGGTCTGTCGCACCGAGCGCATCCTTGTGGTGGGTGTCACCGAGCGCGCTCGGGTATGTATAATTGTGTTTAGAATCAAAATGAAATTCTTTAGGAACGAGATAGATGTCTAAGGGCGTCGAGATTCCACTTCGTCCGTCTCCTGCGGCGGCGGAGCCTGTTCCTCCTCGCCGGGCGGCGTCCCCAGCCCCGGCGGTTTCAGCTCGGGACGGCTCAGCCAGCCCTTGCGGCCGTGAATAACCTTGTACGCCCGGCGGAGGAGGCGCTGGGACGGGCTGTGGTCCACGCGAGGCTGCACGCGACCGTCCCGAATCGCGGCCGCGAGGCTCTCGGGCGTGAGTTCGTCGGCCTCGACCTCGGTGTACGCCCGGCCGACCTCGAACGGGTAGTGGGCGTCACTCCCGCCCACGAGCGGGAGACCCCGATTCTCGGCGAGCTGTTCGACCCATCGGGTCGGGTCCGTCCCCTTGCCGTTGACCTCGATGGCGTCGAAGTCGGCGTCGGCCTCCCGAACGGTGCTGTTGCGGTACGGATGGGCGATGATGGCGGCACAGCCGCGCTCGTGGGCCATCTCGACCGTCTCCTTTGGCGTGAGTCCGCCGGGAACTGTCCGGGCTGGCGGGTTCGGCCCGACCACGAGCGCGTGGCCGCGGGTGGTGGTGACCTCGATGCCCGGTAGGATCGTGACCGACCCGTCGCCGAGGTCGAACTCCCGGTAGTAGTCGTGGTTTGTCGTGACCACGCCGTCGAGGCCGCGGTGCTTCGCCATCCGGGCGAGCATGCGAACGCCCACTGGGTCGAAGGCGCGACCGAGGCGCGGGACGCCGTGGAAGAATCGGGTGTGCGCGTGCAGATCGACGGAGAACATACAGTCTACACGGCCGCAGACGGGTTATCCCTTGGGGCAGGTCGAACGAATAGTACACGGGAACGGTACCCGTGAGACCGACCGAATTACGCCCCGGACTGGATCACCAGCCACGCGACGAACACCACGATTCCGCCGAGGCTCGTACTCGCCACGGCCCGCGTTCGGAGCTCGTCCAGCAGGGCGTGGGCGTCGTCGGTCACGCTGGCGACCTCGTACACCTCGCCGCCGAGTTCGCACCGCGGCAGGAAGTCCATGGCGACGTGGAGGAACACCCCGGCCGCGAACCCGAACACGACCGCGTTCAGGGGGTCGCCGCCGGGCAGTGCGAGCAGTGCTGCGGGAATCGCCGTGATGCCGCCCCCCGCGGCGGGGAGCAGGAGGACCGACACCGGTTTGCCG
>PXSM01000033.1 GCA_003023465.1 Halobacteriales archaeon SW_6_65_15 | reverse complement strand
CGGTCCGGCCCGCGCGGTCGCCGATAAGCGTCGAGTGGCTCCCGCCGATCTTCTCCGCCGGGGCGGCCTCGACGACCTCCAGCGGGCGCTCGCTCCGGCGCGCGAGGACGGCCTCGACCGGGTCGTTTGCGTCGTCACCGCCACCGTCTCCGATGCGATAGAACGAGTAGCGCAACTGACCGCGGGTCGCCCGGAGTACCTCGCGGTCGCCCGCGGCGTAGACCTCCTCGGGGCGCTTGCGCCGGACCTCGTCGGCCACCCGGCCCGCGAAGTTCCGGAGTTCGACCACGCCCGACTCCCCGCCGTCCTCGGGGGTGGTCCTGACCGTGGACTCGCCGACGACCGACTCGTCGTCGAGCATCGTCAGGGTGGCACGGTCCCGGTCGAGGTCCAGCACCACGGCGTCGGCGTTGGGCGTCCGACAGACCAGGCAGTAGTCGCCCGGTCGTTCGAGTTCGGACCCGCAGTGCCGACACTCCATGGCCGACCCTAACCCCGCGGCGGGTTTAATCTCCGCGCTTCAATCGCGGGCGTCGGCGGCGCTCGATTTGCAGGAGTAGGACGGGTCCCGAGCGCGGGTCGGCCGAACCGGACTCACGCGCTCATCGTCTCGGCGATGTCGTTCCCGCAGTGCTGGCAGTAGTTCGCGCCCGTGTCCACCGACGCACCGCACTCCGGGCAGGCCGCGCGGTCCCGGACGACCCGTCGCTGGGCGTCGTTGAGGTACTTGTACGCACCGTATACGAGGTTGACGACGCCGAACGACCACCACCCCGTGAGCACCGCGAGGATGAGGTGGACGCCCAGGTCGCCGACCGTCCGCTTGACGAGGACGACTCGCTCGGGCGTCTCGATCTCGATCTTCCACCCCTCGGCGATGGCGTCGTCGATCTCGCGCTGGAGACGCTCGCTCCGGTTCGTGGCTGTGTAGCTCATTCCCGATTCTGACCCTGCTACGTCGTCCCCGGGGATATGACTTGAGGCTACACGGAAAATAGAGAGTGGTATAGATGAACTATCCAAATCGGCGCGCGAGCAACGCGCGAGGGACGAGTAACGCAGCGAAGCGAGTAACGCAGGAGGCTGGGGAGGTTCGAGGCGCGGTGCTGAGCGGTTGCGGTCTCCCCTAGGCTTCGGGAGTAGCTAGTTTTATCGAATCAACAGAATTGGTTGTGAAGAGGAAGCTAGCTACTCCCGAAGCCTATGAGAAGAAGCCCTTGTTCGGCTCGCTCCCTGCGGTCACTTGCCGTCACTCGCCTTCATCCGTCGAGGGCCGCACGTTCCCCTCGCTTCCTCCCCGCGATGCTCGGCCACGAGGGCCTCGCGGCGTCTTGACGAGCGAAGCGAGCCAAGGTCTTGGAAAATCGAAGATTTGCGAGGCACGGAACGGGGAAGCCGTTCCGATGACTCGGAAGATGCGGTTTGTCTTCCGGCGCGTCCCGTGGATTGTGACAATTCACGATACGCCATTGGAAGTGAATATATAGGTGTTTAAGAAATGTACGTGTGTCTAAAGCACATCTTCACATTTTTCATTCCTCGGCAGGATCAGTTTTCAGGAACTCCCGGAGGACCACTGTCGCGTACGACCCCTTGGGAAGCGCAAAGTCGAAAGTCAACGGGTCCTGCTCGATTTCCAGACCGCTCCGGACCAGAATCGCCCGCCGAGTTCCCGTCGAGTGGAACTCTCCCGGCAGGTCGAAGTCCCCCGGAGCGAGGTCGAGGTCGTCCAGCACCTCGCGCTCGATCTCGCCCGGTTCGCGCTCCCCGAGTTCGGTCTCGGTCCCGACGAGGGGCGCGGTCACGAACGCCCGGCCGCGCTCGCAGTGGCGCGCGACCGTCTCGACCCGGCGCTCGGTCACGCGCTGTTCGCGGTCGGGGTCCGGGAGTGCGAGGCCGTCCACGTCCTCGGCGAAGCAGACCACGTCGCCCGCGACCGGGCGGTCGAAGGGGAGTCCGCGCGCCAGTCGCTCGCTCAGGATGCGGTTGAAGCCGTAGGATTGGGCCGCGTTGACGAACAGTCGCTGGAGATTCGAGGGCACGGCTTCGAGCGCGGTCCGGAACTTCTCCGGGTCCTCGCCGTCACCGTCGCCGTCGGTCTCGACCAGCGAGTTGAGCATCGCCTTCTCGAAGCCGAGTCGGTCGGGCATGGCGTCGAGGGCCGCGCTCCAGTCGCGGTCGTCGAAGTGGTCCGCGACCGCGCGGCGGGCACGCTGGGTGTCCGCCGGTTCGCTCTCGTAGGGGTTGGCGACGTAGCTCCGGACGGCCTCCTCCCACTCGCCGCGGACGACGTGGAGACCGACCTCGTGGGTGACGGGCCGCCGACTGCCGAATCGCTGCTGGCCGAAGTAGTTGGGGACCGCGGGAGTGCCCCCACCAAAAGAGTCCAGTTCCGCGCGGATCTCCTCGGCATTCTCGGGTCGCTCGGGGCCCCGGACGACGATCTCGAACTCGTTGCCCGCGAGGTCGCCGAACTCCAGTCCGCGCCCCGTCCTGCCGACCGGCTCAATATCGGCGTCCCGGATGGCGACGTCCTCCAAAGCTTCGGCGTCCACCTTCCGGAGGGTGAACAGCTGGGTCGTGACGGCGTACTTGTCCTTGGTCCCGGCCCACGAGACGCGCTCGCGGCTGATCCCCAGCCCGTTCGAGAGGCGCTTGGCGAAGTCGTTGGTGTCCCACCCGCGAAGGGTCGCCCGGACCACGAGGTAGGGGTACGACCCCGAATCCGCGTCGAGAGGCTTGGCCTCGAATCGCTCGACCTCCCGGACGCGGAAGTCCGCCGACGAGTCCCGGAGGCGACCGCCGACCCCGTCCGCGTCGCTGACGAAGTGCTCGATGCCGACCGCCCGCTCGACTGGATACGCCTCGCGCATTCTTCCGAGGTTTGGTGGTCGGGGCGCTTGTATCTGACTTACTTGCTGTGGGAGTCTCAATTTTGGATGTGGGAGGGGTCGTGGTTGCTGTTGTGGGTGCGGTCTCTGTTGTTGTGAGTACTGTCGCTGTTGCTGTCGTAGGTGCGGTCGCAGTTGCTGTCGCGGGTGCGGTTCTCATTGGCTCAAGGATACTCGCGGTCGTGGTTGCTGTTGCAGTGGCTGTCGGGGTTGTCGCTGTCGTTGATTTTAGTGACTCGTCAGTACCCGTCGAGATTGGGTAGAAAGCCCCCGCCCGGTCGCGGTCGCTGACCGACATATCCGGCCTCCCCGCACAACACGGCCGGATAGGGGCCGGTCAGGCGACTACAGTAAACGCGACCCGGCGGCCCCTTTCATCCACCCAGACTGTGGTTCGTTTCACCGGATGCAACCAGGTGGTTTGGGTCACCGAGCGCATCCTGCTGGTCGGTGCAACTGAGTATCGTTCGAGGTTCAGTACAACGAGAGGTCGCCGGTCACCTTGTCCACGATTTCGGTATCGGCCGGGCCGACCCCGAGCGCCGTGACGGTCCCGGCATCGAGTTGGGTCCGGCCTGCGTCGCGGACGACGGCGTGGGCAAGACCCTCCGCGCGGGCCTTCTCTGCGAGTTCGAAGATCTGACTCTCGCCGTTGGCCTTGACGACCACCTTCGTCTGGCCGTCACCCTTCCACCGCTTCTGGGCTCGCCGGTCGGCTTCCTCGTAGGCCGACAGCGAGGCGTGAGCGACCTGCGCGGCCAGTTTCCCTTCACCCATGCCGAGGTCCACACGGGCGACGATAGTCTGCTTCATACTACTTCCTTCTACATCGAACTGCAAAATTCTGCTCATCGATGTTGAAGCCCCATCCCGTACATCTTCGGAATAGTCGTGAAATAGCTAAAAAACCTTATAAACGATAAACAGGTAGTTTCGGTTATGAAGCGGTACGAAGACGTAGACCCCGATGACTCTCTCGGGCTCTGTGAGTTCTGCTACCCCTCTCGGAGCCGTACGATCCTCTACGAGGACGAGTCAGTTTACCTCATGCCGTCGCTCGGTCAGTTCGTGGAGGGATATCTCCTACTCATCTCGAAGCAGCACCGTAACTGTATCGCCGACGTTACTGACGACCACCTTGAAAGCGTCAAGCAGACCGTCGCGAACCAGTTGGCCGAGACGTACGGCTCCTACTGTTTTTTCGAGCACGGCCAGATTGGGACGTGCTATCAGCGGGCCCAGAGCAAGATTTGCTATCACGCCCACCTCCACTGCCTCCCGGTGCCCGTCAACTTCATCAGCGAGGTAGCCGAGGACTTCGACTCCATATCCATGTCAGAGTTCGGAGAACTGTCCGCGTTAAAAGAAGAGCATCCGCACTACCTCTTCGTCGAAACCTACGACGGGGAGATGGGATTCTTCCCGGTCGAAGACGAGATCGAACGACAGTACCTCCGAAAGCAGGCGTGTGAAGCACTCGAACTGCCGAAGGAACTCGCAGACTGGAAGGAGTATCCGAACCGCGAGAAGATGAAGTGCACCGGACGTGAGCTAGAGGGTGAGTTCTCCATCCCGAAGGCGGTCGGACCAGCCGATTAGCGGCCATGCTTTAGATCCATGTCAACAACGAGAGTCAAAAACAGATTCGGGGTCTCACCCGAGGACATTGAGGAGAAACAACGGGCGGCCAAGCGGACGCGAAGGCTGATTCAGGACCACGTTCTGGACGACGCCGTCACGGCCGACGAGTCCAGCCACGTCTCCAAGTCCATCGTCAGGGACGAATTCGCGTGGGGCCAGTATCTCAACGAAGGTATCCACGGTATCGGCACCTACGGCACGGCCGCTGCACTCCAGATTCTTTCGCTCGGTGAGGACGACCGTTACCTCCCCTCAGAACTTGCGGACGACCGAGACGAGATTCTCCACCGCGGCCGAACGTGGCTTGACAGGCAGTGGTGTGACCCGGCCTCCCATACGCAGCAACGATTCGACGAGGCCGTGGTGTATCGATGCGTAGCCTTCTGTCTGGGCATCTCACCCGACGAGAGCGGTGCGAAGCGGACTAATTCCAGCGGATGATTGACCTCGTCGAAGCCATCGACGAGAAGTGCCAAGGGAAGGACAACAGACGCGTCCTCGTTGAGGCATCCATCTGCCTCATCGCGCTCGCTCGGTTTGACAGGCTCGACCAACGCATGGAGAACGCGGGTCCATGGGTCGCCGAGATGGACAGCATCGATGTCGAAATCAAGAGCCGTATTGACAAGTTGGTATCTATCATACAGGAAATCCTCGGGGAGCAAGAGGACGAGACGTTCTACATCGACCGCTTCTACATTCGGCTCTACTCGACGCCAGAGCCCGACCATCGGTATCGCTATTATCCGTTCTTGATCGGACCGATCGTCGCACTGGCGCTCCTCGAGGCGGGGAAGTCCCGACCAGACGCCAGATACGTCGAGCAGAACCTGTCGTTCGTCCACCAGACCATCGACACGTACGTCGAGGAGATAAGCGACGAGAACCCGTACATCTCAGAACAGCGAGGTCCCGCGTCCATCGGCGACCACACGTGGATAGCGGAGTGCCTACAGTGCTACGCCGAGTATCCGGTCAACGAGATCAAGCAATCCGCAGTCATCCGGGGGAAGGTGAGCAGGAAAGTCCAGAAGAAGATGGTGCTGTTCACGTTCTTCGTAATAGTCTTAATAGGCGCCACCGTCCTCAGTCAGGTCACGTCAGGGTGGACGACCACTATCTGGAGCGCCGCCTCCGCTCTCCTCGGAGCGACGATCGCAGAGATGGGGCTTCCGCACCCATTGAAGGCCGACTGATCCTTTCGGACCAGAAGCCAGTCGCGTGGCTTTATCATTCCCCCGCACCGATACCTAAAAGACGATGGAGTTCACTGGAGAGCGTCCCGAGATTTGGGGTACCGTAGGACCCGAGGCCGACGACCCCAAGACGATCCGCGAACTGATCAATGCAGGAGTTACCGGGATGCGGACCTCGTTCTCGTACGCGACCCCCGAAGTCCACGGTCGGCGGGCAGAGCTCATCGGCGACGCCGCGGCCAGCGTGAATCGTCCCTGTCGGGTGATCGCCGACATACCGGGCGAGAAAGTCCGCCTCGGCGACTTCGCCGAGGCCGAGGTGCCGGTGAGTATGGGAAACGTGGTCCACTTCGTGAGCGAGGACCGCGAGTTCGACACCGCCGACAACCGCTTTCCGGTCAAATCGACCGACTTCTTCGAGTACGTGCGGGAGGGAGACACGCTCCTCGTCGGGGACGGTGGTGCGATGGTCGAGGTGACGGAAGCGCGGGACGGCCACCTCGTTTGTGAGGCGACACTCGACGGCGAACTTAACCCGAGCAGGGGACTAGTGGTACAGGACGGCGAGTTCGAGCCCGCCTCGCTGACCGACGCCGATCGCAACGACGTGAGATACGTCGCCGAATCGGGGCGCTTCGACGCTCTCGCACTCTCTTTCGTCTCCGACACCGAAGCGGTTCGAGAAGCCAGACAAATCCTCCGCGAGGCCGACGCGGACCTACCAATCGTAGCGAAGATCGAAACCCGCCGTGGTGTCGAGAACCTCTCAGCTATCGCGCCCGAAGTAGACGCCATCATGGTCGCCCGAGGAGATCTCGCGCTCTACCTTCCGTGGGCCGAACTCGGTCGACACACCGAGCGAATCGTCGAGGCGGCGAACCACCATGATGTGCCGTGGATTCTGGCGACGCAGGTTGCGGAGGGTCTCGAACGGTTCACCTTTCCGACGCGCGCGGAGATATGCGACCTCACGCGGTGGCTCGACGAGGGGATGGACGGCGTGTTGCTCTCCTACGAGACGGCCTTTGGTCCACGTCCAGTAGACGCCGTCTCCTCCGTCGGGGAGATACTTGACGCTGATGCCGAGCGGGGCCACCGCGACTGAGCACCGGGGTCTCCCTCCGAGGGGAACGAGACCACGAACCTTTATCGAGGGTATCCCTAATTAGAGGATATGATGTTGTCCGACGCGGACCTGCAGCGGCGAATCGATGAGGGTAGTCTAGTCATCGAGCCCCTCGACGACCCAGAGCTGCAGATACAGCCAGCGACCATCGACTTCCGCCTCGGAAACGAATTTCTCGAGTTCCAGCGGGCGAACATCTCCTGTATCCATCCAAACAGCGAGCAAGAGATCGACGAGTACGTTACCGACACCGTCATCCCCGAGGGCGACGAGTACATCCTTCACCCGGGCGACTTCGTCCTCGGAACGACCAAAGAGCGACTCGAAATGCCTGACGACCTCATCGCTCACGTCAACGGCCGGTCGTCGTTGGGTCGACTGGCGGTCGTCGTCCACGCGACCGCTGGCGTCGTGGACCCAGGATACTCTGGCCAGATAACGCTCGAACTCTCGAACCTCGGCACTGCTCCGGTCGCGCTAACGCCCGGAATGCGGATTTCGCAGTTGACGTTCATGGAATTGAAGACTCCAGCGGAAAGACCCTATGGAGCCGAGCGCGGGTCGAAGTACAACGGCCAGATTGGACCGCAAGCATCCCGCCTTCAGAGCGACCACGAGTTTGGCGGCGACCAGAAAGCGAACGGGGTCGAGCGGCGAGAAGAATGAGGTTCGCCGAGGAAATCGTCGTCGAGGAGTTCCTCCCGACGGTCCGGTCGATGCTGGCCGAGGAGTTGCGCGACAGGGACCTGACCCAGAGCGAGGTCGCGGACCTGCTGGGCATCAGCCAGAGTGCGGTCTCGAAGTACGCCAACGGCGAGGTCGAGCGCAACGACCGCTTCCTCGACGACGAGCGCGTGCAGGAACTCGCCGCGCGTCTCGGCGAGGGGCTGGCCGACGGGTCGATGAGCCGGGTGGAGGCGCTCATCGAGATCGAGATCCTCGTCCGACGGCTGGAGGACAGGGACGTCATCGCCGAGATGCACGAACTGGAGATGCCCGAGCTGTCGGGCCACGGCGGCGACTTCAACGTCCACGACCCCGACAGCGAACTCCGGGCCGAGGAGCGCGTCCGGTCGTCGCTCCGGCGCGGGCTGACTATCGTCGAGAGCGCCAGCGGGTTCGCCTCGCTCATCCCCGCCGTGGGGTCGAACCTCTGTGAGTGTACGCCCGACGCCGACGGCATCGACGACGTGGCCGGCGTCCCCGGTCGCATCTTCGACGTGAAGGGGCAGGCGACCATCCCGGCCGACCCCGAGTTCGGCGTGAGCGAGCACGTCGCCTCCATCCTGCTTTCAGCCCGCCGGAACGACCGCGAGGACCTCCGCGCCGCGCTCAACGTCCGCTACGACCCCGACCTCGTCTCGGCGCTGGAAGACGGCGGCTGCGAGTCCGCAGAGTTCGACGCCGACTACGACGACCTCGACGCGGCGGTCGGCGCGGCCCTGCGCGAACACCCGGACGCGACCGTGCTATACCACACCGGAAGCTACGGCATCGAGCCCATCACCTACCTGCTCGGCGAGGACGCCGAGGCGGTCGCTGAGATGGCTCGAGGCCTGCTCTGATTGCCGACGCGGAATTCCGGCGATTCGCTACATCCGGCTTTCCAGAATGATCTCCTTGTCGTCGATTCGGTCTATCCACTCGCCTTTCAACTGGTAGGCGTCCCCGTGAGGTTCGGGGTCGCCCCAGTCGAGTTTCGCCTTCAGTTCCTCGGCGAGACTGGGTTCGGGTTCGACGTAGGCGTCGCCGTCCCGGACCTCGACGATCACGCCGACCTTCTCGCTGTTCGCGTCGAACACGGACTTACCCTCGTCCTCCTCGGTGAACTCCATGTCGGTAATTCGACGGACTCGGGTAAGACGGCTGTGGCCCCCAGTAGCATCAGACGCTTTCCATATACGCTTCCACGTTATCGATGGTCAGTGCAAAGGCGAGGTAGCTGCAGAAAAACAGCAGTCCGCTGGCGACCCCCGTGGCGTCGTGGCCGTGGTAGCCTGCTGCGAACGAAACGGCGAGTAGAGAGAACGTGACCAGCAGGCCGATTATCGGAAGGATGAAGCCCTGATACAGCTTCGAGCGGCACCGCGACGAAACGTACTCTCCCATCAACGCGCTTCCCAGAACACCGCCGAGGAGGAGCAACAAGAGGTCGATCTCCGTCTCGAAGCCCCCTCGCGTGAACTGGAGAGCAGCGTGAGCGGTAGCGACTGCGAGGGCCGACAGTCCGAGGGCGAGTCTGGACTGCGACGGACACGGACTCGCGTCTCCGGGAACTGCAGACCCGCCGTCGTCCTGAGGATACCGTTCATTCATCATCCGATATCACCCCACGGAGTATCTCGGGAATCGTCGTGCCTCGTTTTACTTGGGCGTCAAACCGTACTGGGCTCCCGTCGGCGGATACGTGATCTCGTGTAACTGGGCCAACTCGAAGGATATCTCTTCGCGCTCGCAGTACTCCTGAAAGTCTGTGAGCTGTTCCCGGTCGTCGAAGCGCATGCGAAGAATCCACTCGTCGGCTTCGCCCGTCGCTTCGAGGATGGTCGCGCCGACGTTCGTGTACGCGTACACGAGCGTTTCGATGTTCTCCGTCCACTCGGCCAGATACAGGGTCGTCTCGTCGAACTCGTCCAACCGACGAAGGTTCCGTATCGACGGGTCGTCGTCGGTCGCGGCCGCGATCTCGTCGGGCTCTCCGTCGGCGATCCAGAAATACGGCGTGAGCCGGTCTTCGGCCGCGACTACCCGGTCGATCTCGACGACTATCTCGGGGAGCGCTTGCAAGGTGGCGTGCAGAGCGAACGCCTCGGCAGGAACGCGAAATTCTCCGAACAGGCTCATGAGCGGTGCGGGACGTGGCTCGAACGAGACACGGAAATCGCCTTCCAATTCGGCGGGTATTGTGTTAAGGGTTGCCACATCCGGCTGGCGGAAACCGAACGAGGGCTTCCCCTCGCACGTTTGCGCGGTAGCGTCGCGCCACCTGTCCGCGTCGGAGGCGTCCTACGAACAGCTGTGTGCAGTTTATGGAGATATTCACGTT
Organism: Halobacteriales archaeon SW_6_65_15; assembly: GCA_003023465.1. Taxonomy (GTDB): domain Archaea; phylum Halobacteriota; class Halobacteria; order Halobacteriales; family Haladaptataceae; genus Halorussus. Next base: position 670 of record PXSM01000033.1, on the reverse strand, counting down.
CACCTCAGGCGTATTTCTAATTCTTTAGCGCTCCTATAGCGGTCTGACTTGACACGTCCAAACGACGATGCAGGACTGGCCGATAACCCTTACGGGGAGAGTCCCGACTGGGACTAGGAACGATGGCCCGGAGCGAGAACAGACCGAACGTGCTTCTGTTGCTCACCGATCAGGAGCGATACGACGTGAGTGCCCCTCGCGATTCGGAGGACGCCTCCGGCACGCCCGACGTTCAGACGCCAGCGATGGACAGGCTCCAAGCCGAAGGGATGCGGTTCGACCGCGCCTACACGCCCGTCAGCATCTGTTCGAGCGCCCGCGCGTCGCTGCTCACCGGTCTCTACCCCCACGCGCACGGCATGCTGAACAACTGCCACGAGGCCGACGCCGTCCGGCCGAACCTCCCGTCCGACCTGCCGACGTTCGGGGAGTTGCTCGCCGACGCCGGGTACGACAACACCTACGTGGGGAAGTGGCACGTCGGCCGCGACCAGACGCCCGCCGACTTCGGTTTCGAGTATCTGGGCGGCGGCGACTCCCACCACGACGACGCCGACCCGGCGTTCCTCGAATACCTCGACGAACACGGCGTCGAACCCGGCGCAATCGAACTCGAAGACGCGGTGTACACGAACGACGAGACCGACGAACCCATCGCCGCGACGAACCC
>PXSM01000032.1 GCA_003023465.1 Halobacteriales archaeon SW_6_65_15 | reverse complement strand
CGATGGGGTCGGCGAGAGCGTCGTGGACTCCAGCGAGGTCATCAACACGCTTCGCTCGGGCGGCATCGCCACCCTCGGGTTCGCCAGCGCGGAGGCAGCCGAGGAGGCCGGAGAGAACGTCAACACCGTCACCAGCGTGACCCGGAAGGCGCTCCTCAGCAACCTCAGCCTGCCCAACGCCGTCGAGGCGGACTCGGGCCTGCTGGTCGTTGCCGGACAGCCGGGGACCATCCCGCGGAAAGGAGTCGAGCGCGCCCGCAAGTGGGTCGAAGAGGAGACCGGCAGTCTGCAGGTCCGGGGCGGCGACTTCCCCCTCGACAGCCAACGCCTCGCTTCGCTCGTCCTCTTGGGCGGCGTCGAGCGCTCCCAGCGCGTCGAGGAGTTCATGGAGCGCGCCAAGGAGGCGAGCCAGCAGGCCGACGAACCCCGCGCCGACCCCGCCGAGCAGTTCCAGAACGACAAACTGGACGACCTGATCTAGTGAGGACGGACCTCTTCTGCGGTTTCGCTTTTCGAGCAATTCCGAAATTCTGCCAACTGACCAGCCGACAGGACGCGCTAACCGACCTTCCGACAGGACGCGCTAGCCGACCTTCCGACAGGATGCGCCGCGAGGGCCTCGTGCCCGAGCACGCGGGGAGGCACGGGGCGCGGTGCGGTCTCTCATCGGCTCAAGGAGTAGCTAGCGGCGCTCTGCTGTCGTTTTCGCCCACTAACGAAACTCGAAAATAGAAACCCCCGAAGCTGCCGATTCAGAAAATCTCCACTCTCAGACCAGACTTCGACCGTCGAACTCGCCCGCGTCGTACTCCATCTCCAGCAGGTCGAGGACGGTCGGGGCGATGTCGTAGAGGTCCACGTCCTCGACGGTCGCGTCGGGGTCGTCCACGAACAGCGAGGCGTTGTCGAAGCTGTGCATCCCGTTCCGGGGGCCGTGGCCGAACACGTCGTCGTGGCCCTTGAACCCGGCCTTGAGGTCGAAGCCGTAGTTCGGGATGGCGACCAGGTCGGGCGCGATGTCCTCGTGGTCGCCGTGGAACGCTTCTTCCTTCTCGACCACGCGGTCCACCACCTTCCGGCCGTCCGGCCCCTCCAGATTTTCGAGCGCCTCCTTGAGCTGGGCGCGCTTGTCCTCGTACTCGCTCTCGGGGACGCTTCCCCGGGGCTCGCGACCTTCGAGGTTGACGTAGAATCGGCCGGGGATGAGCGAGTAGGCCTCGGTGTCGTCGCTGATGTCGCCCAGCTCCTCGTGGTCGTCGTCCTCGTAGGAGAGCCAGCCCTCCTGACGGAGCCACTCGTTGAAGTGGACCTCGTAGTCGAGGCTGGTGAAGCCGTGGTCGCTAGCGACTACCAGCGTCACGTCGTCGGGGAGGTTCTGGCGGATCTCGCCGATGTAGCGGTCGATCTTCGCGTAGAAGTCGATGAACTCCTGCTCGTACTCGCCGTCCTCCTCGTAGTGCTTGTAGAGGAAGTGGTTGACCCGGTCGGTCGCCATGAAGACGCCGAAGAACAGGTCCCAGTCGTCCTGCTGGAGGTAGTGCTTGAACGCCTCGTAGCGAGTGTCTACCGTCTCGTGGGCGTTCTCGATGAAGTCGGACTTGTCGTCCTTGTGGCCGAGCTTGGCATTGGCGTCGATGGGGTAGTCGATGGACTGGAGGTACTCGCGCATGTCGTCGGGGTACGCGCCCTTGTCCACGCCGGGCGAGAGGAAGCCGGAGACCATGCGCTGGACGTTGCGCTGGGGCGGGAAGGTGACGGGGACGTTCATCACGGTCGCGTCCCGGCCCACCTCCTGAACGCGGTCCCAGAGGCGGGTCGCCTGCACGTCGCGGCCCATCGGGACGTAGGTGTCGTAGGAGCCGACCTCCCGGTCTTGGAAGCCGTAGACGCCGGTCTGCCCCGGATTCACGCCGGTCGTGAGTGCGGGCCAGCAGGCCGACGACTCGGGCGGCACGATGCTGTCTATCGGCCCGGACGCGCCCTCCTCGGCGAGCGCCGCGAGGTTCTCGAACTCGTCGAAGTGGTCCTCCAGAAAGCTGTACGGCACGCCGTCGATACCCACAAAGGCGACGCGCGACTTGTCGTCGCCACGGAGACGGTCGAACAGACCCATGTACTTCTCAAGAGGACGCGGGACGTGAAATTTCTTTTCGTAGCGACGGACGCCAGCGTGAAAGAGTCACACGGGTGGAAAGCGTACAGTCGGATCTCGATTCGACCGATCTCGGGTAGTTGAGTCCGCAAACGAGCGGCCGGTCGTTCGGCGTGGCGATTCGGGCAGAGAATTCAATATGCGCGTCAAGAACACTATTACAATTTCCTTGAACATGTGAAGATGGTTTTACGGGCTTTTTCACACCTTACACTTCGCGAGGCTCAACCATGACACTGCACGCAGGCGGGGAGGTCCGGAGATAGGGTGGGTTCAGGGTTGGGAAGGTTTCGGGAGGGGCCTTGGCGGATGAAGGGCGAGCGATGGTGAGGGCGCGAAGCGACCGAACCGAGCGAGGGCTTCTTCCCCTATGCTTCGGGAGTAGCTAGCTTCTCGCCGCCTTCATCGGTCGATTCTGCTAGACCAGTCGTTTCTGCTAGAACTGAAGCACGTCATATCGAAAACTACTGACGACGCGGTATCGCGGACTTTACGAACTCTCGAACGCCTCGAACAGCGCCTTCCGGGTGCTCGCGTCGATGAGCATGTCGAGGGTGTCCTCGTACTCGCCGTTGACCTGCGAGAAGAGGCCCAGCGGGACCCGGGCGGTCGCGGCGTCCGTGTTCCCGCCGGTGGTCTCGCTCGTCTCGAAGGCGGTGTCGAGGATGTCGAGGGCGTTGGTTCGCACGTCCTCGGCGCGACAGGAGACCACGATGGTCTCCTCGTGGATGCCGAAGACCGCGGCGGTCGAGACGCCCTCCAGCCGGAGCATGGTGTCGGCGGCCTCTTCGAGGGCCGACACCGCCGGGACGGCCCCAACGTTGGTCACGGCGAAGCTGGCCCGGCGCTCGCGGTTGGCTATCGCGTCGCTGATCACGTCGAAGGTGTCGCCGCTCATGCCCGGCGAGCGGAGGTCCTCGATGCGCCCGAGGTCGGCGTAGGTGTGGACGAAGCCGGCGGCCTCGTAGTCGTGCTGGCCGTTGGCCCGGCGGAACTCGCGGGTGCCCGCCCGGACGCCGTGGAGGAGCGCGGTAGCGACCCGCTGGTCGGGGACTACGCCCTCGGATTCGAGCAGGCGCGTCACCGTGGTCGAGGTCGCGCCGTCGTCGGTCGGGGTCACGGTGAGGATGTTCTCCTCGGCAGTGGGTCGGTGGCGCACGACCGCGATCACCGGCGGGTTGTTCGAGAGTCGGGGGACGCCACCGCCGCCGCCGACCGCGATGGCGGCGTCGCAGTCGGTGAGCTCGTCGGCTCCCTCGCCGATGACCGACAGTTCGAGGTCGAAGATGTTGCTGAAGGTCTTGCTGTCCTCGCCGGTGACCGGCCCCTCCGCGTACAGGCGGGCGGTGACGCCCCACTCGCTACAGAGTACCTGCAACCCGACCGCCGCGGCCAACGCGTCGATGCTCGGCCCTTCCGGGACGACTAGCGCGACCCGGTTCTGGCCCGCGACCGTGTCCCGGAGCGCGTCCACCGGGTCCTCGTCGTCTCGCCGCCGGTCGTGGATGGACTGGGCCGCGTAGAAGACCAAGCCACCGCAGACCAGCAGCGTCGCCGCTACGACGACCATCTCGACGCCGCCAAACGGAGTCCCAAACGCCATCGACTCGGCTTGTTCAGGCCAACGTCAAATAGTTTCGGGGAGCTATCCGTTCGGCGAGGCTGTCAGAAACCGGAAACAGTGCGTTTCGGAAACTCCGGCGAAATCTTCGGAGCTTCTCGTAGGCTCAGGCGAAGTGCTCCTCGTAGAGGTCCATCGCGTGTTCGATGGCGTCCATCGCGGCCTGCCTGTCCTCCCAGCCGAGGGTCTCGACTTCCTTGCCCGGTTCGAGGTTCTTGTAGGTCTCGAAGAACTCCTCGATCTCGGCCGTCTGCTGCTCGGAGAGGTCTTCGAGGTCCTGGACGTGATCGTACCGGGGGTCCTCGGCGGGGACCGCGACGACCTTGTCGTCCTGCTCGCCGTCGTCGTCCATCTTCATCAGCGCGACCGGACGGGCCTCGATGACGCAGCCGGGAAACGTCTGGTCCTCCACGAGGACGAGCACGTCGAAGGGGTCCTCGTCGTCGTAGTACGACTGCGGGATGAATCCGTAGTCGCTCGGGTAGTGAACGTTGCTGTGGAGCACCCGGTCGAGGACGACGCCGGGCACGTCCTTGTCGTACTCGTACTTGTTGCGCTCGCCTTTGAGACACTCCACGACCGCGTAGATCTCCTCGGGCGGGTTCGGTCCAGTCTCCAAGTCTTCCCAGAGATTGACCATGGTGCAGTCCGAGAGTCCGTCCGAAGTCCGGAAAGTCCTTTCGGCATCGCGTCGAAGGCTCTCCCGCCCGGTCGAATCTGTCGACTGTTCGACTCGCGGGTGGAGGTTCGACGACCGTCTCGAAACTCTTGACAGAAAACCGTTCCACGAATCACGACGGAAAAACCGTCTCGCAAGTCCTGCCAGTTGGGAGCGGCAAATCGAGTGACGAGAACCGGAAATTTTCGGTAGCGACCATAACTTACGTAATAACCGGGAATACAACGGGCGTTTAATTGTAGAACGTCCGGGCGAGTGAGGAAAGGTTAAATACCATGACGACAAATCCCGGGGTGTCAGAGTCTATGTCAGAGGCACAGACACTCACAGAGACGAGTACCGCGCGCAACCTCACCGCATTCCAGACGAACATCCTGACCATCCTCTCCGAAGAGCCGATGTACGGCCTCGCCATCAAGCGCGAGCTGGAGGACTACTACGGGGAGGAAGTGAACCACGGCCGCCTGTACCCCAACCTCGACACGCTGGTCGAGAAGGGCTACGTCGAGAAGAGCGAACTCGACAAGCGGACGAACCAGTACGAACTCACCGACGAGGGCCTCGCGGTCGTCGTCGACCAGCTCCAGTGGACGCTCTCGAAGTTCGTCACCGGCGACGAGCGGGCCGAACAGATCCGAGACCTCGTCGCGGACAACGAGTAACGCCCGAGTGCAACTACGACTCGGATTCGAGTCCGGATCGAGTTCGAGAACGGTTCAAGTAGCATCCGAGGTCCGCGAGCAGTAGCGTCTTCACGGCGGTTCGTCCAGGGCGATACAATTTGCCGACCTCGAGGGTCGCGACGATCACTCGTCGGCGACCTCGAAGACGAGTTCCAGAGAGTCTTCGACCGTCGCCCGCTGCTTTTCGCTCGGCCACGCGTTCCGCGGGAAGTACTCCGAGAGGAATTCCGCTATCTCGTCGTCAGTGGCCGATTCGACCGGGCGCGCGTAATGGTTGCTCATGAAGTCCGCGAACGCCTCGGCGTTGTCGCCGTGGACCTCGCCGTGAGTCTCGCGGACGCGGGCGACCACTTCGCGGTTGCGTTCGTCCACCGCGTCCCACTCGTCGGGGTCGCCCGGTCCCGACAGCGACACCTCGACCGCCCGGCTCGTGTCCTCGATGCGGTCGGTGCGTATCACCCCATCTTCGGTCCACTCGTCGGGATGTAGGACGAGCGTCTCGCCCGCGTCGTCCTCGCGGACGCGCGCCGTGAAGCCGTGGTCGGCGAGCAGGTCGGCTCGCTCCTCGCGGTAGGCCGCCGCCTCGGCGTCGTCGACCGCTTCGCGCGCGAGCCGAGTGAGCCGTTCGGCCTGCTCGACGGTCTCCTCGGGGAGTTCGTTGCTGGTCTCCGTTTCGGAAGCGTCACTGGTCGCTGTTTCCGAAGCGTCGGGGGCGTCGGATTCGTCCTCAGGCATCGTCGAGCGCCTCGTTCGCAAGTTCGTCGGCGCGCTCATTTATCTCTCTCGGGACGTGGCTGAGTTCCCAGTCGTCGAACTCGGCGAGGAGTTCCCGGACCGTGACCCGGTGTTCGCGCAGTTCGGGGTCGTTGGTGTCCCACGCGCCCGTGACCTGTTTGACGATGAGTTGGGAGTCGCCCTTCACCTCCACGGAGTCGAAGCCGTAGTCGCGGGCCGCCCGGAGCGCGCGGATCAGCGCCTCGTACTCGGCCTGATTGTTCGTCGCGCGTCCGATGGTCTCGCCGCCCTCGGCGACGATGCCGTCGCTGGTGACGACGACCCAGCCGACCGCTGCGGGACCGGGGTTGCCTCGGCTCGCACCGTCGAAGTAGACGTAAGCGTGGCCGCCCGCCTCGCGCAGAATGGCCTCGATGTCCTGCGGGTTCGACCCCTGTATCACGACTTTACCCTCGTAGGCGACCGCGTTGGCGTCGCCGTACTCTGCGCGCCACTCCTCGTGTTCGGAGTTGCCCGCCGACACGTCGGCACCCGCGTCGGCCAGCGTCTCCCGGGCCGCGTCCGCGTCGCACTCGATGACGGGCATACGGTCGTTCGTCCACGATTCGGGCATAAACGCTTTCCGATGGTGTCTCGTGGGAGGAGTCGAGGCCGGCGACCGGCGTTCGGACGACCACCCACCGTTCGAACGGCCAGCTCGGTCGCGACGACGTTCGGACCACCAGCGACTATTCTGACCTCCGAGTAACGTGTTATTACGGACCGAGGGTTTAAGTACGACGAACATACTACTATAAAAGTGCGATGACACGGTCCACTCGCCAGCGGGAGCGCCAAGCCGAGGCGGAGCAACAGGACGAGGAGCAAGAGGGTGTACGGGAATGTCCCGAATGCAACTCAGACAACCTCGTCAAGAGTTCTGACAGGGCGGAACTCGTGTGTGATGACTGCGGCCTCGTCGTCGAGGAGGAACAGATAGACCCCGGCCCCGAATGGCGGGCGTTCAACCATCAGGAGCGACAGGAGAAGTCCCGCGTCGGCGCACCGACCACGCAGACGATGCACGACAAGGGGCTGACGACGACTATCGACTGGAAGGACAAAGACGCCTACGGCCGCTCGATCTCCTCGAAGAAGCGGAGTCAGATGCACCGTCTGCGGAAGTGGCAGGAGCGCATCCGCACCAAGGACGCAGGCGAGCGCAACCTCCAGTTCGCACTTAGCGAGATCGACCGCATGGCCTCGGCACTCGGTGTCCCGCGGTCGGTGCGGGAGGTCGCGTCGGTCATCTACCGTCGAGCGCTCAAGGAAGACCTCATTCGAGGACGCTCCATCGAGGGCGTCGCCACCTCCGCGCTCTACGCTGCCTGTCGCAAAGAGGGCATCCCGCGAAGCCTCGAAGAAATCTCGGAAGTATCGCGCGTCGAACGCAAGGAGATCGGTCGAACGTATCGGTACATCTCCCAGGAACTCGGACTGGAGATGAAACCGGTCGATCCGAAGAAGTACGTCCCGCGGTTCTGTTCTGAACTCGAACTCAGCGAGGAGGTCCAGACCAAGGCCAACGAAATCATCGAGACCACCGCCGAGGAAGGACTCCTCTCCGGAAAATCGCCGACCGGGTACGCGGCCGCCGCGATCTACGCCGCGTCGCTCCTCTGCAACGAGAAGAAGACCCAGCGAGAGGTCGCCGACGTTGCACAGGTGACGGAAGTCACCATCCGGAATCGCTATCAGGAACAGATCGAAGCGATGGGCATCCACAGCTAGGGCGCTCAGTGCTGTCTGTCGGGGTCGTCTTCGACCGACGTCGCATTTTTCGTCGGTGTGCCGAACCGGGGAGCGATGGCTTTTTAGAAATATTTGGTTGTCCTTCGGAAATGTTTTAATGTTTCTAAGCAATTCTATTGTGTCTTAGTCCTCAAAAGAGCCGGGAGTGAAATAGAAGCTAGCTGATGCCGAAACCTAGGGGAAAGAAGCCCTCGCTCGATTCGTTCCCTCCGGTCACTCATCCTCGCTCGCCCTTCATCCGCCAGGGTCCCACGGTCTGCATCGCTGGTGCTCGCAGACCGGCTCGCACGCCCGCGCGCCCTCCCCGCGTCCTCGTGAGCGAAGCGAACGAGGGCTCGTCGGAGCTTGCCTCCGACGGCGTGCTCGAGCCGAGCCAAGGCTCGAAGGAGCTTCGCTCCTTCGGCGCGTCCCGTGGGTTGTGAAGATTCACGAAACACCGGCCAGTCCAATTCTTCGCAACCGGGCGAAGGTTGAAATACGAGAACGGGACGAACCCGGGCTATGACCTGAGAGCTACCGCGGAGTGGCCCAGCGAAATCGGCGGTGCGACCGCTCCGCGAGGGACAGCACCACCTGCAAGCCCAAGGATGGCTTCACCCGCAAGCCAAGGACCAGCTTCAGCCACGCGCTCCACCGAGTAAGGTTCAAAGCGCTCGGGTCCCAAGGAGAGACGAATGCGTCTCGACGGGCATCCTCTCACCGGTCGGCGAGGAGGAGCGCGCCGCGGAGTTCGCCACCAGTAGCGACTGGTATCAGCGCGGCCTCGACATCGACAACGTCCTCCAGTACCGGACCGGCCTGCTGAACTCGAACCACTCGGCGGACGTGACCCGGGTGGACGACGTGTGGGACGGGTTCGTCGGCACCCAGCGCGAGGTCGCCATCGCCGACCGCCCGGTGGACGTGGAGATCGGCCTCTCGGACTCGCTGGACCTCGACCTGAGCGTGGACGACGTTACGACCCCGACCGGCCCCTCGGCCCGCGCCACGTCCGCGGACCTCACGGAGAATCCCCACGTCCCGCGCCCGGTCAAGAAGACGCTGGAGGACGACGACTGGCAAGCGCAGGGGGCGATGACCTACCTCTACCGGCGCGGCTTCGACGTGTACGAAATCAACGACATCCTCTCGGCGGGCGCGCTCGGCCGCGGACAGAACCGGCGGCTCGTCCCGACGCGGTGGTCTATCACGGCCGTGGACGACACCATCGGCCAGTTCCTCCGCGGCCAGATACGGACCAACCCGGGCATCGACGAGACGCAGGTCTGGGTCAACGAGTACGTGGGCAATCGCTACTGGGTGATCCTCACGCCCGGCCAGTGGGAGTTCGAGCTCGTGGAGATGAAAGCGCCGGGGAGCATCTGGAATCAGGATCCCACCGGCGAGACGTGGATGGGCAGCGCCCACGAGGGGTTCGAGGGTCGGACCCAGTACGTCGAGGAGACCGCCGGCGCGTACTACGCGTCCCGGCTCGGCGTCCTCGAACACCTCGAATCGGTCGGCCGACAGGCCAAGTGTCTCGTCCTCCGCGAGGTCTCTGACGACTACTGGGCTCCGGTCGGCGTCTGGCAGATCCGCGAGACCGTCCGCAACGCCTTCGACGGGGAGTTCGGCGAGGCCGAGACCTTCCACGGCGCGGTCCGGGAGATCGCTCCCCAGCTTCCGGTCTCGCTCGCGGACCTCCGCCGGAAGTCCGAGATGCTCTCGGGACTCCAGGCGAACCTCGGAGACTTCTCGTAATCCGTTCGTCCCTTCGTAACCCGCTCGTTCACTTCCGGCCGAGTCGGAGAAAGTTTATGGGTCCACTCGCTCGACTAACGGGCATGGTTCCCATCACTGATCTCGTTCCCCTTTTCGGTCCCGTTCCCGGAGGGATGGAGATCATGGTCATTCTCCTCGTCGCCCTCCTACTGTTCGGCCTCCCAGTGATACTGATCGGTGGCGGCCTCTACCTCTACCATCAGTCTCGGTCTGACCGTCCGGCAGACGAGGAAATAGCGGCACTCCGCGAGGAAGTCCAACACCTTCGAGAGGACGTCCGCCGGATGAACGATTCGGACGACGGAGAGTAGCTACGCCGCGTCGAGGTTGGCCCACGCCTCGTCGACGAGTCGTCCCGTCTCGGCCACGATCTCCTCCCACTCCTCGTCGTCGGGAGCCATCCCGACGAGTCGCGCGATGCGCATGATGCTGACGTGGTAGACGGTCTGTCGCCCCGGCTCCTCCTGCCAGAGTATCACGTTGCACGGGAAGAGGCCGCCGATTCGGCCGTCGCTGGCGTCGAGCGCCCGGTCGGCCATCCCCGGATTGCACGCGCCCAGCACGTAGTAGGGGTCGCGGTCGGCATCGACCTTCTCGTTGAGCAGTTCCGACGGCGAGAACTCCTCCGGGACGCCGAACCCCGCGTCCACGAAGGCCTCGCGAACGTGTTCGATTGCCTCCTCGTGGTCCATCTCGAGGGTCGCCCGTTTCTCGCCGATGTCCGCGGCGTCGAGTGCCGTGGGGTCGATTGGTAGCGTCATCGGGACTCCCTTGGTGTAGAATCGTGAAAAAGACGCCGCTCCCTCCGGTCAGAGGGGAACCGGCACCCACGACAGCCATCGGAGGACCTGCTCGGTCGGAATCAGTGGTTCGTGGAGCACCAGCCAGTCCAGCACGCAGAGGCCGACGCCGTGGGCGACCACCGAGGGGAGGATCGACTCGCTCTTGTAATCGACCGCGCCGAACAACACGTCGGTCGGTGCCGACAGCATAAGTTCTATCGGTGGCTTGTACAGGTGGTGGAAGGCGTACACGACCGGACTGATGAACACGCTCTTGAACCCGATCTCGCGGACGCCCACGCAGAGCAGCCCCCGGTAGTACGTCTCGGCGGCCAACGCGATGAGAAACTGCTTGATAGCGTGCGGGAGGAACTCCCCGAAGGCCGCGCTCGTCTGCCACATGGGGTAGTAGCTCCGGATGGTCGGCAGCGAGGACCCGACGACGTAGAACGGGAGGACGAACAGCGAGAGAAGGACGGTGTTGCGAACCGCTCGGCGATCCACCCGATAGCCGAGGTGACGGCCGTGTCGGATCGCCAGCGCGGCGGGTGCGAGAACGTAGACGACGGTGTCTCGGACGAGTCGCTCGTTCAGTCCGGCGACGTCCCACGACATCCACGCCACGGTGAGCACCGCCCCGGCGAGCAGGGCGCGCTGGACCCAGCTCAGACGGGCGACGCTCCGGCGGACCGACCGAGCGACGGACACGCTACTCGTTCGCCGTCGGGATCGGTCCGGTGCCCACGACCTCGCGGACCGCGTCGAGGAACTCCTGCTGTTTCTCGAAGTAGGTCACCTCGACGTCGGCCAGCACCGCGTCGAGTTCGCGCGGGCCGTCGGGCGTTCGGATGGTCGCGTCGCCCTCCTTGCGGGCGAGCTCGCTCTTCTGGATCGGCCAGTGGAGCCGCGAGGCGACCCGCGCGAGCGGCGCGCCCTCGACCGGCTCGCCCTCGGCGAGTTCGACCGCAGGCTCTTCAGCTTCCTCGTTGTCGTCGGCCATACGCCGAGATTCGGAGTCCCGGGGATTAGGGTTTTCGATACGACCTTTTACTGTCTCCGGAAATCGAGGATTTCCGGGATGACGAAAATCTCCGATTTTCGAACCACGCTCAGTATCGCGGCACGGCCGCGATACGTCGCTTGCAAAAGCTCGACCAAAACTCGCATTCCACCCACTACCGTCGCGCCTTCGGGCGGAAACAGTCGGCAACTCGTACGAACCCTTCGCTACGGTTCGCAGACGTGCCACGCCTTCTCACGGGGTTCCGTGAGAAGCCATGACGAACCGAGACCACCTCGAACCAATCGACGCGAGTACCGCGCAGGAACTGTTCCTCGATCATAAGGCGACCAATTGTACCGAAGCCACGGTTCGGAACCACCGCTACCGGACCAACCACTTCGTCCGCTGGTGTGACGAAGTCGGTATCTGGAACCTGAATGACCTCACGGGCCGCGACATCCAGAAGTACCGGCTCTGGCGCAAGGAAGACGGCGACCTGAGCAAGCTGACGCTGAACGGCCAGATGAGTACGATTCGGGTCTTCCTGAAGTGGGCCGCGTCCATCGAAGCCGTGCCGGAGAACCTCTACGACAAGGTGATGGTGCCTCGCGTCACTCCCGAAGAAGAACAGCGCGAC
>PXSM01000031.1 GCA_003023465.1 Halobacteriales archaeon SW_6_65_15 | reverse complement strand
AGGACGATGCGCTCGTTCATGGTTCTCCACCCGGAGCTACCGGCTGCAGCACCTTATCCCTGTACCATGAGCCGAAGGAGAATCCCATTCGGTGCTCCCGTCGATGGTCGCCTTCGGCGAGGCGACCATCACCGTCTCGGTCACGGTCGCCAACACCGGCGAGGACACCGAGGTCGTTCCGACCGTCACGCTGTTCGAAGACGGGGACGAACTCGAATCCGTCCGCGGTCCCGAATTCCCCCTCGCCGGCGAGACGCAGGAGGCGTTCGAGTTCGACGTGGAGGTGCCCGCGGACGCCACATCCTACGGAATTTCGGTGGCAGACACCGGGGACGTTCGAGAGCAACGGAGTAGCTGAGTCGGACGCGCGCCGACCCAGGTCGAACGCGACTCGGATCGGACGCGATTCGAGTCGAACGCCGACTACGTGGGAAGCCAGCAGGCGTATCGCAAACCTTTCGGCCCCGCGCTTCGCCGTTTCGGCCATGGTACTTCCAGAGGGGTTCGCACTCCCGCCACTTCCCTACCTCCTCGGCCTGCTCGCGGCGGTGGCGCTGGTCGCCGGAGCGCTCTACCGAACCGACCTCTCGGTCTCCGACCGGACCGTCCTCGCGCTCGCGCCGTGGATCGTCGTCGGGTCGGCGCTCCACGCCCTCTACGTCGTCGAGTGGGTGCCCGAAGTGGTCGCGCCCCTCCTCGGGACGCCCGCGGTCTACCTGACGACGTTCGTCCCGGCCGGGATACTCTGGTTGGCCGCACTCCGGACGGACCGAGACCCCGAGCGACCGCTAGCCGTCGCCGGACTCCTCGTCGCGCTCGCGGTCGTAGGCTACGCCCTCGCGCTCGGTGCCGAAAACGGCGGACTTCGGCTCTTCTGGCCGGTCGTCGGCCTCTTCGTCGCGGTCTTCCTCGCGGTCGCGCTCTGGGCTGGGACCCGGCGGACGTACCCGGAAGTGGCCGCCGCGACCGGTGTAGCCGGGGCGCTCGTCCTGTTCGGCCACGCCCTCGACGCGGTCTCGACCGCGGTCGGCGTGGACCTGCTCGGGTTCGGCGAGCGCACGCCCGTCTCCAGAGCCGTCCTCGACGTCGCGGCCTCGCTCCCGACCGCGGACCTCCTCGGCGTCGGGTGGCTGTTCGTCCTCGTGAAACTCGCCATCGCGGAGGTGGTCGTCGTCCTCTTCGCGGAGTTCGTCCGCGAGGACCCCACCGAGGGCTACCTCCTGCTGGGACTGGTCGCAGCGGTCGGTCTCGGCCCCGGCGCGCACAACCTGATCCTGTTCATTATCTCGGGGTAGGAAATACACGTCCACTCCTGAACAACATTATTATTTCTTAAGCGATTGAATAGGTTCCTCTCGATGCTACGGCGTGCGCTGGCGCGGCCTCGTGCCGCGCCCTCATCGCGCGAGGGATGAGCATCGCAGGCCGGAGCGAAGCGGAGGCCGAGACGCGCAATCGGCTGGGGAGGACGTGGCACTCGCGCTCGGTGCGTCAGACCACCGAAAACGCCCGGTGACACACCCCTCCGTCTGGGTGGACTGAAAGGGGCCGCCCGGTCGCGTGCAGTGTAGTCGTCTGAGCAGGCTCTATTCTGGCCGGGCGGTGCGGAGAGGCCAGAATATCCTGCTCAGCGACCGCGACCGGGCGGGGGCTTTCTGAGTCTTCTCGACTACGGTTTCACCTCCGATGGTTTTCACACGTAGCGACCGGGCGGGGGCTTTCTGCAACGAATCAATCACGAGGTCGGCATTACCACTGATTCCTAGCGACCCACCAGTGTTTTGACCGATGCGTGCATATCGTCGGGGTATGTCGCTCTCGAACCGTCTTCTGGAATCTACGAATCGCCGCCCGCGTCGCCGCCTATGAGCTGGGTGATGTCATGGTCGAAGTGATCACCGCCGGACACGTCAACTGGGACGTGACCCTCCGCGTGGACGCCCTCCCGAACCCCGATGGGGAAGCTCGCATCGACTCTCAACAGCGCTCGGGCGGCGGGAGCGCCGCCAACGTGGCGGTCGCGCTGTCGGGGATGGACTTCGACACCGGCCTCGTCGGCAGCGTCGGCGACGACGACAACGGCCTGTTGGCCCGCCGGGAACTCGACGAGGTGGGCGTGGACTGCACGCACCTGCTGGAGAGCGAGGAGAACGAGACCACCACGAAGTACCTCATCGTGGACGAGCGCGGCGAGGTCATGGTGCTGGGCAACGAGGGCGCGAACGAGGCCGTCACGCCCGCGGACGTGAACCCCGAGTACGTCCGGCGCGCCAATCACCTCCACCTGACCAGCCAGCGGCCCGACACCGCGGCGGAGCTGGCCCGCATCGCCACGGAGGCCGGGGTGAGCGTCAGCTTCGACCCCGGACGGCGACTTGCCGAGCGCGACTTCGGCGCGGCGCTGGCCTACTCCGACGTGATGTTCCTCAACGACCGCGAGGCCCGCACGATTCTGGACAGCGACCTCGAACATCCCTCGTCGGAGCTCCACGGCCGCGTGGTCGTCATCAAGCACGGCGAGGCGGGCGCGCAGGTAGACACGCCCGAGGCTTCCTACGACCACCCGGGCTTCGACGCCGACGTGGTGGACACCACGGGCGCGGGCGACGCCTTCGCCGCCGGGTTCCTCGCGGTTCTCCTGCGCGAGGGCGGCGTGCTCGGCCCGGACGCCGACTACGAGCGCGCACTGGAGTTCGCCAATGCGTGTGGAGCCTTGGCTGCGATGGAGGAGGGTGCGCGCACCGCGCCGTCGTGGGGTGAGGTCGAGGCGTTCCTGAACGGGCAGTTCTGAGGTCGTCGTTCTTGCGGAGAGGTATCCTTTGCTCTTGGGTCGGTAAGTTCACCTGTCTTCTCTCGACGGACCACGTTCGACACGAACTGCTGGAGTTGACCGACGAGTTCGTCAGAATTGGCGCAGGAATATACAGTCACGTTCCAGCGACGGGAGAGCGAATCGATCATCGCACTTCGGACACTCTTTTCGTGAGCGAAGACAACTCGTTCGTCGGCTTCCGGTGATTCTTCGGTGCAAATCCGTTCCAGAATCGCTCCGACTTCGATGCCGACACCGAGATTTCGCCCGCCGTGGGGTGCGACGAACACCACGACGTTACTGGCACGAGCAAACTCGACGCTCTGGGTTGCGGCGTCCATCTCCTCCAGTGGGACGTTCGCGTCGATTGCGAGGAATGCGTTCACGCCGGAATCGATGCGAAGTTCGTCTCTCGCGTGCAACAATCGGTCGAAGGCAACTTTCTCGTCTTCACCGTATTCTTCGTACGGGCCCATCAGATAGACGAGAAACTGTTGGCGGGCGACGGCACCGAGTTCGTCGAGTAATCGGTCACGCATGGGACGGGTTCGTCCCGTCCTCGGATTTAAAACTCCACTCAGTAATCACTGAGTCGGAAACTGTTAAGTTAGACGAAAGACAAGAACGACTCATGTCCCAGTTCGAAGCCGATCCTGACGCTCACGAGGAGGGGCCGTCACCAGAGCAGATACTCCCCGAGCCGAGTTTGCTCGACCTTCAGGACTACCTCGACATGCAGAGCGCACTCGGGAACGAGACTCGTTTTCGAATCCTCTACACGCTGAAGCACGACGGGAACATGAGTGCAAAGGACCTCCGAACTCGACTCGGTGTCGCCGGAAATACGCTTCATTACCATCTAGACGAACTCGTGAATACGGGTCTCGTGGAGAACCGGATGCGAAACGAACCCGAGGAAGACGGCGTGTACTCCTATTACCGAGCAAGTGCGATGGGCGCGGCACTCCTCGAAGAAGGGATCGAGGAACTCATCCGCCAAGACTGGGAGTCACTCGAACGCTACTCGTAACGCTTTCCACCGGCTCCACTTTCTCGAACCCGCACGCTTTTTCTCCCTCTCCCGAGAAGCCACGCCCATGGCGAAACAGCCCCACCTTCTCGTCGAAGACGGCGATCTGAACGACATCGCGCTCATCCCCGGCGACCCCGGTCGCGTGGACCGCATCGCCCGGCAGTGCGACGAGAGCGAAGTGGTCGCCGAGAACCGCGAGTACAAGGTCGTCAACGCCGAGTACGAGGGTACGCCCCTGACCATCTGCTCGACCGGCATCGGATGTCCCTCTGCAGCCATCGCGGTCGAGGAACTCCACAACGTGGGCGTCGAGACGGTCATCCGGGTCGGCACCACGGGTGCGCTCCAGGAGGGCATCGAGATCGGCGACATGATCGTCGCCACGGGCGCGGCGAAGAACGAAGGCACCAGCAAGCGCTACGAGTCGGTCGAGTACCCCGCCGTGCCGGATTACGGCGTCCTCTCGGCGCTGGTGGACTCCGCGGAAGCGAACGACGAGGACGTGCACGTCGGTCCCATCGCCAGCGACGACGCCTTCTACGCCGAGACCGACGAGTACGTCGAAGACTGGGAGGCGGCCAACCTGCTCTCGGTCGAGATGGAGGCTGCCGCGGTGTTCTCGCTGACCCGCCGTCGGGACATGCGCGCGGGAGCCATCTGCACCGTGGACGGCAACCTCGTCGAGGGTACCCAGAAGGGCGAGACCGAGGACGAGGAACTCCCCGAGAAGGCCAAGAACAACGTCGAGCGGGCGATCCGCATCACCCTCGACGCCGTGGTCGAACTGGCAGAGTAGGTCGAAGGCTCCGCTGCGACGGCGGGTCGCTATCCGGTCGTCCCAGTCACAAGACTTTTTAGCACTGCTAACACACCACATGGTGCGCCTTAGAGCGACGTACCATTGGTGGGGAGAACGATTGGCTGAGGCGACCAAACGGAGCAAAACTGATGCCAACCTACATCAGCCTCTTGGAGTTCACGGGGCAAGGAATCGAGCACGTAGACGAGAGTCCGAATCGACTCGACGAGGCCAAAGCGCTCGCCGAATCGATGGGGAGCGAAGTCGAGGAGTTCTACCTCACGTTCGGGGAGTACGACGCCGTGGCCGTAATCGAAGCACCCGACGACGAAACTGCCGCACAACTCGTCCTCAAGGTCGGGCAGGCGGGAGCCGTTAGCAGCGAGACGCTGAAAGCCTTCCCGGAAGACGACTACCGCGAACTTATCGACGGACTTCCCGGGTAGAACCCGCCGCCCGCCTCGTTTCGAATTCCGCCCGTCGTCCCCGAGCGCGTCTCGGAACTGACGGTAAATACCTCACGCTCGGCGGCCGAGAGACGGCCCAACGTCGGTTCCGAGGGGATAGACATTTCACCCTCGGACGGTGACGTGACGACAATGCTGGACGGCTTCCGCACGCGCTACCGCGCCGTCCTCCGGCGGGTGCGTCGGTTCGAGCGACGCGAGATTCGAGAGTTCCGTCGGTGGATCGAGCACACGACGAACCTCATCCACCTCACGGTGCTCCTCGTCGTTCCGGTGCTCATCGCGGCGGTGACGGCGGTCTCGAACTCGGTGGATCTCCTTCCGTTCGTGCTCTTCCCGCCACTGGCGTCGGGCACGTACACCCTGTTCGCGGACCCGGAGGGCAAGTACGTCGTCGGCCTCGCGGACGGCGCGGGGAGCCTGAGCGTCGGCGCGGCGGAGGCGGCGCTGGCCGTCTTCCTCACGGGTGCGGCGACGTGGGCGCTCGACTTCGAGGAGCCCGCGGCGTTCTCGACGGCCCTGCTCGCGCTCATCGCGCCCGCCTTCAGTTCCCCCGGCACGATAAGCACCTTCTTCGCCGAGTTCGTCGGTTCCGTGTTCCTCGCCAGCACCCTCGTCGCCGCGGCGTTCGACTTCTGGCGACGGGAGTTCTACGAGCGCCGGTCGGAGTTCCTCTACGCCTCGACGAAGGGCGACGACCACGTGCTCGTCCCGATGCGGGGCGACCGGGCGAGCGCGACCGCCACGTTCGCCGCCCGGATCGCGGCGGCCCACGACGCGGGCAAGGTCGTCCTGCTGGACGTGGTCGAGACGATGGGGGTGGAGGAGGTGTCGGCCGAAGGAGTGTCGGCCGAAGGAACGTCAACCAGAGGAACGTCGGTGGGAGACACGTCGGCCGAGGGGGAGTCGGCCGAGACCGAGGGCGACGAGTCCGCCGAGCGACTCGAAGCCGAAGCCCATCGCATCGAGACCGAGGTCGGCGTCCCCTGCGAGGTGGTGGTGGCGGGCGACGGGACGAATCGCTCGAAGACGGCGCTCCGAGCCGCCCGAGAGACCAACTGCGACCTCGTGGTCGCGCCCTACGAGGAGGAGCGCGGGACCCTGTCGCCGTTCGTACACGGGCTCTTCCAGGGTGACATCGACACCATCGCGTTCCGCTCCAGTCCGGCGACCGAGCCGCGAACGCGCTGGAAGCGCGTCCTGGTCCCGGTCCGGCGGGCGGGCGACACCGCCCACGCGATGATCGACTTCGCGCTGCGGCTGGCCGGACGGTCGGGGAGCGTCGGCGTCTGCACCTGCATCGACCGCGAGGAGGAACGTCGGCGGACCGAGCGAATGCTGGCGAACCTCGTGGAGACGTTCGACGGGTCGTTCGAGACGCGGGTCTCGCGGTCGTCTATCGAGTCGTTCCTCGCCACCAACGACGCCCACTACGACCTCGTGATCATGGGCGCGAGCACCGACCGGTCGGCCGCCTCGCGGTTCGTCTCGCCGCCGACCTTCGAGCGAATCCACGACCTCGAATGCGACGTGGCCATCGTGCATCGGGGATGACGGTGGTCGGTCAGGTCGCGATACTTGTTGTGCGGTAATCTTTTGATTCTGCCTTTGACGACGCTCCCGACTGACTTTCCTTATGGTGAAATAACCATTTTAGTCCACGGAAGTTCTTTATTACATAGTGTATAACATATAACTGGTTATGAACCGCCGAAGCTGTCTCACTTCGCTCGCCGCTCTCACGACGGGAAGTGGTTGCATCGGTAGGGCACTCAACCAAAGCTCCGCAAACAAGATGAACAAGTCCATTTCCGTTTCGGATGTCGAAAGACGGCCCCCCTCAGAGCCGGAGAATCTGGACGCGGACGAGAAGCCGGCTGGTATCGAGTTCACTGTTGACATCGTCAGCGAGAGTATCACGCCCGAAACGACTGCACGAATCGCGTTGGAGTACGAAAACGCTAGCAATGACGCCCGGACCTTGAACGTGAATCCCGACCAGCCGGGCCCCATCTCCAGCGTCACCGAATCTCCTGGACTCGTCCTCCTATCGGATGCACAGGACCTGAGCCGACAGTCGTCCGCCTGTTGGAAACCAGAACGGGACACTTTCGGTCGGGTGAGGGTCGGGTATCAGCATTCGATAAGTCCCGGCGATGTCGAGACACTCAAGTACGACGTGTGGGCCGCCCCACAGCAAGACGCCGATTGTATCGAACCGGGTACGTACCAGTTCGAGCCACTGTACGGTTCGTTCACACTTACCGTCCGCGAGTAGTATTCGTAACGCACACGGAACTCTCGTGTAGTCGTTCCGTAGACGACTCGATCTCGTTCGTTGCTAATCCGCCGTAGCTGTACCTCAGGGAAGCAATCCGGAACCACCTATAGTATTATAAATTTAATTCGAACCACCAGGCGTGGCCATGGATGCCAGTGACGAGTTCAGGGCTCCAGCACCACTTTAATGCAGTCGTCCTCCTTGTCGCGGAACGTCTCGTACATCTCCGGCCCCTTCTCCAGCGGTTCCTCGTGCGTGACGATGAACGACGGGTCGATGTCCCCGTCCTCGATTCGCTCCAGAAGCGGGTCGAGGTAGCGCTGCATGTGGGTCTGGCCCGTCTTCACCGTCAGGGCCTTGTTCATCATCGGTCCGGCCGGGAAGTTGTCCACGTGCCCGAGGTAGACGCCGGGGACCGAGAGCGTCCCGCCCTTGCGACAGCACCGGATCGCTTGCCGGAGGACGTGGGGCCGGTCGGCTTCGAGGTTCATCTCCTGTTTTGCCTTGTCTGCGAAGCCCATGAGGCCCGTGCCGTGGGCCTCCGACCCGACCGCGTCGATGCAACTGTCCGGGCCGCGCCCGCCGGTCATCGCCATCAGATGGTCGTACACGTCCTCTTCCTCGAAGTCGATTGTCTCGGCGTCGCCGTGCTCGCGGGCCATCTGGAGTCGCTCGGGCACCCGGTCGATGGCGACCACCCGGCCAGCGCCGAGCATCCACGCGCTCTGGATGGCGAACTGGCCGACCGGGCCGCAGCCCCACACCGCGACGGTGTCGCCCTCCTCGATGTCGGCGTTCTCGGCGGCCATGTACCCCGTGGGGAACACGTCCGAGAGGAAGAGCACCTGCTCGTCCGGCAGGTCGGACTCGACCTTAACCGGGCCGACGTCGGCGTACGGTACCCGCAGGTACTCCGCCTGCCCCCCGGCGTAGCCACCCATCATGTGCGAGTAGCCGAACAGCCCGGCGGGCGACTGCCCCATCACCTTGCGGGCGATTTCGGCGTTCGGGTTCGAGTTGTCACAGAGTGAGTAGAGGTCCTCCTCGCAGAACCAGCACGACCCGCAACTGATGGTGAAGGGCACGACCACCCGGTCGCCGACCTCCAGATTCTCGACCTGCTCGCCGACCTCGACCACCTCGCCCATCGGCTCGTGGCCCAGCACGTCGCCCTCGCGCATCGTCGGCACGTAGTCGTCGTACAGGTGGAGGTCCGACCCGCAGATGGCGGTGGCCGTGATCTCGACGATGGCGTCGTGCGGGTTGACTATCTCCGGGTCGGGGACCTCGCTGACGCGCACGTCCTCCTTGCCGTGCCACGTGAGCGCTCTCATGGGTCTCTCCCGATTCTCGTCGTGTACTGGTTCTCTCGATTCCGGCTCTCGTGGTCCCGTGACTCCCCCATTCCCGAAAGAAGTACGTCTCTCACTGTGTAGCCCCCGCTACCGAAGGCCATACGTTCGTCATTAAGGATTGTGGCTTTCAGGACTAGGATTACAGAATCCTTTCTCGGCGTGCGCTGGCGAGGCCTCGTGGCGAGCCATCATTCGCGCGAGGTCTGCACGGGCGAAGCGAGTGCAGGCTCGGCAGTCGCAGCCCGCACAGCGACCGCAGGGAGCGAGCAGGA
>PXSM01000030.1 GCA_003023465.1 Halobacteriales archaeon SW_6_65_15 | reverse complement strand
TGATGGGTGCGTTGTCGCCCGCGAGGTCGATGCGAGTTTGTCCGGGCTGACGGGGAATCCCGGCGGTGATGACGACCACGTCCGAGCCCTCGGTCGCCGAGTAGTCGCCCTGCCGGACCTCGGTGTTCGAGTCGTAGGCGACCCCGTGGTTCACGTCGGCGGCCTGCCCGACGGTGTCCTCTTCCTTCTCGGGGATGTCGACGAGTACCAGTTCGTCCGCGATGTCCCGAAGCGCGATGTTGTACGCCGCCGCGGCCCCGACGGTTCCGGCCGCGCCGACCACGCTGATTTTCGTCATACCACGTAAAACGCCGCCGGGAAATCCGTTAAGTGCTTCGGAACGCCCGAAAAACGGCGCGCGGAGTCGGCAGACGACGTTTCGGAATTCGACTATCGACGAAACTCGTCCGGTGGTCTTAGATGGGCCGATAGACCGTAAAAACAATTCCTAAAAATAGAATATAAATGCTAGAACAAATTCTTAACGGTCTAACGAGCGCTCGGTGTCACGTTCTACTGGTCTGGGTGGACTGAAAGGGGCCGCCCGGTCGCGGTCTTTCTAAACCTTCTTCACGACGATTCCATCGACCGCAGGGACTATCGTTGAGTCGATGCGACCGCGACCAAGCGAGGGCTTCCGAGGAAGAAACGACTACGACCTCTTCGTACCGACGAGACAGGACACCTTTTTCGGCCCCCAGTACCTCCGTACGCGTATGAGCAGTGACGATTCGAGCGACTCGGGGTTCGACAAGGAGGCCGAGCGCGAGAAACTTCGGGAGAAGTACGAGCAGGACCAGACGGACCGGGAGAACACCCGTCGGATGAGCGAACTCCTCCTGAAGGGTGCCACGATGACGGGCAAGCACTGCGGAGAGTGTGGGGACCCCATCTTCCGGCACGACGGCCAGGAGTTCTGCCCGACCTGCCAGCGGGAGGTCGAAGGCGGCACAGGAGAGCAGGGGGCGAGCGAACGAGGCGAAGGTGAAGTGAGTGCAGACGAAGAAGGCGTGGACGAAAAAGACGCGACCGAGGGCGAGCGCGAAACGCCCGACGGCGAGACCGACGAGGAGGTCACCGACGACGAACCTCGCGTCGAGATCAACGACGTTCGGGTCGCCGACCAGCACGCCGACCGGTCGAACCTGCGCCAGCCGCCGTCCCAGCAGGGCGAGCGCGACCAACACGGTCCGACGGACCACCAGCACGACGCGGCGACCCGCCGGGAGTCCTCGCAGTCGGGGTCGCACGATCACTCGCACGAATCGGCCCGCGCACCCCACGAACGCGAGCGCGCTCCCTCCAGCGGACGCACTCACTCGGGCCAACCTGCTCGCGCACCTCGCGACGACGCGGGAGACCTCGCTACCGCCCGCGAGTCGCTCGTCCGCGAGTTGACCGACCTCGCGCGACGCGCCGAGGAGACCGACGACGTGGCTCGCTCGCGGGACCTCCTCGCAGCCACCCGGGAGGCTGCCGAAGCTCTCGCCGCGCTCGACCGGGCGAATCGGTGACATGGCTCCCCGGCAATTCCGTGTTTCGGCGTCCCGGCGACTCGACTACTCGTCGCTGACTCGGTACGAAATCGAAGACTGCGAGGAAGAGGTCGCCTGATACCTACTG
Organism: Halobacteriales archaeon SW_6_65_15; assembly: GCA_003023465.1. Taxonomy (GTDB): domain Archaea; phylum Halobacteriota; class Halobacteria; order Halobacteriales; family Haladaptataceae; genus Halorussus. Next base: position 9,481 of record PXSM01000030.1, on the reverse strand, counting down.
CTCGGTCGTCTCTGCCCGCGAGACGCTCGAACGGTCCGACAGGGAAGCGGGCTGCACGCCTGACTCGGCTCGCATCCGCACGAACAGGAGTTCGAGGTCCGGGAGTTCGCTACTGTCCTCGCGGGTCTCGTGCTGGGGTTCGCCGTAGAGGCGCTGCTCGTCCCGGCCCGTCTGGACCTCGTGACACGGCTCGCCGTAGAGGCACTGCTCGTCGTGGGAGCTACGACCGGCGTCGTCGTAGCGCGAGTCGGTGCCGTCTTTACCGTACTCGTTGGAAGGGCGCTGGTGTCTCATTTATTCAGTACCTATACGACGACGTGTACCAGCTTAAGTAGTCGAGGCCGTTCCGATCAGTTTCGTCCCAGAACGCAACGTTAAACGGTCTCTATCCGGGGTAACTGTTGCTTTCCCACCCCGGGACGTCCCCTTCCTTTCGAGGGTAACGGCGGGTTCCTCCCGCTCGTTCCGTTCGTTCACGACCGGGTGGTACCACTGCCGAACGAATCTGATCACTACCGAAGCGTTGCCAACGGTATCGAAGAATCGGTGTCACTATTGCAGCATCGGCGTGGCTACCGAGAACGGAACCGCTACCCGAGGTGATGCAGTCGCTATCGGTCGTACTCGCTTCCGACGACCTCGCGGATGCGGTCGGCGGTGACCTCCCCGACGCCCTGGACCTCCAGCAGGTCCTCCTTGCGGGCGGTCATCACGGCCTCTACGGTCCGGAACTCTTCCAGCAGGGACCGAGCCGTGACGGGGCCGATGTCGGCGATGGAGGCGACGACGTACTCCTGCTGCTCGGCCAGCGTCTTGCTCGCCTTCTCGCCGTGGACGGACACCTCGCGGTCGTCTTTCTCCTGCTCGCGGGTCGCGACGACCTCTAGCATGTCCGCGGTGTCGCTCTCGTCTTCGGTCCGGAGCACGCTCGCGCCGAAGTCGACCGCCAGCGAGGCGAGGGCCCCGCGGACCGCGTTCGGGTGGACGTTGCGCTCCTCGTAGAGCCCTTCGCCCTCCAGAATCAGGATCGGTCGGGCGTAGTGACGGGTCGCGTCCCCCAACTGCTCGAACATCGACCGGTCGCCGCCCGTCAGAGTGTCGAGGAAGTCGCTGACCGACTTGCGCTCGACGACCACCCGGTCGCTGAGCACGTAGTCGCCGACCGAGAGGGTCTCCAGTCGGGTCTCGACGCCCTCGCGAGTCGAGAGGTCCCGCGCGATGGTCGAGTCGAGTTCGCGCTGGTCGGCCACGATCTCGACCGTTCCGTCGTCGCCGGGTCTGGCGGTCGCCACGATGCCCTCCTCCGGGTTCTCGGATTCGCTCGAATCGTCGGCCCCGTTTTGATTCGAGGAATCCGACTCCTCGTTTCTCTCCTCGGACTCGTCTCCTTCTTCTTTGCCTTCGTCGCCTTCCTCTTCGCTCGCGTCGAACGCCTGCAGGCCGGGTTGCACGTCGGTCTTCGAGTCCGTCGAACTCGCGGCGGTGTCGAAGTCGCCCAGTCGCTTCTGGGAGTCGTCGAGTTCCTCTTCGACTTCCTCTGCGACGCCCTTCAGCTTCCGCAACTCCTCCTCCATCTCGTCCTCGCGGCGCTTCGATATCCAGAAGTAGGCCTCGTCGCGGGTGTCCTCGGCCAGCAGGACCGCGACCCGGCCTTTCGCCTGTCGGCCGGTTCGCCCCTTGCGCTGGATGGACCGGATGGCCGTGGGCACGGGTTCGTAGAACAGCACGAGGTCCACCTCGGGCACGTCGAGTCCCTCCTCGGCGACCGAGGTCGAGACCAGCACCTCGAACTCGTTCGCCTTGAATCGGTCGAGCACCTCCTGCTGTTGCTTCTGGGTCATCCCGTCGCTGCCGTCCTTGTCGCCCTGTCCGACGAACCGCTGGGCGTCGAAGTGCTGGCCGAGGAACTCGGTCAGGGCCTCGGCGGTGTCCCGAGACTCGGTGAACACGATGACGCGCTCGCCGTTCTCGATGCCCAGCGTCTCGGCGATTCGCATCCGGGCACGGGAGTATTTCGGGTGGAGTCCGTCGTACTCCTCGGCTCTCCGCATCGCCTCCTGCACCTTGGGTGCGGAGACGAACCGCTGGCTGGCCTTCGACGCGCCCGACGACCGGGCGGCGTTTCGCTGGCGTTCGAAGTAGCGCCGCAGCGCCTCGACGCTCTGGGTCTCGACGTAGGTCACCGCGGTTCGGAGCTTCCGGATCTCGGCGAGCGCCGACATCCCCTTGAACCCCTCCGACTGGTCGTTGTCGATGAGCTGCTGGAGCTCCGCGCGCATCTTCTTGATGTCTGTCTCCGAGAGGTCGGCGCTGGTCTTGCGGGTGATGCCGAGTTCCTTGAGCTTCTCCAGTCGGTCCTCGATGACCTCGTTGAGGGCGTCCCGAATCTCCAGAATCTCGTCGGGTAACTCGACGCGCTCCCACTCCACGTCGGTGTCGTGGGTGAACTCGTCCACGTCGCTGTCCTCCTCGGTCATCACCTCCACGTTCTCGATGCCGAGGTTCTCGCAGACCTCCAGAATCTCCTCCTCGTCACCGCCGGGCGAGGCGCTCATCCCGGTGACGAGGGGCTCGGCGGCGTCCTGATGGTAGCGCTCGGCGATGTAGTTGTAGGCGTAGTCGCCGGTCGCGCGGTGGCACTCGTCGAAGGTGACGTGGGTGACGGGACCCAGATCGATGCGGCTTCCGACGAGGTCGTTCTCGACGACCTGCGGGGTGGCGATGACGATCTGCGCGTCCTGCCAGAGCTCCGTCCGGTCGTCGGGGGACACCTCGCCCGTGAACACCACGACGTCCTCGTCATCAGAATTCTCCGAATTCTGATTGCTCGATGAGCTTTGCTCATCGGTGTCGGGTATCTGGAGCGCCTCTCGGTAGAAGTCGGCGTGCTGCTGGACCAGCGGTTTCGTGGGGGCGAGCAGGAGGCTCTTCCCGCCTACGTCGGCCAGTCGCTCGGCGGTCACCAGCAGACTGACGGTGGTTTTGCCCAGCCCGGTCGGCAGGCAGACCAGCGTGTGGCGGTCCTTGGCCGACCCGGCCAGTTGCAACTGGTACATCCGCCGCTCGATGAACTCCGGGACGAGGAGTTCGTGGTCCACGTACTGCTGCTCCCCGGTCGTCGCCATTCGTGGAACCGTTAGTCGTCCTCCGATTAAAGGGTTCGCGTTGCGCGGTGAAAGTGGAATGCGCCGACCGACGCCCGGAATCGAGACCGCGCTCTCCCGAGTCGTGTCCCGAGGGACTAAACCGACGAGCGCCGGGGAACGCGTATGGACGTGCTCGTAACCGGCGCAAACGGTACTGTCGGCACGGCGATAACCGACCATCTCGACGACGAGCGGTACGACTTCACGCTCCTCGACACCGAGGATCGAGACGGTCCGGGCGAGACCGTCGTCGCCGACGTACGCGACTACGACGCCATCCGCCCGCACTTCGACGGCCAAGACGCGTTGGTCCACCTGGCACTCATCCCCGGAACGGGTGGCCCGGACTCGCGAAAGATCGGTTGGTCGGAGCCGCTCGCCGACAATCTGGAGGGAATACACAACGTCTACGAGGCGGCTATCGATGCGGATCTGGACAGTATCCTCTTCGCGTCTTCGAACCACGCCGTCGGGATGGTCGAGGTACGAAACGCGCCGGCTATCTACCACGACGAGGGTGCTCGGGCGGACCACACCGAACCCCACCGTCCCGACTCGCGCTACGGACTGACGAAGAGCTACGGCGAAGACCTCGGTCGTCTGGCCGCGGAGGCCCACGACGTTCGATTCTACGGACTTCGGATCGGCGCCGTCCTCGACCCGGAGTACGACCACCCGTACGGGTACGCCGAGCGCGGCGTCGACCGCGGAGATTGGGAGCGCGGGAGCGACGAGTACGACGAACGGGTCGCCCGGTTGAAGGGAATCTGGCAGTCCCGGCGGGACCTCGCACACATGATCGAGTGTTGCCTGCGGGACGATTCGGTCGAGTGGGATCACTTCTACGGCGTGAGCGCGAACGACCGCCGCTGGCTCGACGACCTCGACCACGCCGGCGCGCGCCTCGGCGGGAACTGGCCGGTCGGCCCGCTTGCGAGGAGTGACGAGATCGGTGCGGAGCGAGTCGTCCGTGAGTGCATCGCGACCGCCGCGCCGATGGGAATCGTCAGATTGTCGTCGACGACGTAGCCCGCGATGACGGGCTTCGCACCGTCGGCCAGCGTCGCGGCCAGTGCGCCGAGGAACGCGACCAGCGCGGGTAGCCCCGAGAGGCTGGCGATGAGGGCGCAGACGCCGAACGTCAGCAGCAGGGTGTGGGTCGCCTTCACGCCCAGTTCGCCCGACCCGACCAGTCCGCTGATGGGGTCGGCGATGGTGAGCATCAGCATGGCGGGGATCGCCACGCGAGGCTCGAAGGCCAGTGCGGCCGCGGTCATCCCGAACATGTAGAGGGCGTACCCCGCGAGGTTGTCCTGCTCGTACTCGCGGGTCAACTCGTCGAAGATGCGCCACTCCAGTCCGACGAACAGCCGAATCGCCTCCAGTACGAGCGCGACGACCGAACTGACTACCAGCAAGGCGCGCAACTGGTCGTAGTCCACCAGTCCGAGCAGAAAGATGGCGGGATAGCCCGTTCCGGCGACGTGGACCAGTCGGCGCTTGACCTCGCTGTGAAGTGACACGGTTTGTTCAGTCGGGTGGATTACTGTTCGGGGGTCGGGGCGTCAAGCTCCTCGAAGTTCGTCTCGCCATCACGGAGGTCGGTCAGCAGGTCGGCGAGGTCGGACAGAGGTACCCGGACCTGTTCGGTCGAGTCTCGTTCCCGCAGGGTGACCGTGTCGTCTTCCAGACTGTCGTAGTCCACCGTGACGCAGAACGGGGTGCCGACCTCGTCCTGTCGGCGGTAGCGCCGACCGATGTTGCCCGAGTCGTCGTAGGTCGCGTCCAGCCCCGCGGCGCGGAGGTCCTCGGTCACCTCGCGGGCCAGCACGCCCATGCCGTCCTTGTCCATCAGGGGGAAGACGCCCACGAACGTGGGTGCGACCTCGGGTTCGAGCGCGAGCCGAGTTCGGGTCTCGCCCTCGATCTCGTCGGTCTCGTAGGCGTGGTCGAGGACGGTGTAGACGACGCGGTCGATGCCGATGGAGGGCTCCACGACGTGGGGCATGACGTGCTCGCCCGTCTCCTTGACCTCCTCGACGGCGAAGCCGGTCTTCTCGGCCGGGACGGTGAACTCCTCGTCGCCGACCTCGACCGTCACTTCGTCGCCCTCGAAGGCGGCCCGGTCCCGTTCCGCGAGGGTTTCGAGCGCCTCGGCGATCTCTCCGGCCTTCCCGCCGAACTCGGGACCGAGGTAGCTCATGTCGGGGTCCACCGTGGCGCGCTCGACCACCTTCGGCTCGTCGTACTGCTTGAAGACGGTGAAGTCGTCGTCGGAGTACTCGTCGTGCTTGCTCAGGTCGTAGTCGCTCCGGTAGGAGTAGCCCGAGATCTCTATCCAGTCGCCGTCAGACGGCTTCGCCGCCTGACGAGCCTCCGAATCGTTCGATTCGGAGACGCCGCCGACCTCCGATTCGGCGTCCCAACAGTCCGAGGAGTAGTGGGAGAGTTCGATAGTAGGCGATCCACTCGTGGACGATACCCTCTTCGACCGCCTCCTCGACGGTCCGGGTCAGGTACTCGCCGTCCTCCTTCTGCTGTTCCTCGACGGGGTAGAGCGTGAGTTCCACGTCGGCGACCCGGTCCAACTCGGGCCCGCCCTCGTTCGGGTCGATGAAGTGCTCCAGCTCGGCCTGCGTGAACTCCCGGACGCGGACGATGGACTTCCGGGGACTGATCTCGTTCCGGTAGGCCTTGCCGATCTGGGTGATGCCGAACGGAAGCTGGTTGCGGGCGTACTCGGCGAGCTGCGGGAACTCCACGAAGATGCCCTGCGCGGTCTCGGGTCGGAGGTAGCCCGGTGAGGAGTCGCCCGGCCCGATGTTGGTCTCGAACATGAGGTTGAAGTCCTCGACCGGCTCGCCCGCCAGTTCGGCGTCGCAGTTGGGACACCGAAGGTCGTGCTCTCGGATGAGTTCCTCGACCTCTTCGATGGGGAAACTCTCGGCCTCCTCGATGTCCGTCTCGTCCTCGATGAGGTGGTCTGCGCGGTGGCTCTCGCCGCACTCGGGACACTCCACGAGCATGTCATCGAAGGTGTCGAGGTGGCCCGACGCCTCGAAGACGGCCTCGGGCATCACGGTCGGGGCGTCGATCTCCCGGTGGCCCTCTCGGATCTGAAAGCGCTCGCGCCACGCGTTCTCGACGTTCTGCTTGAGGGTCGCACCCTGCGGGCCGTAGGTGTAGAACCCCGAGACGCCGCCGTACGCGCCCGCCGACTGGAAGAAGTACCCTCGGCGCTTGGCGAGTTCTACGAGGGCGCTGCGACTCATCGTAACGCCTCCAGCAGGTTGATGTCTCGGACGATGCCCGTGAGTTCGTCGCCGCTGACGAGCGGAATCTGCTCGACGTCGTGACGGAGCATCGTCTGGGCGACCTCCTTGGCCGTCTTCGAGCCCGCCACCGTCACCACGCTACTGGTCATGAATTCGCGGACCGGTGCGGCGGGAATCTCGACGTTCCGGGTCGGCAGGTAGCGATTCCCCACCGCCTTGATGCCCTCCCACGCCCAGTCGTCGTCCTCGTTGGCGAGCGACTCGCCGGTCTCGGCCTCGCCCTCGACCACGCGGGCCACGTCGATGATGTCCACCTCGGTCAGCACGCCGTCCATCTCACCCTCCTCGTCGAGCACCACCGCGTACGGGACGTTCGCGTAGTAGAGTTCGCGCTCGGCGACCGTCAGCGGCACCTCGACGTGGGTAGTGTTCACGTCGCGCGAGGCGATGTCTCCGACGACGGCGTCGCCGTCCGCCTCCTCGTCGGCGATGGCCCGGACCACGTCGGTGACGGTGACGATGCCCTCCAGTTCACCGTCCACGACCGGCACCCGGCGCGTGCCCTCCTCGACCATCAGAGCCGCCACCTCCTCGATGGTGGTCGCCTGCGTGGTCGTCGGGACCTCCCGCATCAGGAGCGCTAGCTGGTCCTCGTCGGGATTCTCGATGAGGTCGTCCCGCGAGACGAGCCCCCGGAACTGCTCGCCCTCGTCGGTGTGCTTGACCACCGGAACCGACGAGAACGACCGCTCCTGCAGGTATTCGAGTGCATCGTCGCGGCTACCCGGAAGCTCGACGGTGACGACTTCCGAGCGAGGCGTCATGGCTTCGCCTACGTTCATGTCCGGCCGCTACGGGTTCTGTCTTCTTGTACTCTACGAAGGGCGGGACGTTTGCTCGCCGTTTGATTCGGTCCGAACTCCGTATCCCCACGGACGCTCGTCTCCTAGTTATCGGGAACCGTGATCGAATCGTCGGACTTGGCCCGCGACAACACGGACCGACAGAACTCGTCTTTCGCGGCGTTGTAGGCGTCGATGTCGTTCGGGTGGCGCTCGGCGGCGTCGCGCTTGACGGCCTCGTACTGGTCGCGGACGTCCGAGTTCGCTCGCAGGTATTCCCGGAACAGCAGGTCGTCCTTCCACTGGTCGTTCGATTCCTGGACCAGATGGAGGTTGTACAGTTGGCCCGAGTCGTCGGTCCGTTGCAAGAACAGCCAGTCGTCGGGATGTGGCTCAGCTCGTATCCGAGGAAGGCGTTGAGCTTGTCGAGGTTTCCCCAGGCTCCGGGGAGGTCGGCTACGACTGCCAGCACGTCGATAATCGGTTTCGCCCCCAGCCCTTCGACTGCCGTACTCCCGATGTAACTTCGCCTTCCACTCCGGTTCGTAACTGTGAATCGTAATCGGCGTCTCGTCCATCGGGTGAAACATCGAACGTCCGCAGGAAAGGTTTTCGAAACTGTATGTTGTGTGAAACTACAATACTGGCCGTCGGGGTTCCTCGAAAAGTACGATTGCGCGGAACGGACGGCGCGTTGACGGCCTCTACTCCTCGTCCAGCACGCCCTCGAAGTCCACCTGATAGCCCGTGTACTTGTGCGGGTCGGGGAAGAACTTCTCGACGTCGTCGTGGCGGAACGACCCCAGATGGGTCTTGTCGAGCTTCTGGACGTGGGTGTAGATCTCGTCTTCCTTCAGGGCGGTCTTGACGAGCCCGGGGGCGTGGCGCACTGGGAAATTGCCCGCGATGAGAATGGTCGCCTCAGCGTCGGGGTCGATGAGCTGGGTCAGCATGAAGATGCGGCCGTCCATCTCGTTGCGGAACACCCGGTACTTCGGGAACGAGCCGGTCTCGACCAGCTGCTCGAACGGCTCGGCCTTGTTGCCCGGCACGACGTGGACGAACCCGAACCGGTCGGTCGCGCCCGCGTCGGGGTTCGTGGGCGCGGTGTGACCCGCGGCGATGGGCAGAACCTCCCACCCGTCGGCTTCGAGTTCCTCGGCCATCGCCTCCATGTCGTCGAGGGTCCGTTGCCACGCATTCTTGTGGACGTCGGCGCTCGCGGCGATCTGCTCGGCGTAGTCGGGTTCGTCGTCCCCGGCCCCGGTCTCTGGCATGTGTGCGTCTGACGACTCGCGCATGGTAAAAACTGTCGTTTGGGTGGCACGGCGGCGTTCGGGGACGTGACTCACTCCAACTACACGATGGGACAGTTAAACGACCGCTAGAAACAGATACACATTTATTAGAACAATCTATAGATGCTTCAATCGGAACACTTATCACCGCGGCCGACGAATTATTACGAAAGAAGTTTACTCGAAACGAAATCGGCGGTTTCTTCTATCAATCTCCCGTAGTCACGTCTCCGGCACCCGTACGCCCCGAAATCCGGGGGATCTCGTCAGCCGACTCGAGCGCGCGCCGACTACCGTGGCGTGCGGAACCGCACACGACGAACCACCCTCGCGACGGTCGAGACCCGAACGTCCCCGCTGACGTTCCCACTCCGAATCCAACATGAACGATACGCCACCTACGTCCACCGAATCCGAAGACGAACCGACGGCCACCGACGGCCCGAACTCCACCCGACCCGGCGTCGAGTCCTTCGCCGACCCCGAATCCCTGCGCGACCGCGACGACGTTCCCTTCGTCGAGGAGACGATAGTTCACGACGACGCGGATCACTGCTCGGTCAGCATCGAAGGCCGGGCCGTGGTCGGCGTCACGAACGACGACGGCGAGGTCCTGCTGGCGATTCACGAAGAGGCGTCCGTCGCGATGCTCCCACACGGCCCGGTCGAATCGGACGACGACTGGGCGGCCGTCGGCCGCCGCGCGGTCGAGAAACAGACCGGCGTCGGCGTCGACATCGACGGCCCGGAACTCGTGCGGGACGTAGAACACTACGTCGAAGACGACGAACTGCACACCGCGACCTACAACGTCGTCTTCCGCGCGTCGCCCGTCGCGGACAGGTCGGGCGCGGACGACCCCGGCGTCCCCAAAAACGACGACTGGGACGCCGAGTGGTTCGACGAACTCCCCGAGAACC
>PXSM01000029.1 GCA_003023465.1 Halobacteriales archaeon SW_6_65_15 | reverse complement strand
CGGTTCCGCCCACGCTCCCAGCACCGAGGTCGAGGTGCGCGATCTGGCCGCGCTGGGGTTCGACCGGAATCTCGACGCCGAGTTGGTCTCCGAACTCGCACCCCCCGACGACCTCCTGAGCGAGTTCAAGACCCTCGCCGACGAGCGCGACGACCTCCATCACGACGAAGTCTGGGACGAGGTGGACTTCGGGGAGCGCTACCGCGACCACCTCCGGAGTCCCGAAGCTCGGCAGGCGATGGGCGACCTCCTCGAGGAACTCGAATCGCGGGACGGGGACCTCTGGCTGGTCTGCTACGAGAACACCGACGAGAAGCGGTGCCACCGGACGATTCTGAAATCGGTACTCCGAGAGCGAGTCGAGTCGAGTGGATGAGGTCGAACGAGTGCGAGTCGGCCTACGAGAACCGCCCGATAGCGAACTCCGAGACGTCGGTCGCCGGCTCTGCTCCCTGCACCATTTGGGCCATCATCTTCCCGCTGTAAGGTCCGAGTTGCAGTCCGGTCGGGCCGTGGCCCGTCGCCAGATACGCCCCCTCGACGTCCGGAACCGGCCCGAGAACGGGGAGCCCGTCCTCCGAGAGGGGACGAAGACCCACCCGGACTTCCGCGAGTTCCGCGTCCGCCAGTCCCGGCGCGACCCGGAGCGCCTCGTCGAGGACCTCCCGGACGCCCCCGGCGGTCGTCCGCGGGTCGAACCCCGCGGTTCCGCCCACGCTCCCAGCACCGAGGTCGAGGTGCGCGATCTGGCCGCGCTGGGGTTCGACCGGAATCTCGACGCCGAGTTGGTCTCCGAACTCGCCACTCCACGCGCCCCCGGCGACCACGGCGGCCTCCGTTTCGACGGTCTCCTCGTCGGTGACCACCGTCGCGATTTCGCCGTCTTCGACCCGTAGCTCCTCGGCCGTCGCCTCCCGAACGTCGAGGCCGTGAGCGCGACCCGCCCGCCGGAGCGCGTCGGTCAGGAGTCGCCCGTCCACGCGGGCCGCGTCCTCGTAGTAGGCCGCGCGCTCGACCTCCGCCAGCGCCGGGAATCGGTCGCGGGCGTCCCTCGGCGAAACCTCCGCGAACGACCCGGGTTCGGGTTGGCCGAGCTCTCGCTGGCGGGTCTCGATCCGGTCCATCGCCCGGTCGAACTCCTCGACTTCTGCCTCCCTGATGGCGACGCTCAACAGCCCGCACTGGGCGTAGCCCGCGTCGCCGTCCTGTTCGTCGCGCAGTCGAGAGACGAGTTCGGGGTAGTAGTCTACGGCCTCGACAGCGAATTCGAACCACGGGTCCGAGCCGGTGCGGCTGCTGGTCGCGGGCGAGAGGATGCCAGCGCCCGCGTCGGTAGCTCGACCCTCGTCCTCGCGGTCCACGAGTAGGGCGTCCGCGCCGTCGCGCGCCAGATGGTAGGCGACCGACGAGCCCACGATGCCGCCCCCGACGACGACTGCGTCGTACATGCCGTCTCGATAGGCTCCGGACGGCCATAGTTCTGGGGTAAATCGGCGACGGCGACGGCCTTCCGGCTCGCGTTCCGCCGGAAGGGATACTATTAAAACCCCTCCGTTCAACTTGAATCACGTGTCCGCCGGGTTTCAACGACCCGCTCGGGTCGCCGGAGCAATGGTCACGCGACGGCTCTCGGCGGACACGGGCCGACGCCAACCGGCCCCGACAGCCGGACTTCGGTCGCGGCTAATTGAACCGCCGCTGGCGCTCGACCACCGTCACGCGGGCCCTCGCGGTAGTTGGCATTACCGTTTTTAGAGATGGCGCGACCAGAGTCCCCAACGCGAGGTGAAATCGCGGCGTTGAATGTTCTCCCCGAGAACCGTCTGGTATGAGCGACGACCACGGAGACGACGAGGGCTCTCACGACCACGGAGCAGAGGAGTCTCGCGAGCCCCACCGCGAGGAGTTCCACCACGACCCCATCGCCCACGCCGAGGCCCGGGCGGGCATGACCGTCGGTGAATTGGGCGACGCCTACGGCGACGCGGGCATCGGGGCGGCCGACCTCCACGAGGCCGTGGACATCTACGCCGAGATGCTGGGCCGCGACGACGTGACCAACTTCTTCGGACTCGCGGGCGCGATGGTCCCGACCGGGATGCGCCGCATCGTGGCGGACCTAATCCGGGACAGGCACATCGACGCCCTCGTGACGACGGGCGCGAACCTGACCCACGACGCCATCGAGGCCATCGGCGGGAAGCACCACCACGGACGGGAGGACGTGGAGGGCAAGGACCTCCGGGACCACGACGAGCAGTTGCGCGACGAGCAGGTGGATCGCATCTACAACGTCTACCTCCCGCAGGAGCACTTCGCGCTGTTCGAGGACCACCTGCGCTCGGAGGTGTTCCCGGCGCTCGAAGGTGGAGACGGCGAAGGGGAGGCCGACGATGACGGCGGCGTGGTCAGCATCCAGCGATTCACCGAGGAACTCGGCCGAGCCAACAGCGAGGTCAACGAGCGCGAGGGAATCGAGGAGGGCGCGGGCGTCGCGGCCGCCGCCTACGAGAACGACGTGCCCATCTACTGTCCGGCCATCCAGGACTCGGTGCTCGGCCTACAGGCGTGGATGTACTCGCAGACCTCGGACTTCTCGCTCGACGCCCTCGCCGACATGACCCACATCACGGACCTCGCGTTCGAGGCCGAGAAGTCGGGCGCGATGGTGGTCGGCGGCGGCGTCCCGAAGAACTACACCCTCCAGACGATGCTCGTCGCGCCGGACGCGTACGACTACGCGGTCCAACTGACGATGGACTCGCCCCAGACCGGCGGCCTCTCGGGCGCGACCCTCGACGAGGCGCGCTCGTGGGGCAAACTGGAGAAGGCCGCCCGGAACGCCTCGGTCTACGCCGACGCGACCCTCACCCTGCCGCTCGTCGTCGCCGCGGCGCGCGAGCGAATCGAGAACGACGAGTAGCTTGCCTGCACGGTTCTCAATAGATGCGGCATATCAACTAGCTACTTCGTCCTCGAAAGCCCCTCGCGCTGTCGCGGTCGTTCAGTGACATATCGGCGGCTCTCCACACAGCCCGCCGCCGATAGAGGTCGCTGAGCCGACCACGTAAACGCGACCGGGCGGGGGCTTTCTGAGCGTTCTTCTTCACGGCTACCTGTTCAATTACCTCACTCCTGACTCCACGTCCAACTCCATCCATGCCTCATCGAAAACCATCTTAAGGGAGGCGTTCGTCGGGCCGACCACGAACAGTGTCGAAATCTCGCCGCCTCTCGCCGGAGGACGACCCGGATACCTCCCCGACGGTCCGAGCCCTCGCGTACGCGGGGACCCACGAGGAGTTGATCCTCGGGTCGCGGGCCTACTGTCGGGAGGCCGCCCGCGAGTACGACATCGACGTGGACCTCTCGCTGGTGGAGTGGGAGGTCTCGACCCGGGCGAAGCGCCGGGCCGCCGCGGTCAAGCGTCCGCGGATTCCCGAGGCGGAGGTAGGCGAGCCCATCGAGTGGCCCGCGGCGGCGAGGCGCGCGCGGTCGTCGCTATCGAACCTCCGGGAGTGTACCCTCTCGCTGACGTGGGCGGCGTTCGAGTCGTTCGAGGTGGGCGAGTGGACCTCCACGCTGCGCCACGAGATGATCCACGTCGAGCAGTTCCAGCGCTACGGCACGACCGACCACGGACCTGCGTTCAAGGAGCGCGCCGAGTCGGTTGACGCCTCGGTTCGATGTCCCCCGTTCGCGGACCCAAAGTACGTGCTGACCTGCTCGGACTGCGGCACCGTGGTCGGACGGCGCTACCGGGAGTGCAAGCTGGTCCGCCAACACGACCAGTACCGCTCCTCCTGCTGCGGCGCGGTGGTAGCGTGCTCGGGGCCAGAATCGGACTGAACAAACCAGGCCTCGTGCCGCGCCACAACCGCGCGAGGTCGTCGTGAACGGAGTGAACGACGGCTCGGCAGACGCGGTGTGTCTGCCGGTGGATGAGTAACGCAGCGCAGCGAGTAACGCAATCGGCTGGGGAGGACGTGGCTCTCGCTCGGCACGACTGATCTGGGTGGATAAAGGGGCCGCCCGGTCGCGTGCAGTTTAGTCGCCTCTGGCGGCTCTATCTGCGCCGGGCGGTGTCTTCGGGAGCGAAGCGACCGAAGCCTCGGAAGAGCGTGCTCTTCCGGTGCGGAGAGGCGCAGATATCCGCCAGAGCGACCGCGACCGGGCGGGGGCTTTCTAAGACTTCTTGGTGACGTTCCCGCCGATTCTAAACAAACCAAGAATCTACTTCGCCCTGACAGAGCCCTTTTCCCGATAGTCGTAGTACCCGAGACGCTCGAAACCATTCTAATCATCCACTTCGAGGAGGCCGACTCCGCAGAGCGAACCCAGATCGGCGAGGGGATCGTCAAGTTCGCCCGCGCCGCCGACCGGCTGGAGACCGGCCGGTCGGAGGGCAAGTACTTCCTGACCCACGAGGACGGTTGCGCCGAGGGTGGCGAGAAAATCGAGGCGGGCGACCCCTTGTTCTTCGACACCGAGACGGGGGAGATTCTCTGCGAGGAACACGGCCGAGCCCGAAAGCAGGAACAGCAGGATATCTGAAAGAGCTACTCCCCGGTCTCGTCCGGCAGTCCCTACTCCTCGATCTCCTCGCCGAGGAGCTCCTCCAGTTGCCACTCGGGCAGCACCAGCATCTGCTCGTCGTCGGCCATCTCCTCGGTCGTCACGAACTCGATGCGGTCGCCGCCCGAGACCGCGGTGCCCCCGCCCCACTTCTCGTCCTAGTGGTCGTACACCGCGTCCGGAATCTGTACCTCTCGGTCGTCGTTCACCACGGTACTGGTCAGGAACCGGACGGACTCGTCGTCCGCCAGCGGGTCGTAGAGGTACGAGACGACCACGAGGTCGTCGGCCTCGCGGACGGCTCAGTAGGCCTCGCCGTCGAGCTGCAGCAGTTCCGTGTTGTTGGCCTGCTGGGGCACCGGCACCTCCTGAGTCTCCGCGCTGACGGATGCGCCGCCGAGTCGGTTGTACTCCGGCATATTTGACGGGTCGGCCGCCGCGTTGTTAGGTCGCGTGGCCACGGCGGGTCGATAGCAGAGAGCCGACAGGCCGATGTGGGTCCGCAACGACGGGTGGGACATGGGCGCTACCTCGAACTCGGAATCCCCGTCCAACTCGAACCGCGACTCGACGCGGGAAATAGAACTGGAGTCGGAGTTCGACGTCGGTTCGGACGACCGGGCGGAATCGGACGCAGAGGAGTCGAAGTCCGTGGCCGACCGACTCGCCACCGTGGCGAGGGTCATCTGGGCAGCCTTTCTAGCGTTCGTGGTGGTTCTGGCGTTGATACCGGCCGCGGCGGTGCTGGTCGGTGTTGCGCCGTTTACGCCGACCGAGACGCTTCCCTACGTCGCGCTCGTAGGGTTTGTGGTGGTCGGAGCGATTGCGATTATCGGGACGGCGATTTGGGAAGCGTAGAAGTCGCTACGTGGAATCTGAAACGGCCTCGGCACTCATAGGGCTCGTCACGACTGGTTGCCGAGACCAGCTCGGAGCAGTCGCCTCGTCATCGGCCAGTCGGACCTACTCACCACAGCGAAAAGACCCTTACTCCTCTCGGTCGAGATTCGAATCCAGCGCGGTCAGTACCAACACCTCGAACCATGTCCGACCCCGCAGTCAGCGTCGTCGTTCCGGCGAAAGACGAGGCGGCCTACCTGCCGGAGTGTCTCGAAAGCCTCCACGACCAGCGGACCGACCGCGAGTACGAGGTCCTCGTCGTGGACGGCGACAGCGACGACGCCACCGCCGAGATCGCCCGCGAGTACGGCGCGACCCTCGTCGAACAGCCGAACGACCTCGTCGAGCACCAGGGGGCGAGCGCTTCGGACTCCTCGCAGTCGCGCATCGCCGACGCCCGCCACCGCGGTGCCGAGCGGGCCGACGGCGACTGGCTGGCGTTCGTGGACGCCGACACCGTCCTCGACCCGGCGTACCTCGACGCGATGCTGAGGTTCGTCCGGCGCGAGGGCCTCGCCGGAGCCTCCTCGCGGTGCCGGATGGTCGGCCCCGCGCGGGCGACGGTGATGGAGGCGACCATCAACCACGTCTTCCCGCGGCTCGCTCGGCCGGTCCTGCCGGGGTTCAACTGCTTCGTCCGCCGGGACGCCTACTTCGACGTGGGCGGATTCCCGGACGTGCCCAACGAGGACACGGCCTTCAGTCGCACGCTCGGCCGCGAGTGGCCAACGGGCTACCACCCCGAGGTGCTAGTGGAGACCTCCGCGCGGCGCATCGCGGACTCGGGCTTGACGGGGATGCTGATCTACTACCTGCGACTCGACTGGCATCGGATTCGGGCGGATTATTGATGGTCTACCATGCGATGGCAGGTCAAGCAAACCGCGGTGGGCGGGACTGAAAGGGGCCGCCCGGTCGCGTACACTTCAGTCACCTCAGCGACCGCGACCGGGTGGGGGCTTTCTAAAAAGATACCCCACATCGATTTGATGGAAGAGAAGTAGAGCTAGCTCTTCCCGAAGCTGAGGGGAGACCGCAACCGCACGACACCGCACCGCGAGAGCCACGTCCGCTGCGCTGCGTTACTCATCCCTCGCGCGGTTGTGGCGCGGCTTCGTGCCGCGCCAGCGCACGCCGGGGGTTGATCGTGTCATCGAGCGCGGGTACTCAGTAGGACTCGATTCGACTCTTCACTCGGCCCAAACTCTCAATCCGGCGCGTCCCGTATCCAGAGTCGAAACTGGGGGTTTCAGTCGCTGGCGTCCCCGAAATTTCTGCTGGCGACCACACCAATTACAGATGGACATCGAAGCCTACGAACGTCACGACCGAATCGAGCGCGTCGAAGCCGCGGAGGCGTCCGAGAACGACCTCCTGACCGTCGCGATTCCGCCCGACAGGTCTCTCGGCGAGGTGCTGGAGCAGGTCGAGGAGGACCGCGCGGAGGCCGAATACATCGACGCCGAGGGCGAGGACGCCGCGTACCTGCAGGCGCTGGAGCGCGTCCGGCGCGTCCTCCAGCGACAGGGCGGGACCCCCGAGCAAGGACTGGTCGTCTACGCCGGAGTCGTGGACGGCGAGGTGGTCGAGTACGTCTTCGACGACCTGCCGACCCCGGTCTCGGAGTTCGTCTACGAGCGCGACAACGAGTTCGACGTCGGCCCGCTCGAAGCCGCCGAGGGGGCCGCGAAGACGTTCGGCCTGCTCGTGGTCGAACGCGGTGGAGCAGCACTCGGGCTGGCCGAGAACGAGGACGTGCGGGTGGTCGAGACGTTCGACAGCGACGTGATGGGCAAGACCAAGGCCGGCGGCCAGTCGGCCGACCGGTTCGAGCGCGACCGCGAGCGCCAGAAGGAGGAGTTCTTCGAGGAGGTCGCCGAGGAGGCCAAACGGGCGTTCCTCCACGAGGCGGACGGCGACGCCGACGAGAGCGACGAAATCGACGGCCTCCTCCTCGGGGGCACGACCGTCACGGTCGAGGACTTCCGGGAGGGCGACCATCTCGACCACCGACTGCGCGACCGACTCGTCGGGGACTCCGTTGCGGTCGAGTACGCCTCCGAACAGGGCCTCCACCAGCTCGTCGAGAAGGCCAGCGACCGCATCAGGGACGAGGAGCGCCGGGAGACCCGCGAGACGCTCGACCGGTTCTTCGAGGCCCTCCACGAGGGCGGTGGCACCGACGAGGACGACGGCGAATCGGTCGTCTACGGCCGCGAAGAGGTCGAGCGAGCCCTCGACTACGACGCCGTGAAGACGCTGCTGGTGTCGGAGGCCCTGCCAGTCGAGGACGTCCGAGACCTTCGGGAGGAAGTGTCCAACGAGGGCGGCGACTGCCGCGTGGTCTCTACCGACTTCGGCCGCGGAAAGCAATTCAGCGAGGCGTTCGGCGGCGTCGCGGCGATACTGCGATTCCCCATCGAGTGACGTCGAAGTTCTCCGCGGTTACCGGTACGACGCTCAGTCCGTCCGCGGAATCGCGTAGGCCCCGGCGGCGAAGAACGCGACCGCGAGGACCGAGAGGACCGCGAGTTGGGTCAGCCAGTAGTCGTGGACCGTCGCGGCCGAGAGGGAGACGGTGTCGGGTCCGAACGCGGAGTAGGTCAGCTGGCGCACGCCGGTCGCGAAGTAGGTCAACGGCGAGAGGTTCGTGACGGGCCGGAACCACGCCGGAAGCATGTCGAGCGTGACGAACGTGTTCGAGAGGAAGAGCAGAGGGAGGGCGATGGTGTTGCTCGCGGCGATCACCCCGTCCTGCGAGTCGGCGAGACTCCCGAGGAGCGCGCCGAAGCCGCAGAACAGCGCGACCGCGACGGCGACGAAGACCGCCACCAGCGCGAGGTTCGTCGGAGCGAGCGCGAGGTTGGCCGTCCCCGTCGCCAGCGCCATCAGGCCGAGGATGAGCAGACCCGCGACGCCAATGATGACGACGTTGACGAGAGTGTGGGCCAGCAGCCACTCGGCCCGCGTCAGGGGCGTGGTCGCCAGCTTCTCGAAGCGGTTACCGTCGCGGTGGCGCGCGACCTCCGAGCCGACCCGCGAGAGGGGCGTGAACAGTACGACGGTCGCGAGGTAGCCCGGCAGGTAGTAGCCCGGCGGCTGGGAGAACAGGCCGCCCCCCGCGGGGTTGGTCTGGACCAGCACCGCGAAGATGACCACGAGGATGACCGGGAAGAGGAACGTGAAGAACACCGCGGTCCGCCGCCGGACGAACGAGTGCCACGCCGCGGTGGCCTCGGCGCGGACCCGACCGGTCGTCGTCATCGCTCACCTCCTGCGACGGGGGTCTCGCCGTCGCCTCCCGCGTTCGCATCGGAATCAGTTTCCAGTGGCGCGTCGTCCACGACTGACTGGCCGGTCAACCGGAGGAAGACGTCTTCGAGGCCGGGTTGCTTCCACGTCAGGGCGTCGTACGCGACCCCGCGGTCGTTCAGCGCCGCGACCAGAGCGTGAGCTTCGAACCCGTCTCGTGGGCTTCGTCGGTCGTCTCCACGACGAGCCGGGTCCGGCCGCCGAATTGCGCGACGAGGTCGCTCGGGGTCCCGACCGCCGCGAGTTCGCCGTCGGCCAGCAGTCCCACGCGGTCGGCGAGCCGTTCGGCTTCCTCCATGTAGTGGGTCGTCAGGAACACCGTCGTCCCGTCTGCGGCGAGGTCCTCGACGAGACTCCAGAGCGCCCGGCGGCCCGCGGGGTCGATGCCGGTCGTCGGTTCGTCCAGAAAGAGGAGGTCGGGGTCGTTGACCAGCGTCGTGGCGACGCAGGTCCGGCGCTGCTGGCCGCCCGAGAGGTTCTCGTACCACGTGTCGTCGGCGTCGGCCAGTCCGACCTCCCCGAGCACCGCCTCGGGGTCCCGGGACTCCTCGTACAGTCCGGCGTAGTAGGCGACCAACTCGCGAGCCGTCAGTCGCTCCGGCGGGTCGAACGCCTGTGGGAGGAGTCCGAGCCGCGACCGCTCGACCGCCTGCGGGTCGGTCCCGAACACCGACACCGACCCCGAATCCGGCTCGGTCGTCCCCGTCAGCGCCCGGACGAAGGTGGTCTTGCCCGCGCCGTTCGGTCCCACGAGCGCGAACACCTCTCCCTCGCCGAGCGACAGCGAGACCCCGTCCACCGCCGCGGTGTCGCCGTAGGTCTTCCGGACCTCCTCGGCGACGAGTACGTCGGTCATGGCCGGAGGTTGTGGCGGTCGGCAGGTAAGGCGTTCGATTCGTTCGACCCCAGAGAAATCCACACACTTCTTTTAGACGTGAAATTCAACTTTTAAGCTGGTAGAACATTTCCGACGGCCGCGAGAGGGTGGAACGAACCGGTCGGCGGGGCCAGTACGCGAATTGAACGACCCCACCTGTTTATTTCGAGAGCGTTCCAAAGCCGCGACGTGACCGACGACGCCCGGGAGTACGAGTCGGCGGTCGAGGCCCGGATCACGGCCGAGTTCGGGTGCTCGGAGCCCGACGCCGAGCGAGTGGCCGCGGCGGCCGGTCGGCTCCGACGGGACGAAGGGGTCGAGTGGAACCCGTCGTTCCTCGTGGAGAAGCTGACCGACGCGCCGAGAGACCGCAGCGTCCCCGAAAAGTGGAACTGGTGGCTCGACTACTACGGCAAGTACGCCGCGGACCTGTCGGCCTACGAGGTCGCGGACGCCTCGCGCGGGGGCGAGTAGTCAATCCCGACCACTGACGGTCACTCGTCGAGCAACTCCTCCTTCCGGCGCTGGAACTCCTCGTCGTCGATGAGCCCCCGCGACTTGGCGTCGCCGAGACGCTCCAGTCGCTCGTGGACGCTCTGGGGTGCGTCGGAATCGCCCTCGGATTCTGACGCCGACGCTTTGCTCCCCCGGTCGGGCGTCGCCTGCTTGCGCCGGTAGGTCGCGTACTCGGCCGCGCGCTCGACCGCCTCCCGGTCGAACGACGCCGGAATCCAGAGGTGGTAGGTCGTCTCCTCGGCGGCGAGTTCGATCCGGTGGCGGTCCATTCCTGGGTGGCAGTCCACGTCCGCGACGGACTCGTAGGGGAGCGAGAGCGACTTGTCGCCGTCGGCGAGGCCGACCAGTAGGAAGACCCGCAGGTCGGTGAACAGGAAGACCCCACCCCGCTCGGGATCGACCGTGGCGTCCGGGTCGCCGAGTCCGACGCCGTCGGCGTGGCTCTCGAAGCAGTACTGCGGGCGCTCGCCCTCGACGAGGTGCGTGACGACGGGGGATTCGAGGTCGGCCACCGCCTCGTTACTGCCCGCCAGTCGCTCAACGGTCACCGACGGGTGGTCGGCCTGCGTGGCGAGCAGTTCGGCCAGTTGCCCCGCCTCTTCGTCGGAATCCATGGCGCTCGATCAGCGTTGTTTCGGCCGAGAGTAGTTGTAACTATCTTTCGTTATCGAATCTGATAGCGCCGAGGAGCGGCGTTCAAAACCGTCTCGGAGCGCCTGCGGGCTACCGGATCGTCGGCCGCCAGCGCAACAGCACGACGGTCAGGACGAACGCGCCGGTTCCGAGCGCGTAGGACCACTCGTTGGCCGCGGCGGCCACGGCCGTGCCGCTCCCCGCGATAGCCCCGACGAGGCTGGCGACGACGGGCCACGTGCAACTCACGCAGGAGACCAGCCCGAGCACGCCCGAGATCGCCGATCCCGCCGCGTCGAGCACCGTCGCGTACACGAGGTAGGCCAGCGTGACGTAGCTGACGACCTTGTACGGCATCAGCGTGAGCTGGACCGTCATCCCGCTGTAGAGCACCGCGGGACCCCAGCCCGGCGGGAGCCACGCGAGCCGCCAGCCCAGTGCGTGGTGGTCCGCGACGGCCGCGCCGGTCGGGTGGTGGAAGCCGACGCCCTGCGAGACGAGGCCGCCGACGTAGGCCAGCAAGAGGAAGTACCCGGCGGCGATGGCGGCCCCGGCGTATCGAGTGCGGGCCGAGCGCGAAATCGGGGTCGTCCGGACCAGCGCCCACGCGCTGACGTTGAGCCAGACGAACGGGTAGAGGAGGTAGCGCCACTCGGTGATCGTCACGTCGGCGAGCAGGAGATACGCCAGCGTCAGGATGATCTCGAGGTTGACGACCAGCCCGGCCCACAGCAGGGCCTCTCGGTCTGGTCTGAACCGGTCGAGGTTGAAGTCTTGAATGGTGAGGCGCATAATTACACTACGAGCGCGTCGGCGGCGACCGCGATGAGGAGCGCGCCGAGGTAGGCGTTCGATGCGTGGAACGCCCGGAAGGCGGCCGCTTCGGTCTGCTCGCGGTGGAGTCGCACGACCGCCCAGAGGAAGACGGCTCCGAAGGCGACGCTGGTTCCGGCGTAGAGCCAGCCGAGCGTGGTGACCGTCGAGAGCAGACTGGCCGCCAGTAGGGTCGCAGCGAGGTACAGCAGGATGTGCTTGCGGGTGACCGCCTCGCCCCTGACGACGGGCATCATCGGGAAGCCCCCGCGGGCGTAGTCGTCCTTGTACGCCAGCGCGAGGTTGTAGAAGTGGGCCGGCGTCCACAGGAAGATGACGCCCGCGAGCACGACCGCCGGGAGTCCGATCCGGCCCGTGACGGCGGCCCCGCCGATGAGCGCGGGGAGCGCCCCGGCGAACCCACCGATGACGGTGTTCTGGACGGTGTTGGGCTTCAGGACGAGGGTGTAGATGACGCTGTAGAACAGGATGGCGAACAGCCCCAGCACCGCCGCCAGCAGGTTCACCGCGAGGAACGCCACCAGCGAGAGCGCGGTCAGCAACAGGCCGAAGGCGACCGCGTTCCGGACCGGGATGCGGTCGGTCGCGGCCGGGCGGTCGGCAGTCCGGGACATCTTCCGGTCCACGTCGCGCTCGAAGACGTGGTTGAAAGTTCCGGACGCGCCGATGGAGAGGACGCCCCCGGTGAGGGTGAGGACGACCGTCTCGACCTGCAAGGTGGGGCCGGCCGCCAGTGCCATCCCGGCCGAGGCGACCAGGCAGAGCAGCCACATGAGTCGCGGCTTCATCAGTCGAAAGTAGGCGAACGCGGTTTCGCCGGCGCGAGCGAGGAGTCCGCCGGACTCGTCGGGTCGTGCGCCAGCACTCGGCCCGGAACCTGCGGGGTCGGCGTCGGACAACTCGCCGGGGTCTTCGACGCCGGTCGGTTCGTCCAACTCGTCGGGTTCGAGCGTCCACGCGAGCGCGAGGACGACGCCGCCGAAGATGGCCATCGCGACCACGAGGTGGACGGCCGACAGCAGGGCCGGCGTGGCGGTGGTCGCGGCGAACGCGCCGAGACCGACCTGCACCGGGTAGAGGACGGCCGCCGTGGTGAGGGCGGCCCGGACGCGGCGCGAGGTTCGGCCGCGCCAGCAGAGCAGGGTCGTCACGGCCAGCAGGACGGCGACCCCGAGCGCAGCGACCCGGTGGCCCCACGCGACCGCCAACTTGGGCCGGTCGAGTGGGACCAGCCACTGGCCGTGGCAGGCGGGCCACGTCTGGCAGGCGGCCGCGGCGTCGGTCAGCGCCGTGGTCGCGCCGACGACCACCAGCAGGTAGACGCCCATCGCCGTCGCGGCGAGCAGGGAGACGAACCGCCCCGCGCGAGTCGTGTGTTCGGTCACGCGAATCTCTACCGAAACACTGAGAACTCGTGATATTTAGTCCAACCGACTCGGAGTGATTGCGGCGGACCGTCTGATTTCGGTCCTCGGTCGTCCGCGGCGGCGGCCGAGCGATGGAAACGTGTCGCGGCTGTCGCCGTCTAGCCCTATTATAACACGCATCAATAGGAAACTTTTAGCATTTTAAATATAGATTTTTATGGAAGAAAGGAGACAAAAATTCCTGCAAACAAATCGAAGAACAGCTCTGAAGACGCTCGGTGCCGGTCTCGTTGGTTCCGCTGGTCTCGGAGCAGTCAGTCGGCCGCCGCTGCGGAAACTGAGTGGAGCAACTACCACGAGTATTACGACACCGGGTACAACGGGTACCACAAGCTGGGTGCGGGTCTGACGGTAACCAACGGGTCTATCACCGACAGTGGCCACTACCAGACCAACTGGGAACTCTGCGGCGACGGTATCGTTCTCAACGACGACGACGAGGAGTTCATCGTCCCGGGGGACGATTACGACGACTCCTACCCACGGGAGGGTGCCGAGGAACACCCGCTCGGCGTCAGTCACCAGGGACTGACCATCGAGGTGTCAGGAGACGTCTCGGTGGACATCGATCCGAACGACGACGACAAATACATGTTCCCGGAGGGAGACGACGAAGCGAACTCCGAGTACGGTGACGTCGTGACGACCGCTGCAGGGATAGCCGCAGACGCACTCGGAGCGGGCAAGATCAGTGCCGCGCTTGACGGGGCTGAGCTCGCTGCGAGCCTGCTCGGGTTCATCAAGGACGACACGACGGGGTCGACCTACGACCTCACCCACACCTACAGCGACTACGGCGAGGAGTTCTTCCGAGGTGGGTTCGGATTCGAAGATCTCATCATCATCGCGGACGCTGGTGACTACGGAACCATCGACGTCACGTACGACTGGGGCTATGCAGAGACGGGATTCGAGATTTACGTCCAGTACGACGGGATGGCCGCCTACTACGACGTCACGAAGAAGTAAGCACTCGAAAGTCTCGACCATCGACCACGAGAATCGACCCACAGCCATTCGCTCCACTTCGTCCGACTCGCTTTCGTCGAGCCACCTTGGACGGTTGCGTCACGAGACGTGTTCGGTCACGCGAATCTCGTACTACACTGAGGGCCCACTACACTGCGGACTCGCCGTATTTAGAAGGCCCGGAATCG
Organism: Halobacteriales archaeon SW_6_65_15; assembly: GCA_003023465.1. GTDB lineage: Archaea > Halobacteriota > Halobacteria > Halobacteriales > Haladaptataceae > Halorussus. Next base: position 388 of record PXSM01000029.1, on the reverse strand, counting down.
CCGGACCGAACGCGGAAGTCAGCAGGTATTTATGGGTCTCAACCTAATTTCCGAACAGTATGAGTTCCAAGCGGACAGCGTTCGCAACGCTAGTGGGGGTCGCGACACTCGCCCTGTTCGCCGATCCGGTACTCGCGCAGGGGTACGACTCGACCACGGAGGCGCTGATACAGTCGCTCAACACCCAGCTACTGTACATGGCGATTCCGATCACGGTGCTGGTCGAGGGCATCCTCATCTACACCGTCTGGAAGTACCGGAAGAACGACGACCCCAAGCCGACCAAGGAGAACCGTCGTCTCGAAATCTCGTGGACCATCGCAACCGCGCTGGTCCTGCTGGTCGTCGGCTACGCCTCCTACGGCGTGATGGCCAACGACTACGTGGT
>PXSM01000028.1 GCA_003023465.1 Halobacteriales archaeon SW_6_65_15 | reverse complement strand
TCGGCGGGAAGACGTCGGTGTACCCCTGCTCGCGGTGGACGTCGAGCATGAACTGGATCAGGGCGTATTCGAGGCGCGCGCCGTCACCCTTGACGAACTGGAACCCGCCGCCCGTGACCTTCGCGCCGCGCTCGAAGTCGAGGATGTCCATCTCCTCGCCGAGGTCGTAGTGGGGAGTCACCTCGTCGGGGAGGTCCCGCAACTCCTCGAATCCTTCGCGGTAGCGCTCGACGTTGTCGGCCTCCTCCGCTCCGATGGGCACCGACTCGTGGGGGACGTTGGGCAGTTCGAGCAGTGCCTCGTCGAGTTCGGCCTTCAGTTCGGCCGCGCGGTCCTCGACCGCCTCCAGTTCGGCCTTCAGTTCTTGGCTTCGCTCGATGGCCTCCTCGGCCTCCTCGTGCTTGCCTTCCTGCTTCAACTCGCCGATCTGGCTGCTGACCTCGTTGCGCTCGTGACGGAGGTCGTCGCCTTGCGCCTTGAGGTCGCGCCACTCCTCGTCCATTTCGAGGATGGCGTCGAAGTCCACGCCGTCTACGCCCTTGTTCTCGAGCGCGGCGCGGACCTCGTCGGGATTTTCGCGGATGTAGTTCCGGTCTAGCATTCCTACTCGTCACATCCCACTCCCGGCAAAAAACCGTATCGCTCGTGGGGCAGTGCTTGACAGAGACGCGGTAGTTTCAGGTGAGGTCTGTAAGCTCGTAGGCGGTTCGAATCGGCGAGCAAAGACGGTCTGATGCCCGTGAGGCGGCCAGTGAGTCCGAATGCCACCGATAGAACAACTAAATACGTTTCAAAGAAACATAAATGTTGTTATAGTTGATTCCCAAGACGAGCTTCGACTGAGCCGAGCGGGAGTGAGGCTACGGTGAGCAACTGCTCGGACCTTTTGATACACGTCAGGTACGAATGTGTACACATGAGTCAGAAACACGTCACCGCTCGCGTCTCGAAGGACCTCTACGAGAAAATCGAGCGTATTCAGGAAGAAGAACAGACTGACCGCTCCACCGCTATCAAACGTCTCCTCGAAAGAGGTGTCGGTGATTGGCAGATTGAGACCGCAGTTAAGCGTTATCGTGAGGGGACTGTCTCGGTCGGTCGAGCGGCTGAAATCGCTGACGTGTCCATCTGGCGGTTTCTCGATATTCTGGAGGAACGCGGTGTAGAAATGAACTACGACGAAAGTGACCTCGAAGCCGATTTCGCCGCGGTGCGCGACGATGAGTGAGGTCGTCGTTACTGACGCAACGGTTCTTATCTATCTCGCTAGGCTCGGCGAGCTTGACTACCTTGATAACTTGTTCGAAGATGTGTACGTTTCGAAGACAGTCTACGAAGAAGTCGTTACGCGGGGTCAGGAGGAGCAGTACGCCGACGCGCTTCCAATCGAAGCGGATACAGACCGGTTTATCGACGTTATCACGCTCTCAGACGAAACTGTAGACCGGGCCGACGAAATTCAGCAGTCTTCTGGGTTAGAGCGTGGCGAGTGTACCGCAATCGCATTGGCCGACGAGGAGGACGCACGTTGTTTGACTGACGACCATGCTGCACGAAAGACGGCAGAGTCACTCGGACTCGAAGTTAATGGGACGATTTACGTATTACTCGAGGTTCTCGACCGAGGACGTATCCCTCTCGATGAATATGTCGAGAAATTAGACAACCTGACGGACAATGGATTCCGAATAAGTGCGAGTCTGTATCGACACGCAATCGAAAAGGGTGAGAACCTCACAGAGTAGCTCTCTGATGCCGAACCCCTTTTACCCCACAACGACCCACCTTCGACCATGCAAGCAGGCGACCTTCGAGAGGTCACGGCGGGCGACTGCTCGGACCTCTACTATCTCGACACCGGGATGTACGACACCGACGAGTACGGCGCGGTCTACATCTACGACTCGGCCCGGCCTGCCATCGTGGACACAGGCATCGGCACCCACTCGACATCGCTCGCGAGGACGTGGCGGTCATCGCGCCGACCCACGTCCACCTCGACCACGCGGGCGGCGCGGGCTTCCTCGCCGAGGAGTGCCCGAACGCCGAGGTGATGATCCACGAGATCGGTGCGCCCCACCTCGTGGACCCCTCGCGGCTCGTCGAGGGGACGAAGGCGGCCGTCGGCGATCAGTGGGAGTTCTACGTCGAGCCGAAACCCGTCCCGGAGGTCCGGGTGGTCGAGTTGAACGCGGGCGACGAGATCAACCTCGGCGACCACCACCTCGAAGTGTACCACGCGCCGGGCCACGCGCCCCACCAAACCATCTTCTATGATCGCGACGACGACGCGGCGTTCGTCGCCGACGCGGCGGGCATCTGGGTGCCCGCGGTCGAGACCATCCGCGAGACCTCGCCGCCGCCGAACTTCGACCTCGACCAGTGTCTCGCCGACCTCGAAACCATCCGGGACCTCGACCCCGACGTGCTCCTCTACCCGCACTTCGGCCCGCGCGAGTACGAACCGAGGGTCATGGACGAGTACGCCGACGAACTCACCGAGTGGGTCGAGACTGTCGAGGCCAAGTACGAGGAGCTTGGTGACGCCGAGGCCGTGGAGGACCACTTCGCGGAGCAGGCCGAGATGGTCGACCTCTGGGGCGAACGGAAGGCCAGCGAGGAGGCCCGGCTGAACGTCCGGGGCGTCGTGACCTACCTCGACCGCCGCGAGGAGTAGGCCGAACCTCGTTTTCGTTCGGAACTTTGTTCTCGTTCGGAACTCCCTTCTCGCTCGTAGAGCTTCGCCATTTCGTTGACGAACGCCAGCTTCAGGGCCATCGAGAGACCCGTGAAGGCGGCGGTGCGGGCGGGCTGCTGGCGGAACGCCGAGTAGAGCGCGGCCAGAAAGACGGGGACGTTGACGACGTTGAGCTAGTTCGTCCTGCCAACGTCGGCCCCTTCGAGCCACAGTCGCTCGCAGCGGACGCCCCGCGTCATCCAGCTCTCGTCGGCCTCCGGACCGGGAGCCGGAAAGAGAACGGGATTGACGACGGTGGAGACGAGGGGCCGATTCCGGGCGTAGATGGCGTAGACGAGTAGCGGCCCGGCGGGTACCCTCGACCACCCGCTGGCGGGGCTCTCGTGGCGTTCCCAGAAGTCGTCGTCGGCGAGTCGGCGCGCGATTGCGGTGGACATCTCGACCGCCGATTTACGCCGGGAAGGCACAAAGTATTCACGTCGGAACTCCGACCGTGCGAGCGTAACTCGTCGGAGCGGAGTCCCCGCGTACCCTCCACGGTCGTCGGCCTCCTCGCGCAGACCACCGAGAGTTCGCTCCGACGCGACCGTCAGATAATCGACGCGACTGCTCGCTAACCAGTAAGTAAAAACCGAACGACACCGATATCCGAACCCATGCAAACGTCCTCCCGGCGGCCCCTTGCGGTCGCGCTGGCCCTGTTGTGTTGTCTTTCGATGATGACGCCCGTCGTCGCCGCACCCGACCCGGCGGCTCCCTCCGACGAACTGGCGACCCTCGACGGATCGACGACCACTGAGGGGATGGCCACTCCCGACGGAGACGCCCATCCCTGCACCGGAACCGTCGCCGAACCCGCGAACGGAACGACCGTCATCAGCGTCCAGGGGATGCGATTCGGCGAGGACGGCGGCAAGCGCCCCGCGAAACTCGTCGGCGTCGGACCGGAGGGCGAGGTCCAGTGGGTCCACCAGATGGCCGAGAAGTACGACGTGCGCTGGGGCTACGACGTCGACCCGCTCCCGAACGGGAACCTCTTCGTCACCGCGGAACTCAGGGACGAGCACTCGCTCTTCTACGAATTCAATCCGCGGACTCAGGAGACCGTCTGGGCCAAACGACTCCCCATCGCCGACACCCACGACGCCGACCTCATCGACGGGGGCGAGGCGATCCTCGTCGCCAACATGCGCAATTACAACGAGTCCGCCGAGCGCAACGACGACCGCCTGTTCGTCTACAACCGCACGACCGAGGAGATCGAGTGGGAGTGGCGGTTCGGCGACGGCCTGTATCTGGCCTCGCCCCGGAACTTCGATCAGGCCATCGTCGTGAACCGTTCGACCGACGAGATCGAGATGAAGCTCGGAGAGGACGAGAATTACGACGTGCTCAACCAGCAGCACAATCCCGACTACCTCGAGAGCGAGAACGGCACGCCCACTCTCCTCGTGGGCGACAGCGAGAACGACCGCATCGCGGAGTACGCGAACCCGGACGGCGACCTCACGAACGGCACCGGCTGGGAGCGGACGTGGACGCTGGAGGGCGACCTCGCGTGGCCCCGCGACGCCGACCGACTGCCGAACGGCAACACGCTCGTCACCGACTCCGCGAACGACCGGGTGATCGAGGTGACGCCCGAGGGCGAGGTCGTCTGGGAGGCCTACTCGCCGTGGCTCGTCTACGACGCGGCCCGGGTGTCGGTCCCCGGCGAGCACGCGACCGGCCCGACTGCCACGGACATGAACGCGACCGGCACCTACGAGGTCAACGGGAGCGAGCGACTCCACGAGAACGACACCCGGTTGGAGCAGTGCGACGCCGTCCTCCAGAACGTCAGCGGCTGGGTCGAAGGCGAGCAGCCCGCGACCGACGAGGGCGCG
>PXSM01000027.1:13578-16792 GCA_003023465.1 Halobacteriales archaeon SW_6_65_15 | reverse complement strand
ATGTCGAGCGTCTCCGCCTCGCCCTCGATCGAAACCGAGACGCGTAACGGCTCCTCCGTGAATGTCGTCTCGAAGCGATTCTGGAGCAGATGAACGACTTCGCCGAAGGAGGGGGCAAGGACGTCGATTCCCAGGTCGTCGAGGAATCCGATCACGGGGGTGAGACCCATGACGAATGCCTCGACCGGCAGACGCTTGGCGAATCCGCAGGTGTCACATCGCTGTTCTACCCAGACCGGGAAACGGGTTCCACAGCGAGAGCACGGTTTTCCCTCCCGAATCCGGTGGGCATTACAGACCGACACCGACGCCGAGATAGAGCCTGCGCACTCCCGACAGACGTCGTGCATCATGGATGTTATGTCCAACATACACCGATAGAATCCGGTCGTGAGCGCTTCGTCGGGGGGGCGATCCGTCAACCCGGCAGCCGGGTAGTTGGAGAAGAAGACCGATCCGTCCGGCGCCTTGTCGCCGAACATTCCGTCGCACTCGGTACAGCTGATTCGAAGCCACTGATCCTCGTACCTGACCGTCATGGGAGCCTCACACAACGGGCAGTCCTGTTCAAGGTCGGTAGCGAAATCCACGTCTTCCGTCCCCGAGACGGCGATTACGGTTCTGGCGATCTGCTTGCCAGCGCCGCTCAACCGGTACCCGTCCTCCGTTTGCCGGACGAATTGCGGGGCGAGTTGCGAGAGGTGGTAGTTGAACTGCCCGTTATCGTCGACGTCGACCCGGCGACGCAATTCCGAGAACGACATCGTCTCGGCGACATCGGAGACGTCGTCGTATTTGTGGACAGCGTCGGCGTGCCACAGTACCCGGATGATGTCTAGCCGGATTTCGTTCCCCAAGACGGCGAAGGCCTCGTCCGGGGAAAGCCCATCCAGATCGACGTCTGGCGTAAACCGAGTTCTGGTCATGCTAGTTAATCACACGCACCCTACGATAAAGTTACTCCCGGACTTGCCGCGTCGGAGGAACGAATCAGAAACCGGAAGGGTACGCGCAACCGTGTAACGTGAGTTCCCGAACCGAACGAGGTCGAACAGCGAGAGAAGCGCTGAGACGTCAGTACTCCCAGAGCCGTTCGATCCGCGAGTCGATCTCCGGGTACTTCTCGCGCAACTTCTCGACGTCGGTCTCGCCGTCGACGTTGATGACGTGAACCTCGCCGCGACGCTCGGAGTAGGCGTCCTGGAAGTCGTAGACGACGCCGACGACGTCGACGTTCTCGGGAATGCAGGAACTCCACCTGCCCATCGACGTTGTACACCACGAGCCGGTTCACAGCCTCGGCTCGGCTCAGTCCCTCGGGGAGCGCCTTGACGCCGGATTCGAGTCGGGGCTTCAGGAGTCCGATGCAGTGTTCGATGCCCGGGGATTCCGAACTCGCAGGCTCGGAGACCCCGTCCGTCAGGGCGTCGTACGTCGCGGTGACGGCTCCACAGCCGGTGTGTCCCACGACGACGGCGGTTTCGGTCCCAGTGTGCTCGATGGGGTAGAGCACGTCCCCGGAGACCACATCGCCGGAGTCGGTCCGCTGGACGACCCGGTTTCCGATGTTGCTACAGGTGAAGATCCGACCCGGCTCGTCGTTGCCCCACACGTGGTCCTGCAGGACCCGAGAGTCCGAGCAGCAGACGGTGACCGCGTCCGGGTGCTGGGCGTCCTGCACGTCGTCGAATCGGGACTGGAACTCCGTCGCGTGGTCGGCGTTGCGCTCCAACAGCTCGACGAACGTTTCGCGCATGGATAGACAGACGCGCTCCGGCACGTATATTTCCCGGTTCTCTCTCGGGGGACCTCCGAACGAAGGAAACAATTTTCTATCTTTAAACCAACTATATATTTTCAAACTTCAGCCGAACCGGGGGTCCGGCCGGATGGAGCGACTCTTCGAGCTCCGAAAATGGGTGGCGGGTCGAATTTGGGACCTCCTCGGCCTCTGAACGTCGACAGGTTCGGCGACAGGACTTACTGACGCGGCCCTCGAATCCCGATTCATGGGGGAGACTACCGATTCGGGCGCGGAGAAGACGGTACTCGTCACGGGTTGCTCGACGGGCATCGGCCGGGCGACGGCGCTGCAGTTCCGCGACGCTGACTGGGAGGTGTACGCCTCCGCGCGTGACCCCGAGGAGATCACCGACCTGCGGGAGCGAGGCTGTCGGACGATGGAACTGGACGTGACCGACGATCTGGAGGCCGTCGCCGCCATCGACCGCATCTACGAAGAGCAGGGCCGCCTCGACTGTCTGGTCAACGACGCGGGCTACGGCCAGTTCGGCCCGGTCGAGGACGTGCCGATGGAACGGGTGATCGAGCAGTTCGACGTGAACACCTTCGGGCCGCTTCGACTCGTTCGGGCCGCGCTTGCGAGGATGCGCAGGCAGGGTCGCGGCACCGTCGTCAACGTCACGGCCGGAATCGGCGGGTTCACTTTCCCGGGAATCGGCGTGTACAACGCTTCCAAGCGGGCGCTCGAAACTGCGACCGACGTGCTCCGCCAAGAGGTCGCCGACGAGGACGTCGAGGTGGTCGCGGTCCAGCCGGGCTTCGTGGTCACCGACTTCTACGACCGCGCGCTCGCCGAGATCGACCGCCTCGACCATTCGCCCGCTTACGCCGACCTCTATCGGGTTCTGGACCGCATCGGTATCGTCGAGGGCGGCGGTCCGGGCATCAACTCGCCCGAGCGAGTGGCACGGACGATACTGACGGCGGCGACCGCCGAACGCCCCGACGCCCTCTACCGGGTCGGAACGCTCCCAGACCTCCTCACGTACCTCGGGATGGTGGTCCGTGGACGAGTGCGCGACCGGGTGACCAAACTGGGTGTGGCGGCCCTGTCGAGCGACCTCGCCCAGCGACTCCTCGACAGGCTCGAAACTCGTCAGGCGAAACGGCGGAGCGAGAGGTCCAAAACGGCCAGCGAACGAGAAGGCGATGGGACGAGGAGGGGCGACAGGACGAGGAGGAGAGAGGAATCGGAGCGGACCGAACTGTAGAGTCGCACCGACTCAGAACCGCTCGGCCAACTCGTCGAGCGACTCGTGGTGCTCGGTCGTGTGGGGTGCGGTCAGCGGCGAGACGCTGATCTTGCCCTCGTACACCGCGCGTCGGTCGGTCCCCTCCGGGTCGGGCAGGGTGTCGGCCTCCATCTGCTCCCACGTGTTGTCGTGGAGGGTGACCACGCCGTCGTCGCGGG
>PXSM01000027.1:0-13556 GCA_003023465.1 Halobacteriales archaeon SW_6_65_15 | reverse complement strand
CGATCTTCGACCGTATCGCCGCCTTCGACCGAGCCGCCGTCTTCGACCGCCCCACCGTCTTTCACCCTACCACTCTCGCTCGGCATCGGCCCGTTGACGTTGAGATAGTCCGCTTCCTCGAAGATGCCCGCCTCGGGTGCGTGCTCGACCAGATACCGAACCGCCGCCGCGACGTCGGCGTGCTCCTCGGCGGTCGTCTCGCGGGGCCACTCGCTCTGCGGGACGTGGAGCGAGGCCGCGATGGCGGGCACGCCGAAGAAGGCGGCCTCGACCGCGGCACTGACCGTCCCCGAGCGACCCAGAACGTACGCACCCATGTTCGCACCCTGATTGCTCCCCGAGACCACCACGTCGGGATACGGGCCGAGTTCCGCGAGTCCGGCGACCACGCAGTCGGAGGGCGTCCCGTGGACCGCGTAGCCGAGTTCGTGCTCCTCGACGGAGACCTCGTAGGACATCGCCCGCCCGACCGCGCTCTGGTCGTCGGCCGGCGCGACGGTCGTCACGTTGCCGACCTCCGAGAGGGCGTCGTAGAGCGCGCGAATCCCGGGACTGTCGATGCCGTCGTCGTTCGTCAGGAGGATTTCGAGGGAGTCGGTCACGTCCCGAGTTGTGTGGGGCCGGACAAAAACACTACCGCAACCAATCCATCCGCGAACCAATCTGCTCTCACTGGGCCCTAACGCTTATCTCGCTCACCGAGAACCACGAAACCAATGGCGGCAAAACCCCAACAGCACTCGCTCGTCGTCCGCGCGCTCTGGTACGTGTTCGTCGGGGGGTGGGCGACCGGCATCTGGCTCTCGGCCGCGTGGGTGCTCAACGTCACCGTCGTCGGACTCCCACTCGGGATCAAGATGATCAATCAGGTGCCGAAGGTGCTGACCCTCAAGCGCCGAACCGGCGCGGTGGTCATCGCCGGGTCGGGCAAGCGTGACCAGCCGAGTCTGGTCCTCCGAGCGTTCTACTTCGTCCTCGTGGGCTGGTGGGCCAGCCTCGTCTGGATGGGGCTGGCGTACCTGATCTCGCTGACCATCGTCGGTCTTCCGGTCGCCATCTGGATGTTCAACAAGCTTCCGTACGTGGTGTCGCTCTACCGGTACTGAGTCGCTCTTTCCCGAGGGGTGGTTCACCCCTGCCGCGCCCGGTGGTCGTCGGCCAGTCGCGTCCGATCTTCCTCCTCGAACAGGTTCTCGCGCAACGTCTCACCCTCGTACTTCTCTCGAACTAATCCACGCTCCCGAAGTACCGGCACCACCATGTCCACGAAGTCCCGGAGGGTGCCCGGCCGGACGATCTCCTTGAGGTTGAAGCCGTCCACGCCGACCTCCTCGTACCAGTACTGGAGTTCGTCGGCCACCTGCTCGGGGTCGCCGACGATGATGGGCGAGGTAGAGCCGAGTCCCGCGAACTCCGCGACCTCGCCCACGGTCCAGTCGCGGTCGGGGTCGTTCTTCGTGAAGGCGTTTACCGCGCCCTGGATTGCGTCGGTGTCGATGTGTTCGACCTTCTGGTCGGGGTCCAACTCGGAGAAGTCGAGGTCGATGAACCCCGCGAGCAGTGCGAGCGTAGCCTCGTAATCGACGTTCTCTGCGTAGGTCTCGTACTTCTGTTGGGCGATTTCCTCGGTCTCGCCCACGATGGGGACGACGCCGGGGAAGAAGCGGAGGTCGTCGGGGTCCCGCCCGCGCTCGGCGGCGCGCTCGCGCATGTCCTCGACGTAGCTCCTGACGCCCTCCTCGGTGGGCTGGCTGACGAAGACCGCCTCGGCGTTGTCGGCGGCGAACTCCCGACCCCGGTCCGAGGAGCCCGCCTGATACAGGACGGGCGTGCGCTGGGGCGACGGCTCGCAACTGTGGGCGTCCGGGACCGAGAAGTACTCGCCCTCAAAGTCGATGCCCCGGACCTTCTCGGGGTCGGTGTAGATGCCCCGGTCCTCGTCCCGGACCACGGCGTCGTCGTCCCAGCTCTCCTCCCAGAGCGCGTAGCACACGTCCATGAACTCGTCGGCGCGGTCGTAGCGCGTCTCGCGGTCCATCCGCTCGTCGAGACCGAGGTTCCTCGCAGCACTTTCGAGATACGACGTGACGATATTGAACGCCACCCGGCCGTCGGTGACGTGGTCGAGGGTCGAGAGTTCGCGGGCGAGCTGGTACGGGTGGACGTAGGTGGTCGAGCGCGTCACCGCGAACCCGAGGTGGTCGGTGACGGTCGCCATCGCGGGCACCAGCGCCTGCGGGTCGTTCGCGGGCGTCTGGACCGCCTTCTCGACGGCCGTCTCGCTGTCGCCCCCGTACACGTCGTAGATGCCCCGCACGTCCGCGAAGAACACGGCGTCGAAGCCCCCGCGTTCGGCGGTCCGGGCTACGTCGAGCCAGTACTCCACGTCGGTGTAGCGGTGGGACTGGTCGCCCGGCGTCCGCCAATTGCCCGTCGTGACGTGCTCGACGGAGTTCATCGTGAAAAGGTTGAGATGCATGTAGTCGCTGCTCATTGTCGCTGGAAAGGAGGTCCCCGCGGGAAAAGTCGGGGATACCGGCGAAACTGGGGGCCGACCTCGGACGGGGTGAGGGTATGAGGCTCGTCGTAACTGTCCGAGATGATTCGTCCGGGGTAATTCTCGTGATAGTCGAACGTCCCAGTTACGAACCGGAAGCGGTCGCACGAGGTGACTCGACGGAGACGCCGAGCGACCGGAACGCCGCCCGGGCACGCTCGACTTCGGTCTCTTTGTCGCGTCCGAAGAAAATCGGTCTGACGGCTCCCTCGTCGCCACCCCGACGGCGGACGAACGCGACCGGATACCCCCGGACGGTGTCGAACGCGATCGATTCGACCGATTCGACCGGGATAACGTCGTCGTCGCTCAGGTTCCGAGGATACTCTCCGCGACGTTGAGCCAGTCTCATCGAGAGCGTCCACTGCATAGCGAGCAGGAACGACGCCAACGGCACCGTCGCTTGAAGCGCAATCGAAGCCATCAGCAACTCGAACCAGTAGTCGGGTAACGCGTCGAGTACGAATAGTGACCCTGCGAGCGAGAGCGTGGCGACGGTTGCGAGAATCCAGATCAGGAGGAGTCCACCGACGAGCAACGGACGGTCCTCGTACTGCTGACGTACGAACTGCTTCACTCCTTCGTCGATTCGGATCGCCTCCTCGGAGATGACGCACTCACCGGCCCGAATCCGCACGTGTTCCATGTCGACGGTACGACCGGCTGACACTAATTCGTTCCGTCCGATTCGGACCGTTTGGCCACCGAATCGGACACCGAGAGCGAATCTCCGGAGAGAAGTCGGCGACCTAGCAGCTACAGTAGTACTCCTGCGTGCCGAACTCCGTGCTGAGGAGCTGGTAGGCCGGAGCCGGGTCGGACGGGCGATACACGCCGGTCGTCAGGTCGTCGCTCGCCTCGAAGTCGCCGGATGCGAGCGAGAGCCAGTCGTTCCTGCCGAGCACGTCGGCGAAGTTCTCGTCGCTACCGAGCAGTTTCAGGTAGTCCGCGAGGTAGACCCACTGGGCGTCTCGAATCTCGTCCGGTTCGTAGCCTCGCGGCTTCCCCGCTCGATCCTCCGAGGCGCGCTGCGCCTCGCTCTCCTCGCCCACTGCGTCGGAGTAGGCCGCCAGCGGGAGGTTCGCGCCCGCCTGCACCGGCAGGGAAATCCACTTCCACGGTCGGGTGTTCACGTCGAGCAGGACGTACTCCTCGCGGTCGCCGTCGTAGACGAACTCGACCTCGCTGATGCCGTAGTAGTCCGTTTCGTCGAGGACCGCGAGGGCGTTCTCCTCGACCTCGCGGGCGGCGGACTCGTCGGCGCGCTGGACGACGCAGGAGGTGCCGAACCCGAGGGGGTACCGGACGCGGGCGTTCCCGACGAAGGAGACCGCCTCGCCCGACTCGGGGACGTAGGAGGCCAGCGAGCAGTCCTCGCCCTGAACGACCGGGACTTTCTCCTGTGCCATCACGCGGATGCCCTCCGCGGCGGCGTTGGCCACCACGTCCTCGAACTCCGCCTCGTCGGCCACCTCGATGACGTTCGTGCCGACCGCCTCCTCGAACTTGCGCTTGCGGGCGGGCTTGACGACGAACGGGAAGTCGAGTCGGTCGGCGGCCTCCGCGGCGGGGATGCTCTCGCGGGTCCCGTCGCCGGATTCACCGACGGGTCCCGACTCGCCGCCGGTCTCCGAGGGGTCGGTCTCGGCGATGCGGTAGGTCTCGGGGTAGGGGACGCCCAGCTCCTCCGCGACGGCGTAGAGCGACTCCTTGTCGAGCACCCGGTCGATCACCTCGCGGTCGGCGAACGGCAGGCGGACGCCCTCCGGTTCGGTCCGGGAGAAGGCGTGGACCCACTCGTCCATGCACCCGAAGGCGACCGGCTCGTACTCGATCTCGGCCGCGAGCACCTCCACGTCCTCGCGGAAGCCCGCCTCGTCGTCGAGCGGGTAGGTCACTCGGCCCGCGAAATCGACTGCTTCGGAGTACGGCGCGACCCCCTTCTCGTTGCGGTCGATGGCGATCACCGGTACGTCGCGGGCCTTCAGCGCGCGCGCGACGCTCAATCCGGTGACGTGGGCGTTGCAGACGATGGCTGGCGGGCGGTCGAAGTCGGCGTCCGCGAGTGCCTCGCGGAGTCCGTCGAAGGAACGAAACGTATCGGCCATACCGTTGGTTCTGATCTCGCGGGCTAAAAGCCGTCCGAGTCGGCAAACCAAGCCGGTGGCTGGGACGGTGACGAATTCGCTTTGTTGCTTCGGGACTTCGGGATCAACTCTCCTTTTCGCGCGCTCGAATCAGATTATCCACCCGGCGCGCGCTGGCGAGGCTGTATGCCGAGCCCTCTCCGTGCGAGGGACGAGCATCGGAACGCAGTGAGAAGCGCAGGAGGCTGGGGAGGTCCGAGGCTCTCGCAGTGCGGTTGCGGTTTCTCATCGGTGTCGGAAGTAGCTAGCTTTACCGAATCAACGTGGACGTTTGCGTGAGGGAAGCTAGCTACTCCCGAAACCTAGGGAAGACCGCACAGCACCGTGACCGCACCGCGCCCCCGTACCTCCCCGCGTACTCGGGCATGAAGCCCTCGCGGCGCGTCCAGTGGACTGTGACATCTTAGGTACAATTTTGTACGTTTGGGATATGAAATTCTATTTCTAGAAAACAAATGTATTGTCCAAAACCAGAATCCTATACTGGAATCCGATCCACGACCGTGTCTTCGTCCACCACCAGATTGTAGGCTTCCTCGTCGTCGTTCCAGAGGACGAGCACCTGCTCGAAGTGGAGGAGGTCGCCGTAGTCGGCGGTTCGGAGGTCGCTGTTCAGCGCGGTCTCGTTGGTCAGCACCGCGAAGTGATCGACCGACTCGCTCCCGTCGCTCACCTTGAACAGCGGATTCCGGCCGTCTTCGTCCGCGGCAAGGTTGTGGCTGAGTTTCACCGCCACGAGGTCGATGCGTTGGGTGACGTGGCGCTCCATCTCGGCCATCTTGGCCGAGCGGTCGGGGTCGGCCGTGAACTCGACCCGGCGCTCGCCGTCCGGTCGGAGGAGGGCGTAGGAGAACTGCACGTCCGCGTTGACGAACTCGCCGGAATCGCGTTCTGGGTTGCTGGTGGCTTCCCTCTCGTTCGCGCCACCCGGATCACTCGTGGATTCCGAACCCCGCGCGGCCTCGTCGAGTTTGCGCTGGAACTCCGCCTCGTCGGCCACGGCGCGCTCGACCCGCCGGAGGCCGATGCTCGTCTCGCGGTCCGCGGGTTCGACGGCGAGGAGCGACCCGTCGTCGGCGAGGGAGTCGAGGTAGCGCATCACGACCGACTCGGGGTCGTCCAGTTCGTTGAGGACGTTGGCGAACAGGATCAGGTCGAACGGCTTGTTTTCGTCCCCCTCTCCTGATTCCGGCGTGAACTCCTCCGCAGTCTCGCGGTGGAGTTCGGTGTGGAAGTTCGGCCGTGCGTCCGAGAGCATGTGGTCGAACACGTCCGCCGCAGCGCTCGGCTCGACCGCGTGGTAGTCCACGAGCGCGTGCTCCGGGAGATAATCGTGAATCCCCAGCGCCGGACCGCCGACGCCCGCGCCCACGTCCAGAATCCGGAGCTTTCGGTCGAGGAGCCCCGCCTCGGCGAGTTCGTGGAGGACGTACTGGACGACCGCGTAGTTGTCCGACAGGTGGTAGATGGCGTAGCCCAGCGCCGCGAGGTCGTCGTACTCGACGGGGTTGTTCCGGAAGTAGTCGGCCTTGAGCTTGCGGATGGTCTCCCGCAACTGCCCGCCCGACTCGCCCTCGTGCCAGTTCGGCCCGAATCGCTCGGCGAGGAGGTCTTCGAGCAGGTGGCCGTACTCGGCGGGGAAGGCCTCAACGCCCCGGAACGGGGTGGACAGCTGAATCGGTTCGTCTGAAACCGGCTCGAACGTGCCGTCCTCGCGCTCGACGAGGCCGAGCGAGAGGGCTTCCTCGCGGAGAATCTGGCGCACGACCGCCGGGTGGGGCTGGCTCTCGACGTACTCCGAAATCTCCTCGGGGTCGATGGGTCGGACGTTCCGGAGGTACTTGGCGTTCTCTCGGATTCCCTCGCGTTGGTCCGCATTCATGGTTCCGTCCTCGGGCCGTTCATTCGTCTGCCTCCGTCTGGAGGGACTTTCCGGCTTCCCGGTACAGTTGCGCGAACGTCTCCTCGTCCGCTTCGGCCAGCCGACGGGCGGCCGCCGCCACCTCGTCGGCCCCGTCGAACGTCTCCTGAATCTCGGCGTAGACGCGGGGTTCGTTGCCCACGACCTGCTCGGCCACCGCCGTCAGGTCCTCGAAGACCGGCGTCGTCAGCCCCTCGGGCACGTCCCCGGCCGCGAGCGCGAACGCGAGGACGGCGGCGTGCGCTCCCGCCTGCACCGTCGCCATCGCGTCGTCGTGCTCCTCCGGCGTCGTCTCCACGAGGTCGTTGCCCGCCGCGCGTAAGGCGTCGAGCAGTCGGTCGGTGACGGGACCGGTCTGGTCGGCCACCATCGCGACGTTCCCCGGCGCGTTCGCGGCCGCGAAGAGGGGATGGAGGCTCACGCGCTCGCGCTCGGGCGCGACCTCGGCCATCGCGGCCACGGGTTCGGCCATCTGGCCCGTCACGTCCACCAGCGCGCGCTCGGCCTTCTCCGCGTGGGTCCGGATGGCCTCGTCCGCGACCGAGATTGGAACCGCGACGCAGACCGCGTCGAATCGCTCGGCGGTCGAGAGGGGAACGAACCGGCCAGCGACCTCGTCCGCGGTCGCCTCCGCGACCCCGGAGTCGGCGTCGGCGAACGCCAGATCGACGTCGTCGAGCCCGTCGGCTTCGAGTTCGCGAGTGACGACCTCACCGAACCACCGACCCATCTCGCCCGCGCCGACGACGAGTAGCTTCATCACGTAGTCGTTGCTGTCGCTATCTCAAAAGGAGTTCGCTCCGTCTCTCCTCGAATCCCGACGGCAGGGTTTAACGCGCTCGCCCTCGAACGGCCCGACATGATTTCGGTAGAGCGGATGGCGCAGGTGGACGCGAACGCGGCCGCGCTGGGCGTCCCCCGCAAGCAGCTCATGGAGTCGAGCGGCAACGCCGTCGCCCGCGAGGTTCGGTCGGTCGCCGACCCCGGCGCGCGCGTAGTCGTGGTCGCCGGACGCGGGAACAACGGCGGCGACGGCTTCGTCGCCGCGCGATTTCTGGAGGAATACGACTGCTCCGTCCACCTGCTCGGTCGCGAGGAGACCATCGCGACGGACATCGCCCGCGAGAACTGGGCGGCCCTCCAGCGGGCCGAGTACGAGACCGAAGAAGTCGGCGGTTCCAGAGAGTTCGAACTCCCCGACTGCGACGTGGTCGTGGACGCGATGCTCGGCACGGGCGTGACCGGCGCGCTCCGAGAACCCGAGGCGACCGCGGCCGAGCGCATCGACGAGTCCGACGCCACCGTGGTCTCGGTGGACGTTCCCTCGGGCGTGAACGCCGACACCGGAGAGGCCAGCGAGGCGCTTCGCGCCTCGGACGACGCGAGCGGTGACGAACCGCGAGCCCCCGGAGCCGCCGTCGCGGCCGACCGCGTGGTCACCTTCCACGACCAGAAACCCGGTCTCGACTCCCTCGACGCCGAGGTGACCGTCGCGGACATCGGCATCCCCCGCGCCGCGGAGCAGTTCCTCGGACCGGGCGACCTCCGGCCGGTCAGGCGCGGAGAGAAAGCCGAGGACGCCCGCGCCTACGTCATCGGCGGGGGACCGTACACCGGCGCGCCCGCCTTGGCGGCGCAGGCCGCGCTCCGGACGGGTGCCGACCTCTCGTTCGTCGCCGCACCCGAACCGGTCGCGGGGCAGATTCAGGGCTACGCCGAGGACCTCATCGTCCAGTCCTACGAGGGCGAGCGCCTGACGCCCGAGCAGGTTCCCGACCTCGTCGAGACCGCCGAGAACTACGACGACGTGGTCGTGCTCGGCCCGGGGCTCGGAAGCGCCGACGAGACCCTCGACGCCGCCGAGCGATTCCTCGCGGAGTTCTCGGGGCCGGTCGTGGTGGACGCCGACGCGCTCCCCGTGGTTCCGGAGGTCGAGACCGACGCGACCCTCGTCTGCACGCCGAACCGCAAGGAACTGGCGAAGATGGGCGGCCCCGACGTCGAAAGCGACGACGCCCTGCGCGACCACGCCGACGGGATCGAGGCGTTCGCCGCGGACCTCGGCCACGTCGTGCTGGCGAAGGCGAAAGACGACGTGATCTCCGACGGCGAGCGAACCCGCATCAACAGGGCGGGAACGCCCGGGATGACGGTCGGCGGCACGGGCGACACGCTCGCGGGCACGGTCGCGGGACTGCTCGGCGGCCACGACCCCTTCGAGTCGGCCTGCATGGCGGCCTACGCCAACGGCCGGGCGGCCGAGCTACTCGACGACCGCCACGACGGCCTGCTGGCGTCGGACCTCTTGGACGTGCTTCCCCGAGCGCTGTGGAACGACGAAGGAGGTGAGGACGATGAGTGAAGATCGCTCGCCACCCGAGGAGAACGACGCCGACCTGACCCACACCGACGAGGAGGGCGAGGTCCAGATGGTGAACGTGGGCGACAAGCCCGACACCGCCCGCCGGGCGGTCGCCGTCGGCGAGATACGCCTCCAACCCGAGACCGTCACGGCCATCCGCGACAACGACCTGAGCAAGGGCGACGTGCTGGCGACCGCCCGAGTCGGGGCCGTGCAGGCCGTCAAGCACACGTGGGAGACCATCCCCATGTGCCACCAGATTCCCATCACCAACGTCGAGACCGACTTCGAACTGTTCGAGGACCGGGTGACCCTCGAAGTCGCGGTCGAGACCACCGGCAAGACCGGTTGCGAGATGGAGGCCCTGGAGGGCGTGACCACTGGCCTGAACGTGGTCTGGGACATGGTGAAGGCGGCGGAAAAGACCGACAACGGCCAGTACCCCGACACGTCCATCGACCGCGTGCGGGTGGTCGAGAAGACGAAGACCGAGCTTTGACCGTCGGGCGTTCTCGCCACGAACTCCGGTTTCGTTCCAAATTCTGTTTCCGTCGTCTCATCTTCTCTCGCCGTCCTTCGGTCCGTTTTCATCGTCGCGTCCCGTCTCGCGGTTCCCGTTCTCCTTCCGCTCCTCGAAGGGTATCTCCTCGTCCAGCGAGACGAGAAAGTCGGGCGGTTCGTCCCGGTTTCGGCGTCGCCAGCGGCGCACGTCGTACCAGTACGTGAGGCTCGCCGCCGCGAACAGCGCGACGATGGCCCCGGCCGCGCCGACCGGTCCAAGGTGGTCGAACGGAGGAATGCCGACCTGCGTGAGCCCGATCACGACGGTCGAGACCACGGTCAACACGAGGTACATCCTGTACCACGCCACCGTCGTTCGCGGGTCGTTCGTCAGGTAGAGTTCGACCGTCGGATCTTCGATCCGTCCGGTCACGCGGTCGTCCCGGTCGTCGTACGCCACGAGGTCCAACCCGTCGAGGTGGGGAAGGTGGTTCTCCCGGAGCGAGGTGGCGACCAACTCGACGTGTTCGGAGATCGATTTGTCCGGCGCGTCCTCGTCGGGCGCTGTCGTCGCGCGCTCCCACGCCGCCACCTGCGCGGCGAGGTCTTCGACAGGAACGGGATTCGGGTGCTCGGAGAGGTAGTAGAGGGCGTACCGCCGGCGTGTGCTGTCGAACCACCGAGCCACGGTCGGTCACGCTGGTCTGCCAGCCCACAGCACTTTGTTATTTGCTCGTGTCGCCGTCCGAATCGAAAATACTCCGCCGGCTCCGGAATCCGAGACGTACTTCCGAACGGTAACGAGCGTTGAACGTCGATAATGCGGGACGTCCCCCATCGTCTCAGTGGCCGGATCGAACGCGGAATCAACGACTCTTCTCGTGAATGGACCGAGAGTGGCGGTTCAAGAGTGAAGTCCGAAAGTAGAGGCCTGAGCCTCAGAGGTCGGCGTCGCGGAACCGCAGGTGCCCGACGACGACCGGGACGACCGTCCACGCGCCGAGGATGACGAGCATGAACCAGTCTTCGAGGTAGAACGGAACCGGACCGGAGACCTGCCCGGCCAGCGCAGCGGCCCCGCCCTCGGCACCCGGGGCGTCGGCACCGCCGAGCGCGGTGTCCACGAGTTGCCCGAAGGCCTCCGAGGGGTTGAGCTGCTGGAGCAGCATCTGCCACGCCGGGACGGTCTCGCCGGGAGTCGGCAGGCTCCCCGTCCGGAGGTACGTCAGCGCGAGGGGCACGAGGTCCCAGAGGAGCGCGAACACGAAGAACAGCCCGACCGCGAGTGCCATCGCCCGCGAGCGCGTGCTGGTCGCCGCCGAGATGCCGACCGCGATGCCGACGAACGCCAGCCCGAGCGCCGCCGTCAGCGCCGTCACCGAGACGAACTCCGAGAGAGCGAGATTTCCGTAGACGGCCAGTGCGACGACTCCGGCGACGAGAAAGCCCGCGACGACACCGACGACGACCACGCCCGTACGACCCACGAGCTTTCCGACGGTCACGTCCAGTCGGGAGTGGGGTGCGCCCAGCAGTATCTTGATGCTTCCCGACTCCCGTTCGCCAGCGATTGCGAGGTACGCCGCGACCAGGGCCGTCACGGGTACCAGCGTCTCGGCGAGGCCCGCGGCGATGCTGTAGCCGACCACCGGGTCGCCGTCTCCGAGGAGGTCCGGGACGAGCGCGGAAACCGCCATCAGCACCGCGAACAGGCCGACGATGCTCCACAGCATCCGCGACCTGACGGCGTCCGCGAAGTCCTTTCGGGCCACGACGCTCCAGCTCACGCGCGAACCCCCTCCGCTCCGTCTCCCGCCGTCTCGCGGTCGGTCGTGTACGCGGTGAACAGGTCCTCCAGCGAGGACTCGCTGGTCGTGACGTCGCGGACGGTCGCGCCTTCGTCTCGCACCCGGTCGATGACGGCGATCTTGGCGCTCGGGTCGAGAACCGTCGCGCGAATCGTGCCGTCGCGGGCCGTCAGGCTACTCACCCCGTCGATGGTCAGCGTCTCGATGCCGTCGGGGACGGTATCCACGGTCAGTTCGATGCTCGACCCCGTGCCTATCGAGTCCCGTAAGCCGTCGATGGTATCGACCGCGACGAGTCTGCCGTTCCGCATGATGCCCATCCGGTCGCAGACGGCTTCGACCTGCCCGAGGACGTGACTGGAGAAGAAGACGGTCGTCCCCTCGTCGGCGAGTTCGCGGACGATTCGCCGCACCTCGCGCGCTCCGTTGGGGTCGAGCCCAGAGGAGGGTTCGTCGAGGATGAGCAGGTCGGGGTCGCCGACGAGTGCCATTCCCAGTACGAGTCGCTGGGCCATCCCCTTCGAGTAGCCGCCGACCGCCCTGTCGGCGTCCTCGGGGTCGAGACCGACCAGTTCGAGGATGTCGTCCGGGTCGTCGTCGGTACCTTTCGACTCCACCATGAACTCGACGTGCTTGCGTCCGGAGAGTCGGTCGTACAGGCCGTATCCCTCGGGCAGGATGCCCACGCGCTGGTGGATCTCGGTCGGTGACTTCTGTGCGTCGTAGCCGAGGACGGTCGCCGTGCCCGCCGTGGGTCGCACGAAGTCGAGCAGCATGTCGATGGTCGTCGATTTGCCCGCGCCGTTGGGGCCGAGGAAGCCGAACACCTCGCCCTCCTCGACACGCAAATCGAGGTCCTCGACCGCGCGAACGTCGCCGAATCGCTTGGTCAGGCCCTCTGTCTCGATAACTGCCATGCCGCCGCATACATCGGATCCGTAATTATAGCTACCCGTCGGTTGGGCGGGCGCGAACGCGACAAAAAATCGGAGATGCGGGTGGAGAAATGGAAGAGGCAGGTGAAGAGCAGGTCCGGGATCAGGCCGACGGCGCGTTCGTCAATTCCCCGGCCTTCGCCCGGGACCGTTCCACGATGGAGGGTCGGGCCTCGAACTCCACGATGACCTCGTCGTCGGCGTAGGTCACGTCGTCCACGCGGGCGTGGTCGTGGAGCCACGACACCACGCTCATCGTGTCCTCGGTCATCGGAAGGACGAGTCGCTCGCGCTGCCAGTCGGGGAGTTCCTGGTCGATGCGCGCCCGCAGACCCTCCAGATTTATCTGCTCCTTGCCGGAGACCGCGATGGGGTTCGGGGCGAGCGCCGAGAGAGCCTCCGTCTTCTCGCGGAGTTCCTCGTCGTCCACCGCGTCGATCTTGTTCAGCACGGTCACGATGGGTGCCTCGTTGCGCTCGTAGAGGGTGTCGTGGCTGGTGACCAGCTTCTCGCGGATCTCCTCGATGGGCTCGCTCACGTCCACCACGAGCAGGACGAGGTCGGCGTAGTACACCGCGTCGAGGGTGGACTTGAACGACTCCACGAGCCAGTGAGGAAGGTCGCTGATGAACCCGACCGTGTCGGTGAGGAGCACGTCCCGGCGGTCCATGTCCATCTTCCGGGTCGTCGTGCCCAGCGTCGTGAAGAGGCGGTCCTGCGCCTCGGCGGTGGTGTCGAGGTCGGGATGCAACTCCTCGTTCTCGCCCAATTCGAGGTCCTCGGCGAGGCTCTGCATCAGGGTGGACTTCCCGGCGTTGGTGTACCCGGCCATCGCCACGAGGTCGAAGCCCGACTCCCTGCGGCGGTCCCGGCGGTCGGCCTCGGTCCGGGCGATGGAGTCGAGTTCGTCCTTGATGCGACTGATCTGGTCCTTGATGTCCTGCTCGCGGCTCTCGTCGTACTCGCCAAGCCCCATGAACCCGGGGCGCTCGTCGCGTTTGGCGAGGCTAGTCTTGGCCTCCGCCCGCGGGAGTTCGTACCGGAGTTCCGCCAGTTCGACCTGTAGCTGCGCCTTCCGGGTCCGGGCGCGCTGGCCGAATATCTCGAGGATGAGCCGGAATCGGTCGATGACCCGGGTGTCCTCGGGGAATTTCTGGCCCAGATTGTACGTCTGATAGGGGCCGAGTTCGTTGTCGAAGACGACCACTCCCGCGCCCGTCTCCGCGACTGCGGCCCCGATCTCGGCGGCCTTCCCCTCGCCGACCTGCATCGCGGGGTCCTCCTTCCGAGACTGGGTGAACTCGTCGACGACCTCGTAGCCCGCC
>PXSM01000026.1 GCA_003023465.1 Halobacteriales archaeon SW_6_65_15 | reverse complement strand
CCTCCTCGACCGCGCCCGTGACGGTGAACTCCCACGTCTCGGGGTCCCAGTCGGGCGTGCCGCTCTTCGAGAGGACGGGGAACTTGCTCGTCTTCCGCTGGCCCGGCGGGAGGCGTTCGCCGTCGAATTCCTCGTGGAGGTCCGTCACGTCGGTGACGCTCATGTGCGACCGTCCGGGTCGAAAACTGGTAGGTCTATCGACTGCGGTACGTTTCCCCGGGGAAAAACCGGCCGCAATCGGGGGTTTCCCGTCGGTAACGTTCCGGTTCCACGGAAAACCCACGAAACTCCCGAAACTAACCATCGATACTCCCGGGCATCGCCTGAATAACAAAGGATGCGGTGTGCCAAAGCGAAGTTGCAATGTCAATGCAAGGTCAGCAGCAGATGAAGGATCAAGCGACGAAGGAGGCCGCCGGGGAGTCGACGACGGACCTCGCTATCCTCGCGTCGGCAGCGTCGGTCGCGCTGTCGTGGTACCAGTTCTTCGGTCGCGGCAACAAGATGCAAGGGATGTTCATCGGCCTGTGGCCGCCGACCATCCTCGCGTTCGCGAGCTACTTCAACCAGAAGCGGATGGAGCAGAAACTCACCTCGATGGGTCCGAGTCGCATCCGCGAGTCCATCGAGCAGATACTCAGCAGTCGGTGAACCGACGATATAATCACGTTTTCTTCAGTAGCGCAGGCCCACAATACTCCCGCGAATGCGTCATCGGTAATTATCTCCCCTGAATCCAACCGCTTCGTTACCGTGTGATAAATTACCGATATCGGTTCGTGAGAGAACGACGACAGCGAGCGACGTCCTCCCCGTCAGACTTAAGAACACCCCTCCCGAAGCCACCAATGTTCCAATGCCGAAGGTAGAGATAACTATTCCAGAGCATCTCGAAATGCAGATCGCCCAGATGGTCGAACAGGGCGAGTTCGTCAACCGAGAGGAGGCCATCGAGGACCTCCTCTCGACTGGTATGAAGGCCTACAAAACGAGCGGACCGATGGACGACGACGACCGCGAACCCGGTCTCGAAGACGAGGGGATGATGGGGCACGAAGACGAGTACGTGTTCTAATTTTCTGAACGTGCCAACTGTTGTCAGAAACCCTTAAACCGGACACTTCCCTACCGTGAAGTATGCACAAGGACGAGCTACTCGAACTCCACGAGGAGATGGTCCTCATCATGGAGTACTTCCAGGACCAGGAAAGCGTGGAGGACGGCCTGTTCGACCCGTACGAGCAACTCGACGTGGACCCCTCGCACGTCCACAAGTCCAAGAGCGAACACAAGCACGCGGTCTTCGTCCTCGGAAACGCGCTCGCAACCGCCATGAGCGACGACGAGTTCAGCGAAGCCGGCCGCATCGGCAAGCGCATGCAGGAGCTCGCCGACGACGCGGAATCCAAGATCTAATACCACTTTTTACTGCGCGAGCTACCCTGCGGGTAGCTCGCTTGCAAAAACTTGGGGAAAAAGCGCAACCCACGTCCCTTCGGCAGCTAAAGCCGTCTCCGGACCTTTTCCCTCCGCGCATTCTATTCTTCACCTCGCGCGAATCTGTTCTCGGTCAGGTATAACATCGATTTCGAGTGGGTATTGAGTCGGTCTGGATGGGTAACTTGGAAGCATCAGGCTATCCTCGAAGGTTGAGGCCCAAGGAACCCCTCAGGAGCGCAGGAGGCGCTCCTGAGGGGGTGACGCCGTGGTTTTGGTCGAGCTTTTGCCAGGGAGCCGGGCGCGCGTCTCGTCGCGCGACCTGCGACCGCAGCAAAAGGTCGTAGGCCGCAAGATATTTGAAACGGCTTTGGCTTCCACGTAATATGGAAACGCGCACGGTCGAGCAGGTCGAGAGCTGGAGTACTCGTTCCTTTGCGGACGGGTTCGCTGGCCTGCGCGAACTCTCTGACGGGGAGTTCTCGGGGACAGTCAGGGCCAACGGCGCGTGGCTGTTCATGTTGAACGGGCGGATCATCGGCGTCTACGAGGGAAGTCTCGACGACTTCGAGGACGCAGACGGTACCGCCTACGCCGCGCCCCATCCGTCGCTTCCGCTCGTGTTCAGTATGCAGGAGCAGGGCGGCGACACGCGAGCGAAGTACTACACGAACGACACGCCCCTGTCCGAGGTCGATTCGACCCTCACGGACGGGAGCTTCACGGGCTACGTCGAGTTGAGCGAGAACGTCCTGAGCGGCGACTACTACGTCGCGTACTACGGCGGGCGCTCGATGAGCGTCGCGTTCGTCGGCGCGAGCGAGCAGGTCGTGACCGGCGACGAAGCCTTCGAGCGCGCCGCCGACGAGGTCGGCATCTACGAGGTCACCGACGTGGACCTCGAAGTGACCGACGTGCCCGAACCCGAGGAGAGCGACGAACCCGACGCGGGGGCAGATTCGCCGTCGAGTCCACCAGCGGGCGGGTCGAGCGAAACGGCAGGGAGCGGCTCGGCTGGCGTGGGGAAGACCGGACCCGCCGACGGTCCCGGCGGCCAAGCGGAACCGGGGACCAGCCAACCGTCCCCGGACGAGTCGCCCGCAGACCGAGCGTCTGCTGGCCGGTCCTCCACAAGTCAATCGTCTGCAGGTCAATCGTCCGGGGGCCAGTCGCCCACGGCCGAATCGAGTGCAGGTCGGTCACCCGCGGGCGAGCGATCCGAGGAGACCACGGCGGCCGAGTCCGGAGCCAGTTCGACGGCAGACTCGCAGGAGAGCCGGTCGGCCACCGACGCGATCCGCCAGCCGGAAGCCGAAGGCGGGACCACCGACGCCGAGCGAACCGCCGAGACGAGTGCGGAGACGGCGGCCGAATCGACGCCCGCAGAGTCGGGGTCGAGCGCGGAGACGACCACCGAAACGACCGACGCGGCTGCGTCCCGAGACGACGCGGGCGCATCTCGGGACGGTGCGACTCCGAGCCGAGATAGTGCGACTTCGACCCGAGAAAGTTCAACCACGACCGGTGACGACGCGACCGGGCGAACCGGGTCGGCCGACGCCGGGAGCGACAGCGCGTCCGACGACGAGGCCGACGCCTTCAGCGAGGAGGCGGAGTGGCGCGAGACCACGACCATCCCGTCGCTCGACCCCGACCGAAGCGAAGGGCCGGACGAGAAGAAATCGCGGCAGGGTTCGGCTTCGACGGGGAGCGCCTCGACCGGATCCGCATCCACGGGCGCGACTTCTCCGGGGTCGGCGTCCGGAACGGGATCGACTTCGAGCGAGAGCGCGAACCGCACGGCCGACGCCGGGTCGGCGACCAGCGGCGGTCGGTCGGCGTCGAGCGAGAGTGGAGGTGCGAAGCGCCAGTCGAGCGGACAGGGTGCGGGCAGTCCCGGCGCGGACTCCTCGAAATCGTCCGGCTCCGCCGAGGGTAAGCCAAGCGGGGCTGGCGAATCCGGCGGGGACGACGCGCGGGAGCGAATCCAGAAACTCCGGTCACAACTCAAGCAGCGCAAACAGCAGGTCCAGCAGTTGAAGGAGCGACTCTCGACGGTCGAGTCCGAGCGCAACGAGTTCGAGCGCGAGCGCGACGCCCTGCGTCAGGAGGTCGAGCGGCTGGAGGCCAAACTCGAAACGGTCAGTTCCGGTGGGTCGAGCGCCGACGGTCGGCAACTCTCCAGCGCGCAGGCGTTCGACGGGACCAACCTGTTCGTCAGGTACGAGTCGAAAGGAGAGGCGACGCTGGAGGAGGCCGCGGCGGGCGAGGCCGACCTCGAGGACGTGAACGCCAACCTCCGACTCGAACACCACACGCAGTTCGAGACCGACGACGCGACCGTCGAGGGCCGAGCGTTCGAGGAGTTCCTCGCCGATTCCTTCGAGTATCGGTTCGTCTCGTGGATCATTGAGGACCTCCTGTACGAGATCCGCGACACCGGCCACCGGAGCAGTCTCCGGGACCTCTACGAGTCGATCCCGAAGATCGACCGCGTGGACCTCCACGGCACGGTGAGCGCAGGGGGCGAGGACGAGGACACTCGCAAGGAAGAGTTCGACGTCATCGCGCGCGACCGGATGGGCAACCCGCTGCTGGTCGCGGACCTCAACGACTCCCGGGACCCCACGACCGGCGACATGATGGGGTCGCTCGTGGACGCGGCGTCGGGCGTCGGAGAGGCCCACGACGAACTATCGGGGGCGTTTCAGGTCACGGAGAGCTTCTTCGAACCGGAAGCGCTCGAAACCGCCGACACCGCGACGACCGGCGGATTCTTGAGCCGCGAGAAGAGAGAGAGCTTCGTGAAACTCTCCCGCAAGCGGGGATACCACCTCTGTCTGGTGGAATCACGTAGCGGCGGCTTCCATCTCAACGTCCCAGAACTGTAGTCTGCAACAGACCGCGTTCCAGAACTTTAGCTCTCGGCTTCGTGCTTCTCGCTGATCTTCATCCCTTCCAGTTTGGACGAGATGTCGTCGATCTTGTCGTCGAGTTCGGCGACGAACTCCTCGGTGCGCTCGGTCGTGATGGCTCCCTGACTCGACGGCTCGATGAGGTTCTCCTCTTCGAGAACGCGAAGGGAGTATCGAACTTTGTGGTGCGGGTAGCCCGTCTCGTTCGACATCTTCACGATCCCGATGGGTTCGCTCTCGAGGACCATCTTCAGGACCTGCAGATGGCGTTCCAGCATATCGACTTCCTTCTCCAGTCTATCTATCATGGCATGTGTTAACTTGTCTTAGAGGCTTTTAAAAGTTATTGTCCAAAAGGGGCGAGTCGCGCTAATCATCCGAAGCGTTAGTGGTGCGAGTAGTTAACACTTCGGGCATCGGTTCGCACACCGGGGAACCGAGTAACTCCGATTTTGCCCTCGATGCTGTTCCTTTTTCGCTTTCTCGTGGCAGATATAGCCACGAACGTGCATCGTCTCGGCAGAAGGACCGTAATCGGTTTACGGACCGGGACAGAACCACTCGGCGTAATGACCGTAACCATCGTCGGTTCGCAGCTCGGCGACGAGGGGAAAGGCGGCATCGTGGACCTCTGGGGCGATGCCGCCGACGTGGTCGCCCGCTATCAGGGCGGGGACAACGCAGGCCACACCGTCGTCGAGGACGGTACCGAGTACAAGCTATCGCTGGTTCCCAGCGGCGCGGTCCGCGGAAAGGTCGGCGTCCTCGGCAACGGTTGCGTCGTCAACCCCGCGACCCTGTTCGAGGAGATCGACGACCTCCAGGAGCGCGGACTCGACCCGGACGTGCGCGTCGCGCGCCGCGCGCACGTCATCTTCCCGTACCACCGCGTCCTCGACGGTATCGAGGAGGAGGCCAAGAGCGAGTCGGACAGCGAGGTCGGAACGACCGGCCGGGGCATCGGCCCGACCTACGAGGACAAAGCCGGTCGCCGGGGGATACGCGTCGCCGACCTGCTCGATCCCGACGGTCTCCGCGAGAAACTGGAGTACGCCGTCCCCCAGAAGCGCGCGCTCGCCGAGGACGTGTTCGGCGTCGAGACCGGCGAGGAGTTCGACGTCGCCTCGCTCTACGAGGAGTACCGCCGGTACGGCGAACGCCTTCAGTACGAGAACATGACCGTCAACGCGGGGGAGTTCCTCGCCGACCGGATGGCTGGCGGCGACGAGGTCATGTTCGAGGGTGCGCAGGGTACCATCATCGACATCGACCACGGCAACTATCCCTACGTCACGTCGTCGAACCCGACGGCGGGCGGTGCGGCCACGGGAACCGGCCTGAGTCCCGGCGTGGTTGGCGGAGGTGAGATCGTCGGCATCGTCAAGGCCTACCTCACGCGCGTCGGGAGCGGTCCGATGCCCACCGAACTCGGCGGCGTGGTCGGCGACACTCCCGGCTACGACGAGCAGGGAGCGGGCGACGAGGAGTCCGAGGAACTCGCCACCTACATCCGCGAGGAGGGCGGCGAGTACGGCACCGTCACGGGACGACCCCGCCGCGTCGGCTGGCTCGACATGCCGATGCTCCGCCACTCCACCCGGACGAACGGCTTTACGGGACTGGCCGTGCACAGCTACGCCCTCGCCGGCGAGGAGATCGACGCGATGCCCTCGACCACCGAGCGCTGGGCCGACTGCGAACCCAACTTCCGGAGCTTCGACGGCTGGGAGGACGTGGACTGGAACGAAGTCGCCGACGAGGGTTACGACGCCATCCCGGAAAACGCCCGTGCGTACCTCGAATACCTCAGCGACGAACTCGACACCGACGTCTACGCCGTCGGGGTCGGCCCGGGCCGCGAGCAGTCCGTCGTGGTCGAGAATCCCTTCGAGAACTGATCTGCGGGTCTCGCTTTTCGAAGCGCACTTCGAGCCGTCTCGGGTGACGGGGTCCGATCACGACCCAGTCCGAGACGGCCGGTCGTCGGCCGATTCCGCTCGTCGCGTCAGTAGGCCGTCTACGGGCCACAACCCGGCAGACCGCAGTAGTCGAAGAGTCCGATGGTGAACATGGTTCTTACCTCCATCCCACGGTCGTTTCTCTAATACATTAAGTTCTTCCTAGACGGAATTATATTTGAGGGGCCTTGAATTATCGAACCCGAGCGAGCCGACGCCATCGTTCGAAGTGATCGCTCGACAGTCCTGTCAACACGCACGTACTGTCTGGTCGTTGCGAGAACCTCCGCGAGCGACTCGCCCGGCGAACCCGTCACGCTTTTGCCCCATCCGCCCGCACCCCCACGCATGAAGAAATCGCTGATGGACATCATCTGCTGTCCGCTGGACAAGCAGGAGCTCGAACTCGACGCCACCGAGACCGACGACGAGGAGGTCCTCGCCGGGACGCTGACCTGCACGGAGTGTGGCGAGACCTACCCCATCGAGGACGGCATCCCGAACCTCCTCCCGCCGGACATGCGCGAGGCGGAGGCGTAGTTTTTTCTACCTAGCGTTGGAGGTATCGGTAGCCGTGACAGAGAGTCTCCCCGTCCGCCTCAACCACGACCGACTCCACGACATCCAGACGGCCGCGTCGTTCGAGGCGACGGACTCGTTCTCAATCGCGCTCCAGAACGGCGACGCCCCGGTCCACGTCCACCTGCATCTGGACGACGCGCTTTCGGCGGTCGCGTCCATCCCCGCGAACAATCACTTCCTCGACGCCGAGTCCGCGCGGCAGGTGGACGTCGAGGTCGAGGACGGCGCGCGCCCGGTCGAAGGCCGACTCAAGATCGTCACCGGCCACGGCGCGGAGACCGACTACGTCACCGTCTCCATCGTCGAACCCGAGGAGCGCGAGGACAGCGTGGCCGTCGACGTGGCGCTGGCCGACCCGCCCGAGCGCGACGAAGACGAGAGCGGCGGCGGCTTCGAGGGGGCCCGCGCGTCGCTGACCGAGAACGCCCCCGTCGCTGCCCTCGGCCTGTTCGCGCTCGCGGTGGCCGCGGGTTCGGCGACCCTCTCGGACAGTCTGGCGGTGCTGTTTGGGGCATTGGCCGTTCTCGGGAGCGTCGTGGTCGCGGGGTATCTGTTAATCCGGTAGAGAATTCTACTTCTTTGTTGGAAGTGCTATTTCATTTTCTTCGGAAACACAGTTGTTTCTCTGGGCTGTAGGAAGCCCTCACTCGGTCGCGGTTGCTGGCGTCAAAGAGGTTGAAGAGGTCAAAGAGAGGAGTCTAGCTACTCCCGAAGCCGAGGGGAGACCGCACCGCAACCGCACCGCGAGCGCCACGCCCTCCCCAGCCGATTGCGTGACTCGCCTCCGCGTTGCTCCGGCGTGCGTTACTCATCCACCGGCAGACACACCGCGTCTGCCGAGCCGTCGTTCACTCCGTTCACGACGACCTCACGCGGTTGAGGCGCGACACGAGGTCGCACCCCCGCACGCCGGAGGTCGATTGCCTCACCGAGCGGTTCCGTGGTGGAGGTGTCATCTAGCGCATCCCGGTGATCTGCGTCACCGAGCGCGCCCGTCGGTCGTCGGCGGTCTCCCTCGAACGAGGCTATCGCATCGTTTTTGCTGGTCGGCTTCGTCGTCCCGCGCATGTCACTCGCCGAAGCGACCCGCGAGGCGGCCCGGCGTCGGCCCTTCCTCCTCGGCGCGCTCCGGGCGGGCGTGGTCAACTACACCGCGGCGGCCCGGTTCCTCTCCGAGGAGATCGACGGCGACCCCGAGTCGGTGGCCACCGCGCTCCGGCGGTTCGCCGAGTCGCTACCCGACTGGGAGGCCGACGACCGGAGCGCCCGCGTGAGCATGCGGAGCGGTCTGGGCGAAATTGACGGGGTGGACGAAGGAAGCGCGGACGAAGCCGACCCTCTTCTCGTAATCGGAGACACTGCACTCGCGCCCGACGCGGGGTCGCTGACGGGCGTCGTCGCGACGGGCGAGGTGGACGCCGCCGCGCTAGCGCACGCCCTCGGTCTGCTGGACGCGGCGGGGGTCGGGGTCAGGGCCGCAGGGGTGACCGACGAAGCGTTGGTGGTCGCGGTCGAGCGACGCGACGGCCCCGACGCCGTGCGAATCGTCGAGGACGCGCTCGACGCCGTCCCGAGTCACTGACGCTCAGCCGTCAGGTCCGAAACGGGCGTCTCGTCGAGGTCGGGAGTTCGGTCGAGATACTCTGCCACTCGCTGGCCCGGTTCGTCGAGGGTCACGACGTTCGCGGTCCAGTCGTAGGTGACCAGTCCCACGTCGTCGAGTTTCGGCAGGACGACGTGTCGCAACCGCAGGGCGACCCGGTCGCTCGACTCGGCGATCTCGGGGGACAGGCGAGGCGACAACTCGTCCAGTTCCGTCGGAGCGTCCTCGCAGGCGAGACGCTCGACCACGGCGCGACACCGCGGGTCGGCGAGCACGTCGAGCGCCGCGTCAATGGGGAGTCCGTTCGCGTTCAGGTCGTCGCACAGTCGGTCGGTTATCGAAGCCATCGTTCTCGATCGAACCATCGCAGAAGAAGGGAAAAGTGATTTTGACCAAACCGTCCAAAGGGTCGGTCAGTCGGCCTCGGCGCTCGCGGGTTCGGCGTCGGCGGGCGTCGCTTCGACGCGGTCGAGCGCGGCCCGGACCGCGGGCGCGAGGCTGTTCTCGACGGCGGGACCGTCGCGCTCGCGCTCGACCAGTCCGGACTCCGCCAGTCGCGAGAGGTGGTGGGAGACCGTGCTGGCGTCCCGGTCCACCGCGTCGGCGACCGCCGACCCGCTGGCGGGTTCGAGCCGACGCACGGCGTCCAGCACCGCGGCGGTGGCGTCGTCCTCGACCGCCGCGGCGAGTTCGACGTCCTCGGTTCGGGCGGGGTAGAACCGTCGCTTGCTCCGGACCTTCGCCGACGTGACGAGACCCTCCTCTTCGAGGACCCGGACGTGGTAGCGAACCGTCGAGCGCGCGACGTCTGCGTCGTCGCTCACCCGCGACAGGTGCGCGCCGGGCGCGTCCTCGATGGTCTCGAACACCGCGGCCCGGGTCTCGTTCTCCAGCGGGTCGGAGTCGTCGTACCGACTGTAGCCGGGGAACGGAATGAACCGCGGGAGGCGGTGAAGTTGGTAGCGAACGTGTGCGCGTGCGCCCGAGACGAGGCTGCGAATCTGTGCGGCCGAAGGCACCGAGCCCACGGACACGGGATCGGCGGTCCGACTGGCGAGATAGCCGACGAGGAGTCCGACTCCCACGGCTGCGCCCGCGGGGGCGCTCGCGGGGACTTCCTCCGGCAGACTCCCGAGCGGTCCGTCGTCGGACCCTGCGCCAATCGCGTCCCCGGAGCTACCGGAACTGCCATCGGATTCCGGACCCGAGCCGCCGGAATCGCCGTCAACATCGCCTCCGAAGCCGGCGGAACCGCCGAGCGCCGACCCGTTTCCGAGTCGGTGGCCGGTCGGGGAGGCCTCGGAATCCATTTCCGAGTTGCTCCCGGACAGGTCGCGGTCGCCGGAGTTCTGACCTTCGTCGGAGCTCCGCGCATCGTCGTCGGTCCCCGTCGAAACGGGTGCGTCGTCGTTACTCGTCGCTCTGGCGGGTGATTCGTCGTTCTCCGTTCCGATAGGGGCCGTCGATTTGCCGGAAGCGCTCGGTTCGTCGGTAGTCGTCTCTCCGAAGTCCGACGCGTGCACATCGGACCTCAGATCGTCGAGGTCCGTCACGGGACCGGACTCCATCTGCTGGCCGATCTCCGAATCGTCACCGAGTTCCACCGACGGGGCCACGTCTACGCCCGCGTCGGTGGTGGCGTCAGCATCGACCGAAGCGCCCGCGTTCAGTTCCGTGGCCGCGGTCGCGGCAACGTTCGACTCGATTGACGCGCTCGTGTCGAACACTCCAGAGTCGGTCACTCGAACCGATTCGGCCGAGAGATTCGCCGCGACTTCGGCGTCCACGGTGTCGAGGTCGTCGAGTTCGCCACCGACCGAGGCGTCCAGTTCGAGCGCTTCGTCGGCATCGACGCCGCCGCGGACCGTCACTTCGTCGGTTCCGACGGTCGCGTCCGTTTCGACGTCGAGCGACGGGTCGAGGTCGCTCGGACCGTCAGCGGAAACCGCGACGCTTTCGACCGAGGCGTCCACGCCGTCCGCCGACGCGGAGACGGAGACCGCCTCGGTCGAGGCCGATGCCGAGGTCGGGCCGACGGTGACGCTTCCGTCCACTTCCACGGACGACTCGTTCACGCTCGCGGTCGAGTCGAGGGCGTCGAACGAGTTCGCCTCGACGGTCAGGTTCGCCTCCGCGTCGGCCGCGGTCGCCACGGAATCATCATCTCCGACGGACAGGTTCGCGTCGGCAGGAATCGTCGCGTTCGCACCTAGGTCTGCATCGGCGTCCACGTCAGTCATGTCGTCGTCAGCGTTCGTCACGTCGGCGTCAATTTCCACCTCGTCGGCGTCAACCTGCGCAGTCACGTTTTCGGTCGTCTCGTCGGCGAGTCCGTCGATTCCGTCGTTCAGTTCGTCCGTCTCGTCGGTGACCGTCGCTTCGGTGGTCGATACGTTTTCGACCGCTTTTGTGACGCTTTCAGATAACTCTGCGTTTTCCTCGACGCTCTCCGTATCGTTCTCGATCACGGCAACCGAGCCGGCAGCGTTCTCGACGCCGTCGTCGCGGTCGGCGTCGTTCGTTACTTCGTCGTCCGAAACGCTCTCGACGGCCTCGGTCACGTTCTCGCCGATCTCGGACGCGTCCCCGTCGGCGTCACCGACGTTCTCGAACGCGTTCGTCGCTTCTTCGCCGAGGTCCTGCGTCGCACCGTCGAGGGCCGAGGAGTCGTCGGCGTCCTCCGAGGTAGCGTCTGTTTCGGTCGCGTCGTCCGCGCCATCCTCGGTCTGGTCGTCCACCCCGTCGAGGTGGTCCACGTCTGAGACGTCCTTCGCGACGTCGCTCTCCTCGACCGTCGAGGCGTTCACGTCCGGAAGATCGTCGGAGTCGGTGCTCTCCGTCGTCGTCTCGTTTCCGGTCGCGTTCCGGACATCGTCGGTCTGGCTCTCGGTCGCGTTTCGAACGTCGCCGGTCTCGTTCGCTCCGTCAGTCTCGTCGGCTACGTCGCTCGTCTCGTCCGCGTCACTCGTCACGTTCGTGAGCGCGTCGGTGACTTCGTCGGTCACGGCGACCGAGTCGTTTCCGGCCGGGCCGGCCGAGTCGGCGCTCTCGACCGGTCTCGGTCCGATGAGCCTGGATGGTCACGACCAGGTCCGTCGCTGCGAAGGAGGTCGGCGGTACACCGAGGTCCGCGACGACCCGCTCTTTGACCTCCTCGGCACCGTCGCCGTGGATGGTCCCGAGAACGGCGTTGGCGTTAGCGCCGACCCGCATCGCCTCGTAGAGTACCTGTGCTTCCTCGCCACGGATCTCACCGACGACGAGCGCTCCGTC
>PXSM01000025.1:7267-9962 GCA_003023465.1 Halobacteriales archaeon SW_6_65_15 | reverse complement strand
GAGGACATCCGCGAGGAGGAGGCCGAGGGCGTCGAGGAAGTGACCGCGATCATGGAGGCCCGAGAATGAACACGGCAGACCAGTATCTGAAGGCGATCTACCTCGTGCAGCGCATGGAGAACGGTCCGGCCTCGACGGGTGCGCTGGCCGAGCGCCTCGACGTGAGCCCCGCAAGCGTCAACGAGATGATCGGCAAGCTCCAGGACCGCGGGCTGGCCGACCACGAGAAGTACAAGGGCGTCAGCCTCACCGACGAGGGCATCGAGCAGGCCCGCGAGGCGCTCCAGACCTACTGCATCATCGAGCGCTTCCTCCACAACGTCCTCGAAGTCGAGGAGTTCCCGAGGGAGGCGAAGGCGCTGGAGAGCGTTATTGATGAAACTGTTGCGGAGCGACTGGATACCATCATCGAGCGCGAACCGCAATGTCCGGACTGCTTCGACGCCGAAGCCGACATGTGCGCCGAGTTGGTTCGGCAGGAAGGCGAGGCGGACTAGAGTTTTCTCGGCGTCTTCTGATTGCGATACGTTCAAGTGGTTCTTGGCGTTAGAATTGGATGCAGACTCACCGGAGTCCCGTGGTGTAGTGGCCAATCATATGGGCCTTTGGAGCCTATGACGGCGGTTCGAATCCGCCCGGGACTACTTAAATTTCTCACTCTTCTCAAGTAGTCGAGTGACTAACTCTCGACAGCAACGGAAATCAACTGAGACGCCTTCTGTGTCTGATTCTCACTTTCTGTCTCATTCTCACCAGACTCCTGAACCACGTACCGCTGACCCATCATCGGATCCAGTAGCGAATCCACCGGGGCGTGGTCGTCCTGGAGCACCGGCACGTCCCCAGTCCGCTCCTCGTTCCGATACGACCTGACCTCCGCCGAGAGGTCGATGCCGATGTCTCGCTCCTCGTTGCGCCGCTGGAGTTCGTCCTCCGAGATTGGCTCGTCGTCCTTCGTCGCCACGACCTCGATGTTCTGGACGACGCCCCCACCCGCGGTCGGGAAGGCGTACACCTGCGGGAACACCTGCGCCATGGTCTTGTACTCGGCGCGGTAGAACTGCGAGGCCGGGCCCGACGGTGCGGAGATGAGGTTCGAGACGACGACGCCGTCCTCCGAGAGGCGGTTGCTGGCCAACTGCATGAACTCCACGGTCGTCATCTGGAAGGGCACCTTGTCGCGCTTGTAGGCGTCGAGGATGATGGCGTCGTAGGTGTGGTTGGTCTCTCGGAGGAAGCGTCGCCCGTCGGCCTCGTGGATGTTGAGGTTCTCGGACTCCTCGACGCGGAAGTACTGCTTCGCCGCGTCGATGACCACGGGGTCGATCTCGGCTACGTCCACCGTCACGTCGTACTCCGCGACGAAGCGCTTGGGACCGGTGAACCCGCCGCCGCCGATGAACAGCACGCGGTCTATCTCGTCGGGGTCGTCGGCCAGCAGGTAGGGCATGTGGAAGTACCGCGTGTACTCGAAGACGTGCCGATTGGGGTCGTCTTTGTCCATCGCGCTGTGGCGCTGGCCGTCGAGGTACAGCGTCCGGGTGTCGCCGAGGTCGGTTACTTCGAGTTCCTGATAGGGCGTCTGGGTGTGGTGGACGACCTGCCCACCGGTCGAGACGCCGAGCGACCCGCTGGCGACCGACGCGATCAGCAGCAGCGCCACCACCAGCGAGGCAGCGACCTGCCTGCGGCGGAACGCGGGGGCTGATAGCGAGAGCGCCGTTCCGACCAGTAACAGGCCGAAGGCGAGTTCGATCTGGTGGATGCCCAGCGCGGGCACGAGGAGGAACGTCGTCCCGAACGCGCCGACGATGCTCCCGACGGTCCCGACGGCGTAGACTTGCCCGGACGCCTCGCCGATGCCCTCCGTCTCCGAAAGCTCCGCGGCGTAGGGACTGACGAACCCGAGCAGGTAGGTCGGCGGGCCGAACAGCAGGATCACCGCAGGGAGCGGGGCGAATCTGGCGGGCAACGGCACCGTCGCCGCCGCGGTCAGGAGCAGGTCGCCCGCGAAGATCAGCACCGCAACGTACGCCGCCGTGGCGAGGAGGAGCCGGACCAACTGGGCGTTCGTCGCGCGGGTCGCGGCGCGCTTGCCGCCCTGATAGTACCCGAGGCTCAGCGCGGCGAGGAAGACGGCGATGATGCTTCCCCACGTGTAGATGCTACTGCCGTACTGGGGCGCGACCACTCGGCCCGCGAGGATTTCGAGGCCCATGCTCGCCACGCCCGAGACGAACACCGCGAGTTCGGGTTTCGTTACGCTGACGGGCGTTCGCGCTCGCAGTTCGTCCATTCGTAGCTGGATACGGGTACCGTGCCATTAACTTTGGAGGCTCGACTAGGCGTTTTTCTATCACGGAAATCTGTTAGAGAGTCCGGAATCGGGAACGTTCAGAAAGCCCCCGCCCGGTCGCGGTCGCTCTGACGGATATTCGCGGCTCTCCGCACAGTCCGCCGCGAATAGAGCCGTCAGAGACGACCAAGCCCTTTGGACGCGACCGGGCGGCCCCTTTCATCCACCCAGACGGTCGGAAGTGTCACTGAGCGCGTTCTCTAGCGGATGATTTACTGGGCGCGTCCTCTGGCGGATGATTTACTGGGCGCGTCCTCTGGCGGATGGTCTACCGGGCGGTTCCCCGTGGGAGGAGTCACCGAGTGCATTCCGTTGGAGGGTGTCACCCCGCGGTTCGTC
>PXSM01000025.1:0-7128 GCA_003023465.1 Halobacteriales archaeon SW_6_65_15 | reverse complement strand
GGTCCCCGCCTCGCCGATGCCCTTCACGCCGAGGGGGTTCCGCGGACTGGGAGTCACCGTGGCTCCGGTCTCGAACTCGGGGAGGTCGTAGGCCCGCGGGACGGCGTACTCGTCGAGGTGCTTCGTGACGAGGGTGCCGTCGTCGGCGTAGACGGCCTGCTCGGAGCGGGCCTGTCCGATGCCCTGCGCGACCCCGCCGTGGACCTGTCCCTCGACGATGGTGGGGTTGACGCGCTCGCCGCAGTCGTCCACCGCGACGTAGCGCTCGACCTCCAGTTCGCCATTCTCGGGGTCGATGGCGACGACCGCGACGTGCGTCCCGAAGGTGTAGGCCGTCCCGTCTGGCTCGTAGAAGCTGGTCGCCTCCAGTCCGGGTTCGAGGTCGTCGGGAAGCCCGCGGCCGTAGGCCTCCGAGGCGACCTCCTCGAAGCTACAGGACCGGTCGGGTGAGTCCACGACGCGGAACTCGCCGTCCGCGAACGCGACGGCGTCCGAATCGAGTTCGGACTCGCCGTCCGCTTCGAGCAGGTGGGCCGCAATCCGCTCGGCCTTCTCACGGACGGCTTCGGCGCTCTCGGCGAGGGCGCTGCCGCCGACGATGGTACTCCGACTCCCGAAGGTGCCCGTCCCTTTGGGAATCCGGCCGGTATCACCCTCGACAACCTCTATCTCCTCGTCGGGCACGCCGAGCGCGTCGCCGACGATCTGGGCGTAGGTCGTCCCGTGACCCTGCCCGTGGGAGTGGGTCCCGGCGTAGGCAGTCACGCCGCCGTCGGGGTGACCCCGGACCACGCCGCTCTCGAAGCCGCCCCCAGTGGATTCGACGTAACAGGCGACGCCGACGCCCACGTAGCGCCCCTCGTCGTCGCGGTCGGTCGCCCGAAGCTCCTCGTAATCGAGGTCGCCGTCGAGTTCGTCGAGCGCCACGTCCAGTGCGGTCTCGTAGTCGCCGCTGTCGTACTCGGCTCCGACGGGCGTCTCGTAGGGGAAGGCGTCGGGATCGAGCAGGTTCCGGCGGCGGAGTTCCACGGGGTCGAGGTCGAGTTCCCGCGCGGCGGCGTCCACCAGTCGCTCGGTGACGTAGATGGCTTCGGGGCGGCCAGCCCCCCGATAGGAGTGGACCGGCGCGGTGTTGGTGAAGACGGCGCGGGTCTCGCAGTGGATGGCCGGAATCCGGTACTGTGAGGACAGCAAGCGGCCGTACCAGCCGGGCATCGCCGGGCCGCCGCCCAGTCCGTAGCCGCCGACGCCAGCGTGGGTCTCCGCGCGTAGGCCCCGGATGGTTCCGTCGTCGTCCACCGCGAGTTCCGCGCGGGTCCGGTGGTCGCGGCCGTGGGCCCCGGCGAGGTAGTTCTCCGACCGCGTGGCGGTCCACTTGACGGGCCGCCCCAGCTCCATCGCGGCCCACCCGGCCATCGCCTCGCCCGGATGGTGGTGGCCCTTGTGACCGAAGCCGCCGCCGACCGACGGGGAGACGACCCGAATCCGGCGCTCGGGGAGGGCCAGCGTGTTCGAGAGCTTCCGGCGGTGGCCGTGAGGCGACTGGCTCGTCATCTCGACGGTGAGTTCCTCGTCTCCGGCCGACCACTCCGCCAGCGCGGCCCGGGGTTCGAGCGCGGTCGGGATGAGCCGGTTGTTCTCCAGTTCCACCTCGACCGTGGGGTCGGCCTCCTCGAACGCCCGGTCGGTCGCCGCCGAGTCGCCCATCTCGGACGTGACGGCCACGTTGTCCGGGGCGCTCTCGAAGATGGTCGGTGCGCCCTCGTCCGCCGCAACGACCGGATCGACGACCGCGTCGAGCGGCTCGTACTCCACTTCGACCGCCTCGGCGGCGTCCCGCGCGCCGTAGCGCGTCTCGGCGACCACCGCGGCGACCGGCTGGCCGTGGTACCGTACCCGGTCGCGGGCCAGCACCGGATGCCCCGGCGGGTCGCAGTCCAGTCGCGAGGACGCGATGGGGAGCACGCCCGGCGCGTCGGAGGCTTCGACGTCGTCCCACGTGTAGACGCCGAGCACGCCGTCGAACGACTC
The DNA here is from genome assembly GCA_003023465.1 of Halobacteriales archaeon SW_6_65_15. Lineage (GTDB taxonomy): Archaea > Halobacteriota > Halobacteria > Halobacteriales > Haladaptataceae > Halorussus. Next base: position 5,097 of record PXSM01000025.1, on the reverse strand, counting down.
GGCAGCCGTCGCGTCCACGGACGCGACGCGGGCGTGGCCGTGCTCGCTCCGGACGAAGGTCAGGTGAGCCATCCCGGGCGCGGACAGGTCGTCGGTGTACTCGGCCTCGCCCCGGAGGAGCGCGGCGTCCTCGCGCCGGGAGACGCCGGTTCCGACGCGGGACTCAGAGGCCTCGTCGTCGCGCCGTGACTCGTCCGAGTTCCAGACCGTCATGGCTCGTCACCTCCGATAGAACCCTCGGCAGTAGCACGGCCGAGCGCGGTCTCGACGGCGCGACGGGCGTACGTCGATAGTAGCTGGGCGCGGAACTCGCTCGAAGCGTAGACGTCCCCGCGGAGCCGGTCCGAATCGAGGTCCGCCGAGGCATTCTTGGTTGCCGATTCGGCGGCATCCTCGTCGGCCGCAGGTCGGCTGACGAGGGCGTCCTCGACGCCCGTCAGGCGGGTCGCCCGGTCCGCGACGCCGTTGGCTGCGACTCTGGCCTCCGTTATCTCGCCGTCTTCGACCGCCACGTCGGCCGCGACGCCGACCATAGCGTATCCCGAGGCCGGGTGGGTCTTCTTCACGTACGCGCCTGCCGTGTCGTCCGTCTCTGAACCTCGGCTTCGGGGGACTCGAACGTGCGTGACGATCTCGTCGGCCGCGAGGGCGGTCTCGCCGTCTCCGCGGAAGAACTCCCCGGCTTCGATGGTTCGCTCGCCGTCCCGGCCCTGCACATCGAGGGTCGCGTCGGCCGCGAGTACCGCCGCGGGGAGATCGGCCGCCGGGTCGGCCTCGGCGAGGTTGCCCCCGATGGTCCCCCGGTTGCGGATCTGTACGTCGCCGACGTTCTCGGCCGCCTCCGCGAGGACGAGCGCGCGCTCGCGGAGGGTCTCGGATTCCGCGACGTCGGCGTGTCTGGCGAGCGCGCCAACGGTGACCGAATCGTCGTCGGCCTCGACGGCTCGAAGGTCCTCGACGCCGTCGATGTCCACGAGCACGTCGGGACTCGCTTCGCCCACCTTCATCGAGGGGACGAGTCCGTGGCCCCCGGCGATCAGTTCAGGGTCCCGGTCGGCGTGGGTCTCCAGCAGGTCGAGGGCCTCGCCGACGCTCCCCGCACGGTAGTAGTCGCACTCGGCGGGAATCATCGTCCATCGTCCTCCGCGTGAGGTGTCTCGTCGTCCGACCGAGCCTCCCCGCCGTCGGCTTTCGCGGGCGGCGACTCGGCTTCGGCGTCGTCCGTGGATTCTGCCGCGCCTTCCGTTTTATCCGCGGCACTCTCGACCGCGTTGACGATGTTCTGGTAGCCCGTACACCGACAAATGTTCCCCTTCAGCTGGTGGCGAATCTCCTCGGCGTCCGGGTCGGGGTCGTCTTCGAGGAGTTGCCGTGTCGTCATCACCATTCCCGGCGTGCAGTAGCCGCACTGGAGTGCGTGTTCCTCGTGGAAGCTCTCCTGAATCGGGTCGAGGTCGTCGCCGTCGGCCAGCCCCTCGACCGTCGTCACCTCGGACCCGTCGGTCTGCACGGCCAGCACGGTGCAGGCCTTAACGGCGTCGCCGTCGAGCGTCACGGTGCAGGCCCCGCACTTGCTGGTCTCGCACCCGATCTTCGGCCCGGTGTAGCCGAGCTGGTCCCGGAGCGCGTGGACCAGCAGGGTCCGGGACTCGACGGTCAGTTCCTCCTCTGTGTCGTTTACCGTCAGTGTAATTTCGTGCGTAGACATGGATTCCGAACTGGATCGACTCGTGCTCGGCCCGTGGTCGTGGTAGTACATCACACAGCGTCGCGGCAAAAGTATTTGGCCACCGGAAGGGCGCTCGCCTGCTGGCCGTCGCTTCGCATCGGAGTTAGATCGGGATTTGGGCCGGGCAGATATACGTGGTCTCGTTGAAAATTCGTTTGATGAGAGGTGCAGTCAGCCGAGTTGCGACGTTCTCTGCCACTGTTAAGTGTTGCTCTTCTCGGTTTATTGGCTCTCGGATTTGCCTGCATATCGCCGCCGGAATGCGACGAGGGCAAGGCCACCAACGATGCCAATTGGCCCAGTAATGATCATACCCAAACCAAAAATCCAGACCAGAGAATACAGACCCTCTAAAATGTCAACGATTTCTGTTACAGACGGAATCGGCCCCGAGTACGTAAAGGCGGGTCCTTCGCTAAGGAAACCGGGCAGGCCGAGAAATCCCGACAGGAAGTACATCACTGGATAGGCCGCCAGTTGAGCGAGAAATCCAACGAGGAACCCCCGACTATACATCGGTAATCTCGGTCGCTCGATGAACAGCCACCAGAAAAACGCTCCGGTGATGGCGGCTGCAAGACCTGCGGTGAAACCACCCCCTAGTCCAAGAACAGAGAACCAACCACCGGCCAGCAGCACCCACTCCCACGAGGCAGAAGGACGCCAGAAAGTGCGGAGTAGCATTTGCCCCGTACATAACATCGGTATGACAATCCATAAAAGCACAGGAACGGGAGCGCGTCGCGTTCGCTATGCACTACGTTCCCATCATTCCGACGTCAACCAATGTACAATCGCTTCCATCGTAGATATGTATAGGGGTGTTTAGGACATCTACACATATATAAAAAATCAGGATATATTTCCTAAGGATAGCTGAGAAGTCCTAAGGGCAGTTGCACGTGACCCGTCCGACCGCTCCGGCTATCTCTCGGTGGATTCAGAACGACGGTGAACTCGCCTCGTCGCCGAAGAGCTACGACGAATCGCGTCCTCTCCCGGAGACCACCGACCCCTCGGTCAGCATCCTCTCCACGAGTTCGTCTATCTCGGCCTGCACGACCTCCAACCCCTCGATGGTCGTGCGGTTGTACTCGCGCTTGCTCACGTCGGTGTGCTCGGGGACGACGTCGTGGGCCTCCATCGAAAGCTCGGCCAGACGCCTGCTCTCGGGCGTGTCCCGGTACTCGGGGAGTTCGAGCTTCGAGACGACCGTCTTCGAGAGGCTGGCCTTCCCCTCGGAGGCCACACCCTGAAGCGACTGCTGGTACGGGGCAGAGTTGAGCAATGCCGTCAGGAAGTGGGCCTCGTACTCGTCGTCGGTGGCGACGAACATGAAGTGGTCACCGGGCACCACCGGCTTCTCGCCGAGGTCCGGGTCCTCGACGGTCGAGACCACCGCGAAGTGGGGCTTGAACCCGAGGCGACACCAGACGACCTTGTAGTCGGCCCACGTGTACTCGCCGAGGCCGAAGACGTTGTAGAACGGACCCTGCTGGAGCCACGAGGAGGCCCGGTCTTCGAGGCGCTCGCGGTGGCTCGTCAGGTAGTCGTACGTCCGGGGGTAGTTCTCACGGAGTTCGGCCTCGTTGTCCTCGCCCGCCTTCTCCATCGGGACGAGGTGGAGGTCGTAGCCGAACAGGCCGTACTTGACGACGTGGCGCGACGTGACGTAGGGGTACGCGAGGTCGGGGTCGAGGTCGTCCAACTGCGCTCGGTCGAGGCTGAACACCGCCTTGGCGTCGTCCTTGAGGCCGTGGCGAATATCGTGGGCGCACTCGCCGAGGGCGCGGCGTTCGGCGTCCTCGCGGACCCACGCGGAGGTCGGGTCGTCGGACTCGACGGGGACGAACCCCGTCTCCTCGCGAGCGAGCGACTCGCGGACGGCCTCGGCCTGCTTCGAGGGTGTAGACGGCCGTCGCCGCACCGACCTGCTCGCCGAACGGTCGGAGGTCGGTGAAGTCGTGGACGGACCGGACCCGGACCGACCGGTCGCCTACGGTCCCAGTCCGGAGGAGTTTCCCGGCAGGTCCCTTCGAGATGGCGCGCTTCAGCACGAAGCTGGCGTCGCCGCCCGCCCGGAGATAGCGATGAATGCAGACCCACGCGAACGGGATCGACACGTCGTCGTTGCCGTGGCCCAGTCGCGCCGCCGCGCCGCCGTGGGGGAGCAGGTCGAGTCGCTCGGCGTAGGTGTCGCGCCACGACCCCTTGACCGCCTCGGTGAGGTTGTTCCACGTGATCCACGGCGGGTTCCCGACGAGGTGGTCCACTGCGAGTTCTTCTCCGGGAGTACCTACGGGAAGCCCGTCGTCACGGGTCAATCGGAGCGAATCGGCGAGGTAGACGGGAACCTCGACGGCGTCCACGTCGGCCACCTCCATCGCAGGGAGCAACGAGAGCACGTAGCTCAGCTTCGCGCTCTTGACGGCGACCGGGTTGAGGTCGATTCCGAAGACGGTGTCCGTGATCGCTCGGACGATTTCGTTCGGTGGCCGAGTATCCTCGCCCGACGACGAATCGCCCGCGAGAGCGTCCAGCTTGCGGCCGATGCAGACCGCGAGGAACACGCCCGACCCGCAACCGGGGTCGAGGAACGTCTCTCCGGCAGGGTCCTCGACGGTCAGCGCCTCCACCGCGAGTTCGGCGACGCCCCGGGGCGTGTAGTACTCCCCGAGCGCGAGTCGGACCTCGCGGGAGACGACGGCCTCGTAGAGGTCCCGGAGGAAGCCAACGTCGGCGTCCAGCAGGTCCTCGCGAGTGAGGTCGGCAGCCACGTCCGGGGAGACCGACCCCGCCTCGACCACCATCTCGTGGATCGCTCCGAAGTCCACCGAGAGCGCGTCGGTGTCGTGGTGGGGTTCCCGGTTCGCCAGCGCGAAGTCGAACGTCTCCTCGGCGAACGCGAGTATCCGGTCCACCACGAAGTCGTAGTAGAGGGCGTCCACGAAGACCTGCTCGCGGGGGTTCGGAACGTCCACCTGCTCGAAGACCTCGCCGTGGCTCTCGACGAGGAACGCCTCCCACTCCGAGTGGGCGGCCCGTATCTCGGGGTCGGAGGCGAGGAGGTCGCCGGCCGTCTCGGTGTACCGTCGGTACGACTCGCTGTCGCGATTCCACCGCTCCAGTACGCCCGTGTCGCTCATGTCCTCCTCCGTCCCGCAAACCGCCCGTTGTTGTCGCAGGACGGTCGCGCTTTGGCCCCTCTTCCCATTCCCGCCATATACCGTTTGAGGTTCGACCCTCTGAGATGGGATTCTTCGGGGGAGTACTCCTGGTTGTAGATGGTGCGATAGAAACGACGTAGAAGCAGTCTCAGAAAGCCCCCGCCCGGTCGCGTCCAGTTTAGTCGCCTCTGCGACCGCGAC
>PXSM01000024.1:5931-12813 GCA_003023465.1 Halobacteriales archaeon SW_6_65_15 | reverse complement strand
GTCGCGGTCGTCGTCCGAAAATCTCCGATTTTCGTGACTGAGCGGGACGCAGTCCCGCGAGGGCAGCGAGAGCGTCGCTCTCGCGTGCTCACGAAAGGCTTCGCCTTTCGAACGACTCAGCGACGTATCCTCGGCCTCAACCGCACCGCATCGGCCTCGGATAGGGGTCGCTGAGACGACTGAATTGCACGCGACCGGGCGGCCCCTTCATCCACCCAGACGGTGGTCTGTCCCACCGAGCGAAGTCGAATCGAAAAGAGTCTGCTCGAAAACTACTCTCCGGCCGGGCGAAACGCCCGGAGGATGTCGCGACGGAGTGACTCGGAGGTGACCTCGACGAACCCCCGTCCGGTGAAGACCCGACGCCAGTTCCGATAGTAGAGGGGGACGTCGTCGTCCACGTAGTTCACGTCGGGGTCGTCCGACTCTCCCTGTCCCCCGTCGCCCTCGTCGTCTTCGATCTCGGCCGTCACGAGGAGGTCGTCGGTGACGCGCGCGAGTTCGTCGAACACCCACTCGTTCTCGGGGTGGATGTGCTGGAGGGTCTCGACCGAGAACACCGCGTCGAACCGGTCGTCCGCGAACTCGGGGACGGTCTTCTCGATGGCGTCGGCGTAGAAAGTCCCTGCCTCGGCGAGGTCGGGGTACTCCTCGGCCATCACCTCGAACGCGTCGTCGTTGATCTCGACGCCGTGGAGGTCGTCGTACCCGTGGTCGTGGAGGTGCGCGAGGTGACGACCCGAGCTACAGCCGAGTTCGAGGACGGCCGCCTCGGCTCCGACGCGCGAGTCGAGGAGTCCGCGTATCGACTCGCTGGTCTCGTCCGGCCCGTAGTAGGCGTAGTAGTCCGGCGAGTACTCCCCCGACCGCTCGGCCCACCCCTGACGGACGTCGTTCGGATTCACTCCTAGTGGGTGGGTAGTCGGTCGTAAAACACCACCGGCTCGGGGACTCACGCGGACGACTCGCTCGGGGCGACCCGCTCGACCGGGATTCCGGCCTCGCGGAACGTCGCGATGGCGCGGTCGAACTCCGAGTCGCCGTACGAGAGCAGTCCGGAGGGCATCATCACGTAGCGGTACCGGATGCGGTTGCCCTGCCAGTACCGGACGACGAATCGCGGGCGGGGCAGCAGGTCGTCGCCGGCGACGGCCTCGACCGCCTCGACGTCGTGGAGCGGGATGCGGTCGTCCCCGGTGACGCCTCGCCGGGAGTTGAGGACGCGCCCGCCGACCACGAGCGCGACGACCACGCCCGCGCCGAGAGCGAGCGCTCGCCAGTCGCCGCGGCCGACGACCCGGAAGCTGGCGAATATCAGCAGCGCGTAGAGTGCGAGATATCCGACGAGGAGCGCCCTGTTGCCCTCCCAGTAGCGTCTGGCCTGCAGGAGGACGCCCGACTCTATCCGGAGTTCGTCGTCGGTCAGCACGCACCGGCCGCGCTTGGTCCGAAAGGTCGCCACGGGGTCCGTATCGGTCGCTGGCGGGGAATAGCTTACTCCCGTCGTAGAGGTCTATTGCTTCTCGGCCAGTCGCTCCACGCGCTCCAGCGAGTCTGCGTCCTCGGGGTCCTTGTCGTCGCGGACGCCGAGGAACCGGGGGAAGCGCAGGGCGTACCCCGACGAGTACGTGGGCGACGCCTGTATCTCCTCGTAGCCCACCTCGAAGACGACCTCGGGGGCTATCTCCACGTCCTGCCCGTTCTGCTCGCGGACGTGGGGTTCGAGTAGTTCGGTCAAGTCCGCGAGTTCTTCGTCGGTGATGCCCGTGGCGACCTTGCCGATGGTCTCGAACTCGGCGGCCTCGCTCGTCTCCTCGTCGGCGCGGGCCGACAGCAGGAAGGTGCCGAGGAAGCTCGCCCGACGTCCCTCGCCCCACTCCGCGCCCGTGACCACGAGGTCCAGCGTCTCCACGTCGGGCTTGCGCTTGAGCCAGTTCTTGCCCCGTCGGCCCGGCGAGTAGGTCGAATCGGGGTTCTTGAGCATGATGCCCTCGTGACCCGCGTCGAGAGCCTCCGCCTCGATGCTGGCGATCTCCTCGGGGTCGTCGGTGACCCAGAGCGAGGAGACCCCCGATTCCAGCACGCCTTCGAGGCGGTCGTGGCGCTCGGTGAGGGGTGCGCGGAGCAGGTCGTCACCTGCGCGAGACCCCGTCTCGCGTGCTCCCGAGTCGTCGGACTCGGGAACCCCGGCGTGGAGGCAGTCGAACGCGACCACGTCGAGTTGCACCTCCTCGCGGGCCTGCGCCACGTCGTGCTTGCGGCGGAAGCGCCGCAGGACCTCCTGGAATGGCAGGGGGTCGCCGTCTTCGGCGGCGACGACCTCGCCGTCCAGAATCGCGGGTGCGTCGAGGTGCTCCTCGACGTGTTCGACGACCTCCGGGAGCGGGTCGGTCACGTCCTCCATGTTCCGCGAGAAGACGGCAGTCGTCCGGCCGTCGGCGTCCGCGGCGGCCGCAGCGCCACCAGTGGCCTCGGTCGCATCGCCTTCGCCGACTGCCCAGTCGAGCCCCTCGGGGTCGTGGTGAATCTGGACGCGAGCCCCGTCGTACTTCCATTCTACCGCCACCTCCTCCCAGTCGTCGAGGGCGTCGCTCACGGTTCCGGCCTGCGCGAGCATCGCCTGCACGGGGCGGCCGAGTTCGAGGTCCAGGTCGTCCAGTCCAGCCTCGCCCTCGTCGCGGGCCACGCGGGCGACCTCGCCGTAGTCGTTCGACACCTGCAGGGCGCGTTCGACCGCCTCGACCGGTACGTCGAACGCCTGCGCGGTGGCGTCCCGGACGGTACCCTCGCCGACGCCGATTCGCATCTCCGAGAGGACGAGTCGGGCGAGATAGCGGGCCTCCCTGCTACTCGCTCGGTTGAACAGCCCGAACAGGATGTCGATCTTCTTGTCCTGACTGCCCGACCCCTCTGCCGCGGCGAGGTCGTCCAGTCGCTCGGCCACCTCGGCGACGGTGAGGTCGTTTCCGCCACCCGCACCACCGCCCGAGGCGAACGCGCCGAGTCCCTGCTGGCCGCCGAAGTCGTAGCTGGCGGCGACCTCCCCGATGTCGCCCACCTCGGCGAGGCGCTCCTCCACGTCGTCGGCCGAGACGTTCGTCCCCGCCGCCCGAGCGATGGCCTCGTAGCAGTAGTTCGGCCCGATGTCGAGAGTCCGCGAGGACCACGCCGGAAAGACGCGACCCTGTACGAACCGGGCCAGAACCGCCAGATCGGCGTTCGCATCCTCGAACAGAGTCGTCACTCGCTCGGCGATCTCGGTGTCGGCACTCAGCGCTTCGATCTCGGCCGCCGCGTCGGCGAACGCCCCGAACTCCATCGACCGACAGTAGTTACCACCCCGGATTAAAGGGTTCGACTCGCGCCGTCGGGCCGGGACTCGCGTCGGTACTAACGGTCGTGGAGACGTTTCAAACAATCGTTTAGATATCGTAAAGTAACGTATTCATTTGTTAGAGCGGATTTCCGCTCTGGGCCGTTCCATCGGAAGGGCAACACTTTTCGGGTCAGGGTGTGCCACTCACGGGCGATGCCCTCCACCGACGTCCCACCGAACTCCCCGCCGCCCGACTCGAACTCGTTCGTCGCCCGGGTCGAAGACGGCTGGCAACGGACGCTCGACCACCCCTCGCTGGCGTTCGTCCCGGCCGTTTCGAGCCTGCTGGCCGTGGACAACGTTCGGCGCGTCCTCGAATTTCGCGGAGGTCACTTCGGACTCACCTTCCGGTTCCCGTCGGCGCTCCCCGACCTCTGGACGTTCGTGAGCGTCCCGAGCGAGGGGTCGGGCGTCCACGTCTCGCCCAGCATCTTCCTGCTCCCGGTGCTGGTGCTCGTCCAGTCGGTCCTCGTCGCGGGCCTGCTCGGGAGCGTCCACGAGGTCGTACAGACCGGCAGGTACGACTTCGCCGAAAACGCCAAACGGTACTTCGCCCCCGTCCTCGTCTATCAGGCGCTCGTCGCCGCGGCGAGCTTCGCGACGTTCGGCGTACTCGCCGCGACCGGACCGCTCGCGCTCCTGCTCGTCCCCGCGTTCTTCGTGCTGTCGTACCTGTTCTACGCGACGCCGTACCTGCTGGTGGTCGCGGACGCCTCCGTCGGCGAGGCGCTGGGTCGGAGCTACGCTTCGGGGCGCTCGGCATCGCCCTCGGCGCAATCGTCTCGGCCCCCGTCGCACTCGCGCTGACGTTCGCGACGACGGAGTTCGTCGCCCAACTGGCCGACGAAACGAAACCGCCGGACGCACGGAGGCGGTAGCGTGCTGGCCGTCCGGTGGCTCCACGTCGTCGCCATGGCGGTCGTCCTCGGCGGAGCGACCCTGACGTGGTGGCAGTTCCGGGACGAGGGAGCCGAGGAGGAGGCCACCTCTGCCGCCCTGGACACCGCCGCAGCCTACGAACGAGGCTTCTGGGCCGCGATGGGCGTCCTCGTGATGACGGGCGTGGGGAACCTCGGCAGTCTCGCGCGCTACGTCCCCGCCTCGGGGACGCCGTGGGGAACTGCGTTCGCGGCGAAGCTCCTGCTGGTCGTCGCCCTCGTCGCCCTCTCGGTCGTCCGGACCCTCCTCGTCGCCCGGTACCGCCGCGCCGAGACGCCGGCCACCTCCGACCGTTCAGTCGGGGTCCTTCGCGTCGGCTACGCCGCGACCGCCCTCTTCGTCGGGATTCTCGTCGTGTTCGCCGAGGTGATGGCGCATGGCTGAGCCCCCGCGCGCGCTCTCGCTGGCGCGGGTCGGCGACGACCCGCTCGTGGTCTGGGCGCTCGCGTCGTTCCACACCGCGACCCTGACCGTCGTCCCCCTCGCGGCGCTGTACCTCGACGGGGCGGTCGGCGACCTGCTCGCGGGCCTCGAAACGAGCGTCGGCCTCGGCCTCTACCTCGCGCTCTGGGCCGTGACGTGGTGGGCGACCCGGAACGTCCTCCGGGAGCTGCCGGACCGCACCGCGGACGAGGGCGGGAAGGAAGCAGACGATGGGGAGAACGCTTCGATCCTCGCCGTCCTCCTCGTCGGCGGAAAGTGGGGTGGCGCGAACGGGGTCGCCTTCTTCTGGGTTCTGCTGGCGGGCTTCGCCGCACTGAACGCGCCCCGCGAGTTCGGACGTGCGCTCGAAGCCGTCCCCTTCCTGCTGATCGCCGGGGTCATCGGCTCGGTCCTCGCGCTCGGCGTCGGGGGAATCGTCGGCGCGCTGTTCGCGTCGCTCGACCTCGTGCTGTTCCGGGTCGCGCCTTTCAAGGTATCCGCGTGTGTCCTACCCCGTATGCCAGAGTCGGACCTCGCGGCGCAGGTCGAGGACGTGCTCTCGGTTGACCCCGAGGCGTTCCAGTCCCGGGTCGAGGAGGAGGCCGAGGTCATCGTCGAGGAGGTCGAGGCGGGGACGTTCGACAACCCGCAGGCCATCATCGGCTTCGAGTACGAGTTCTACGCGGTGGACGCCGAGACGGCCGCCCTGAATCGGGTCCCCCGCCGACTGCTCGACCTCATCGGCTTCGAGAAGGAACTGGGCCTGCACAACGCCGAGATGTCCACCAGTCCGCAACCGCTGAATCCGCACGGACTGGCCGCCCAGGAGGCCGAGGTCAAGGCCCGGCTGTCGGCCGCCGAGGACCGCGCCGGAGCCGAGGGGATGCGGCTTGTCAGCGACGCGCTGTGGACCATCCCGCCGGAGGGCGAGACCGCCCGGAACTACCTCGCCGACAGCGTCGAGGATCGCGGAATCCGCATCGCCTCGAACATGAGCGACTCGGTGCGCTACCACGCGATGGCCAACACCGACGCGCAGGCCGGGATGAAGCTCGACGCACCCCACGTCTCGCTCGAAGCCGACACGGTGATGCCCGAGAGTCTCATCACCTCCATCCAGCCCCACTATCAGGTTCCCCACGCGCTCGACCTGCCGACCTACTTCCGGTACGCGGTCCGAATCGCTGCACCCCTGCTCGCGCTCGGGGTGAACTCGCCGTTCTTCCCGCCGGACCTCTACGACCCCGACGCCGACCCTGAGGAGGTACTGGCCGACGGCTATCAGGAGAACCGCATCAGCGTCTTCGAGACGGTACTCAACCGCGACGGCGACGACCCGGACAAGGTTCGATTCCCCGCGGACTTCGAGAGCGTCGAGGAGGCCATCGAACGAATCGCCGAGGACCGGACCATCGTGCCGATGCCGGTCGCGGGAAGCGACCGGTTCGACGACGAGTTCGTCCACTTCCGGCTCAAGCACGGCACCTTCTGGCGCTGGGTCAGACCCGTCTTCGGCGGGGCCACCAGGTCCGACGCCAACGCCCGCATCGAGTTCCGGCCCATCGCGGCCCAGCCGACGGTCCGGGACTCCATCGCGTTTCAGGCCGCGTTCGCGGGTCTCCTCGAATCGACGTTCAAGCGCGAGCACCCCGTCCGGCAACTCGACTGGGTGGTCGCCAAGGACAACTTCTACGCCGCGATGGAGGACGGGCTGGACGCCGACATCTACTGGATCACCAACGGTGGCGAGGAGACGACCGACCACGAGCGAGTGTACGAGGACGTCTTCGCCCACGCCAAGGACGGCCTCCAGTTGCGCGGGCTGAGCGACGAGGAAGCCGCGAAGTACCTCTATCCCCTCCGTCAGCGCGCCCGCCACCGGTTGACGCCCGCAAGCTGGAAGTGCGAGCAGGTTCGGACGCGACTCGACGACGGCGAGAGCTTCGAGGACGCGATCTACGGGATGCAGCGAGAGTACGTCGAACGGCAGGCCGAGACCCTCATCGACGACACCTTCGCCAACTGGGCCGGACGCGGAGGGACCGAGATGGACCGCGAGGAGTGACGGGGTGTAGAGTCGGTAGACGTGCGGTAGAAACGAGTGCGGTAGAAACGAGTGCGGTAGAAACGAGTGCGGTAGAAAG
>PXSM01000024.1:0-5837 GCA_003023465.1 Halobacteriales archaeon SW_6_65_15 | reverse complement strand
GGACGGCGACGTCACGGGCCTCGTCCTGTCCGATGTCCTCCTCGTAGTCCTGCTCCAGAACACCGAGCGCGAACTGCGAGCCGGAGCCGGAGACGCTGTAGGTCTCCTCGGTCACGCCGCCGAGTGCGTCGTAGGAGTAGATGTGGCCGCCCTCCTCGTCCACGCCGCCGAGGACCGGGACCGTGATGAGGAAGCCGCCCGAGCGCAGGAGGTTGCTCGTCAGCGTCGAGAGCGCCTGCATGCTCATGTTCTCGCCGCGGCGGGTGTCGTAGAGGTTGTTCTCGACCTCCAGCGTGCGGATGAGCGACTGGGCCGCCGAGACCGAGCCCGAGATGGTGAGTGCGCCGGTCGGGTGGACCTGCTCGACCTTCTTCGCGGTCTTCGACGAGACCATGTTGCCGAGGCTGGCTCGCTGGTCCGTGACCATCACGACGCCGTCGGCCGTCGTCAGGCCGATGGTCGTGGTGCCGGTCTTGAGTTCCTGGATCTCCTCGGCGTCCACCGACCGCTGGGGAAGCGAGCCGAGTTCCGGTTCGTGCGGGCTGAGATTGTCGGGTTCGAGTCGCGCTGCGTTCTGCGAGAATTCGGAGCCGTGCATGGGATTACGCATTGGCAGACTCTAGTCCGCCAGCACTGATAAAACCCACTCTTCGGGCGAACGACGGACCCCGGAGCGGTCTCGGCGCGCAGATTCGACGCGGAGAGTCGGCGCTGAACGAACACGACGCTGGACGAATAGCTGGTCCGGTCGCTCCGGAGAGCGACGGCTCGACGGGAAGTTACCGGCGAGAAGTCGGTCCTCAGGCGGCCGCGTCGTAGGCCTGCTCCAGTCGGTTGACGATTCGGTGCGCGGGTAGCGTGACGCCGACCTGCTTGGTGGCGATGGCCAGTGGCAACAGCAGGATGCTGGCCGCGACGCTGGTCTGGTACAGGGCGAACAGTATCGCGCGGTGAATCCCGGTGGGCATCGGATGTTCGTACCTCGTGCGAGGCTCGGCCAACTGAGTATAAAAGCATTGTTGAAAGTAATATTTCATAATAATCTATCGCTTCATTTCACCCCGTTTCCGTCCCGCGATTCAACTCCGGTTTCGTTACGTCCAACGAAAGAGGAGTACCGAACCGCGCAGACGTAGGCTCCGACTTGGCGACGCTCGACGTACGCATAACTTATGAAAATTATCCCGTTCACGTCCGCCCCTCACGCGCACGGTGGCGCGAGCCAGTCGAGTACGGCGTCTTCGTGATGTGTGACCCCGCACGCACCCGGAGACGAGGTCCGTCCGACAACGGACGGTTACGCGGGTTCATCAGTCAGATAACGACGGTGCGGCCTCGCGGGAATCGACCGGCGGAGGTCCTCGAACGTCCCACGGCATTCGTGGGGAGTCGGGACCGACCCGCTTGGTACTCTCAACGACGCGAGCAAGTGGGGTCACGAAGCTCGGAATCGTTGGTCGGAGCCGCGGTCTCGGTCGTTCCGGGCGGGGGACCGCGACCGCAGCTGGTCCCGAGAGAATCGCGGCGGCCGATTCCCGGAATTACGCACGTACTCGGTTTCTCTGAGTGATTGAAGGAAGAGTAGCAAGAGGCTATACATCGGACTCGCTCGAAATCGACAATGGAACCGCGGTAACAGTCGGTTCCGGCGCGGACCGGTCGCTGGTCCCACATTGAGTGACACCCGATGATCGAGGTGACCGGTCGTCCTGCCGACGCATCGCCACGACCGCTGGTCTCGCTCGCACCCGCCCGGGCCGTCGATTCGATTCGGCGGGTCGCGTCGGAACGCCGACTTTCCTCCCGCCCGGAGGACACAACTCACGGTTGAAATCGTGAACCGTTCCGGCGGAATGCTAAACGGTCGAATCGGTTTATGAGCGTTTCTATCCTCCACTTTTGGCGGTAAGCATGGCCACAGAAACTACCCACCCGTCCCGGGACGAGGTCTTCGACGCCGTCAAGAACCTCCGTCGTCGGTACGTCCTCTACTATCTCCAGCGACGCGGAGGTCCGGTCGAACTCGGCACCCTCGCCGAGCAGGTCGCCGCCTGGGAGAACGACGTCACCGTCTCGGAGGTGTCGCCGAGCCAGCGCAAGTCGGTCTACAGCGCACTCCACCAGACCCACCTCCCGAAGCTAGAGGCGGCGGGCGTTCTCAGATACGACGCCAACCGGAGCATCGTGCGACCGACCGACACGGCCACGGGACTGGACATGCAGTTGGCCAGCGATCCGCAGACGTCGATCCCGTGGCATCAGCTCTACCTCGGGCTCGCGGGAGTGAGCCTCCTCCTGCTGACCTCCCTCTGGATGGGGCTGTATCCCTTCGAGCTCCTCACGGGGGTGCAGTACGCCCTGCTGGTCATCGCGGCCTTCTGGCTGACCGCGATGGCCCACACCTACGACCTGCGGCGCTGGCGACGCCGCGCCGACGACGCCGCGCCGGACTTCATCCTCGAACTCAACGACTGAGGAGAAGACTATCAAAATGCGTCTCTAAGAAGTATCTACAACCTTTTGATATATCTATACCTATTTCGAGTTCGGTTACGCGAACCATCGTGGTAAAGGGGCCGGGCGCTCGCGGGTCGCAGGCCCGTGGTCGTCTCAGCGCGGCCACTATCTGGCGGCCGCGATTCCGCGGCCGCCAGATATCCCGCTGAGTCGTTCGAAAGGCTTCGCCTTTCGTGATCACGAAAATCTCCGATTTTCGGACGACGACCGCGAGCGACCGGGGGCTTTTACAACATCAACGTCAGGAACGTTCTCGCCACCGGTTCCGTCGATACTGATTTCAATGCCTAACGAGTGGACGAGAACTTCCGACCGGACGTCCCGCGAACGACTGAAACGACGCGTCCACCGCGGGCCGACCGAGAAGGGTTGGGTTTTTAGTGGGCCACTTCGTGGCGGTTCGTATGCGCGTCGCGTTCGTCTCGGAGTCGGTGTCGCAACACCGGGAGACGGGAGCAACGCGACGGATTCGGCGGACCGCCGAGGGACTCGCCCGTCGGGGCCACGACGTGGTCGTCTGCTGTGCCCAGTGGTGGGAGGGCGACCACGAGGCCTTCGAGCAGGACGGGGTGACCTATCGAGCGGTCACCGACGAACCCCCGGGCGAGTCCGGCCGGTTCGCCGTCTCGCTCCCGACCGCCCTCCGGGCCGTCGATCCCGACGTGATCCAGACCACCGCCGCCGTCCCCGGTCACGTCCTCGCCGCGAAAGTCGCGAGTCTCTTCCTCCGCGCTCCACTGATCGTGGACTGGTACGAGTCCCCCAACGCGGGCGACGCCGACGACCCGCGATGGCGGCTCGCCGCGACCGTCCCGGACCTCGTGCTCGCGCCCTCCGAAACCGTGCGGACTCGCGTCCGGGAGTTGGGTGCCGACGGCGACGCGGTCCGGGTGGTCCCCAACGGCATCGACGTGGACGCCGTCCGCGAGGCCGACCCCAGAGCAGTCGCCGACGTCGTCTACTCCCGACGGCTGGACAGAGACGCCAACCTCGAGAGCCTCCTCCTCGCACTGGCGGAACTCCGGGACCACGACTGGTCGGCGCTCGTCATCGGCGACGGCCCCGAGCGGGACGTCTACGAGCGACAGGTCCGGGACCTCCGCATCGACGACCGCGTCTCGTTCGCGGGCGAGCAACCCCTCGAAAATCGGCTGGCGGCGTTCAAGGGCGCGCACGTCTACGCCCAGAACGCCCGCCGGGAGGCGTTCCCGACCGACATGCTCCGGGCGCTGGCCTGCGGCTGCGCGGGCGTCGTGGAGTACCACGTCGAGTCAAGCGCCCACGAACTGGTCGAGCAGGAGGAGCGCGCGTTCCGGACGACCAGCGAGCAGGAACTCACCGACGCCCTCGTCGCGGCCGCGGAGATGGAGCCGATGGAGTTCAACGGGAACTTCGCGGAGTACGACGAGGACGCCGTGCTGGAGACGTATCTCGACGCCTACCGCGACGCCGAGGCCCGGATGAGCTGGGTCGAGCCCGCGGCGGTCGCGGGCGGCGTCTTGGTGGTCGTCGCACTGGTCGCATTGCTCGTGGTCCTTCTCTAACAGGTGTACGAATCGGAAACGAAGACTACTCCTCGAACTGCTCGGGGTCATCCGCCGCCTCGACCGCCCGGACCGCCGCGACGTTCTCCGCCACGTCGTGAACCCGGATGATGTCGGCCCCGCGCTCGGCCGCGATAGTCGTCCCGGCCACAGTTGCGGCAGTTCTGTCCTCGTCCTCGCTGATGAGTCCGAACATCGACTTGTGGGAGTGGCCGATCAGGACCGGACACTCCAGCGCGTGGAACTCGTCGGTCCTGCCCAGTAGCTCGAAGCTCTCGCTGCTCTGCTTGCCGAAGCCCAGTCCGGGGTCCACGATGATCTGCTCGCGGTCGAGGCCCGCCTTCTCGGCCAGCAGGACCTGCTCTTCGAGTTCCTCTATCACGTCCTCGACCACGTCGTCGTAGTGGACGTCCTTGTCCGGGACGACGGGGGCGTCGATGCTGTGCATCACGACGATGGGCACGTCGTACTCGGACGCGACGAACCGCATCTCGGGGTCCGCCAGTCCAGACACGTCGTTGAGAATATCGGCTCCCGTCTCCAAGGCGGCCCGGGCGACCTCGGCCTTCCGGGTATCGATGGAGACCAGAGCATCGAGGTCGGCGATGCGCTCGATCACGGGGACGACGCGGTCGATCTCCTCCTGCACCGAGATCTCGTCCGCGCCGGGTCGCGTGCTCTCGCCGCCCACGTCGATGACGTCGGCCCCTGCTCGGGCCATCTCCTCGGCGCGGGTCACGGCGTCCTCGACGGCCTCGTACCGGCCGCCGTCGTGGAAGCTGTCGGGCGTGACGTTCAGGACGCCCATGACCGCGGTGCCGTCCTCCCACGGGTAGCCCCGGTGGTCGGGCTCGGTCTGGATGCCGAGGGCCTCCCGGAGGTCGTCGGCAAACACCGACAGGCCGTAGGGCTGGCCGTCGAGCTTTCCCGCGAGGCGCTTGAACTGCGCGAGGGTGCCCATCAGCACCGCGTCCACGTTCTCCTCGTCCTGCTCGTTGAGCCCCGAGAGGGCGCACTCCCCGCCGAGGCTCAGCATCTCCTCCTTGAGGTAGCGGGCCTGCCGAACCTGCACGCGGGTCTTTAGCACCCGGTGGACTGCCTTGCCGCGCATCCGCCAGACGCCGGGGTCGGTGACGTGCGCGCCCTCCAGCGCCTCCCGGGCGTCGTCGAGGTTCCGGATGCGCTTGGGAATCTCAGCGCGGGTCCACCGCGTCCGGGCCTCGGCGATCCCGTACAGCGACCCCGCGACCAGCACGAAGTCGTCGGCGTCGGCCGCGTTCAGAGCGTTCTCCAGCGCTCCCTCGACCGAGTTTCGGGTCAGCACCTCGCTCGCACCCGCCTCCTCGAAGGCGCGGGCAATATCCGCGCGCGCCTGCTCGCTACCGTCGCTGGCCGCAAAGGCATGGCGCACCGCCGTCTTGAGGCCGCTGAAACTGAAATCCAGGCCGGGCCGTTGACGCAGCGGGCGCGGGAAACTGTGGACGCCGGGGCGCCCTTCGGCCGCCGCTGCCGCGACGGCCGGGCCGCCGGGATAGCCCAGTTCCAGTAATTGCGCGGTCTTGTCGAATGCCTCACCGGCGGCGTCGTCGATGGTCCGCCCGAGCAGTCGGTAGCGGCCCACCCCCTCGACCGCGACGAGCTGGGTATGCCCGCCCGACACCAGTAGCGCCACGAAGGGGAACGCCGGCGCCGGCTGCTCGAGCATGGGCGCCAGTAGGTGCGCCTCCATGTGGTGAACGGCCAACACCGGCACGTCCACCAGCACCGCCAAGCCCA
>PXSM01000023.1 GCA_003023465.1 Halobacteriales archaeon SW_6_65_15 | reverse complement strand
CGAGGGTCGTGGTTCGAGACGGTGAGTTCGGCGAGCCGTGACGGCTCGGACGACTCTTCGTCGGACGTTACGCAACCGGCGAGTCCGCCGACGGAAGCCATCCCTGCAAGCTGGAGGGCTCGGCGGCGCGTCAGGGGAGGCATACGAGTCGGTGATGCCATCAGTCAATAAATCTTTAGCAACGGAACCGTCAGCCACTCGTCAGCAACGTTCCGTCCGAAGCTTGCGCGTTCTACAAACCCTAAATAGCCTGCCCGACCAACACCCCGTCAATGAACGGTAATCGCTTCGGTCGCCTCTTTCAGGTGACCACCTTCGGCGAGAGTCACGGCGAGTCGATGGGCGTCACCGTCTCGGGATGCCCGGCGGGTCTCGAACTCTCCGAGGAGGACGTACAGGAAGACCTCGACCGACGCAAGCCCGGCCAGTCGATGATCACGACGAGTCGGGGCGAACCCGACGACGTGTCCATCAAGTCGGGCCTGCAGAACGGCTACACGACCGGCACGCCCATCGGGATGGTCATCGAGAACAAGGACGCCCGCTCGGAGAAGTACGAGCCGTTCATCACGGCACCCCGTCCCTCGCACGGCGACTTCACGTACTCGGCGAAGTTC
The DNA here is from genome assembly GCA_003023465.1 of Halobacteriales archaeon SW_6_65_15. GTDB lineage: Archaea > Halobacteriota > Halobacteria > Halobacteriales > Haladaptataceae > Halorussus. Next base: position 8,496 of record PXSM01000023.1, on the reverse strand, counting down.
GGCACGCGCAACTGGGGCGGCGGCGGGCGCTCCTCGGCGCGAGAGACGGTCAACTGGGTCGCGGCGGGTGCCATCGCCAAGAAGCTCCTCGCTCGCGAGGGCATCGAACTCAAGGCGCACGTCAACCAGATCGGGGACGTCGAGGCTCCCGAGGTCTCCTTCGAGGAGATCAAAGAACACAGCGAGGAGAACGAGGTCCGGTGCGCGCACCCCGAGACGGCCGAGAAGATGCGCGAGCGAATCGACGAGTATCAGGAGGAGGGCGACTCCATCGGCGGCTCCATCTACTTCGAAGCCCGCGGGGTTCCCCGGGGACTGGGCGCACCCCGGTTCGACTCGGTCGAAGCGCGACTCGGGCAGGCCATGCTGTCGGTCCCGGCCTCGACCGCCTTCGAGTTCGGCCTCGCCCGTCGAGAACGACCACGGCGGGCTACAGGGCGGCATCACCACGGGCGAACCCATCTACGGCGAGGGGACCCTCCACGCGCCCACCTCCATCCCGAAGCCCCAGACCACGGTGGACTGGGAGGCAGGCGAGGAGCGCGAAGAGCAGGTCATCGGCCGCCACGACCCCGTCCTGCCGCCCCGGGGCGTCCCCGTGGTGGAGGCGATGCTGGCACTGACGCTGGTGGACTTCATGCTCCTCGGGGGTCGCATCAACCCCGACCGGGTGGACGACCGGCCCGGCGAGTACGACACCGACTACCACCCGAGCAGTCCCCGCAACGAGTAGCGCACCCAACGAGTAGTACTCGAAAACGAGAGAACCGCGTCCGACTATCCGGAGCTGTTGTTCTCCATCCCGCCGCCGTCGCCGCCTTCGACGCTCACGTCGCCGAGCATCGTGTTCGGATGGACCAGACAGATGTACTGGGCCATCTCGCTCGTCGCGGTGAACCGGACGCCCTGCACGGCACCCTCCTCGGAGATGATCTCGGTCCGTTCGACGAGTTCGTCCTCGGACGGCGTCTGCTGGGCGGTCGCATTGCCACCCGACTCGTTGCCCGTGGTGACCCCCGTCACGTTGCCGTCAGAGACCTCCAGAGAGACCGACTCGTTGGCGTCGGTCCCGTTCAGCTCCTCGTACACGTGCTGCTCGACAGAGAGCGGCTGGAGCACCTGCATGTTCTCGCCGTCCGAGTTCTGGATGGCGAAGTTGTGCCCCACCCCGTCCACGTTCTGCCACATCAGGGTGTAGGTGGTCTCCTCCTGTAGGTTCAGCGTCGGATTCTGGGACCCGGTCGCTTCCATCTCTCCGGGGAGACGCCACCCGATCCAGCCGGGCGTGTTCCCCCCGAGGAGGATGACCTCCTCGCCCTGTCCGTCGTCCTGCGCGAGTACTGCGACGTTGTGGGAGCGACGTAACGCGCCGTTACGTTTCGGTGAGAACCGTTACGACGCGGCGCGAGCGAGGAAACGGTTAGAAACCAACTCAGGAATGGCACCGACCAACGGCTGTAGCTGTCGCGGGTGCCGTAAATTTATTACGATGGAGTTCGGAACAATGTGTGGGGTCGGGAAACTGTGTCCAAAAGTAACATGGGAAAGGATACTACCGATAGTTCAGGGCTAACGGAAGCGCCGGACCGGTCCGGCGTGTACCGAGCGACGCACGACCCGGACGGGCCAGCGACCGTCAGCGACACCGTCATCGAGGCGGTCGCCGAAGTCGCGGACGTGGACCCGACGACGACGCTCATCCCGTTGGCCGACCGGATCGATCCGGACGCGCTCGACGCGCTCTTCGTCGACGCCGAGGGTGACGTGCAGGTCACCTTCAGCGTCTGTGGCCTCGAAGTCCTCGTGCAGAGCGACGGCCGGATTCGCATCGTAGACGACTCGGTCTCGGAGGTCGGCGGGGGTGAGTAGCGTGCAAGACACGAAGCTCGTACGGACCTGCGTAGACGGCGACCCGCACACCCTCGTCATGCGACAGGAGTCCGGCGATTCCTCGACGTGCGGCCCGATGTTCGATCTCCTTCCCGACGACGGACCCACCGACGCGCTCGCGGTCACGCATCAGGAGGCCGCGCGGTTCTTCCACGACTGGCACGAACGGATCGACCGACGCACCCGGAGCATGGGGGTCGTCAGCGTGGGCGAGCAGATGCGCTCGACCGCCAGCGCGAGCCCTCCCGGCCAACCGATGATGCGGGGCGTGGCCGACCCGACCGACACCGACGCGATACGCCACACCGCCGAGGGGTACCTCGACTCGTGGCCCGCCGACGGCCGGTCGGTCACGTACTTCGACTCGATGACCGACGTGATCGAGGAGATCGGTGTCGACGACGCGACCGACTTCCTCGAATCGTTCCTCCGGATGCTCGACGCGCACGGCGCGACGGGCTACTTCTGTCTGGACCCCACGGCCCACGACAGGGCGGTCGTCCGCGAGGTCGCCTCGCTGTTCGACACCGTCCTCGAGTGCGTGGACAACGCCGCCGAAGCGACGGCCGAACCGTCGGTCGGCGACTGCTTCGAGGCCATCGCCGACCCTCGGCGGCGGCACGTCCTCGCCGAAGTGGCCGAGTGCGAGGAGGTTTCGGTCGCCGACGCCGCCGACAGGGTGGCCGCGCGGACCGACGTCGGCCGCCTGCGAGCGCAGGCGTCCCTGACGAACGCTCACCTGCCGAAACTGGCCGACCTCGGCGTCGTCACCTACGACTCTGAGGCCAGACGGGTGGGCCGCGGCCAGCACTTCGACAGCGTCGAACCGTATCTCCGGACGGCCCTCGAACAGGAGACGGCTCCCGAACGAGAGACCACGCCCGAACGGGAGTAGTTCCCGACCGATAGACCGTCCTCGCCGGGAGTCATTCCCGACCGGTTTTTACCGAGGCGTCCCTAGAGCGCGACGATGGACGCGAACCAGCAGACTCGCGCGAACCCGTTCGGGATGGACGCCGACTGCCGGAACTGTCCGAAGCTCTGCGAGACCCGCCAGCAGATCGTCCACGGCTACGGCGACGTGGGCGCGGACTTCCTGTTCGTCGGCGAGATGCCCGGCGAGGGACCGGACCGGACGGGCGTCCCCTTCACGGGCGACGAGCGCGGGGAGGCCCTCCAGCACGTCCTCGGTCTCCTCGGTCTCAACAACTCGCTCCCGACCGACGACGAGCCGGAACTCGAAAACGCCTTCCTGACGTATCTCACCCGGTGTCGCCATCCCGAGCGCCCGCCGACCGACGAGGAGGTCGGCAACTGCGACCCCTTCCTGACCGCCGAGGTGCGGATGATAAACCCCGAGATCATCGTGCCAGTCGGCCAGCGCCCACTGACGACAATTGCGACCGAGTACACCACGACGCCCGCCGAGGAGTTCGACGTCTCCGAGGACCACGCGACGACCGTCCGGGGTCGGGGCTTCGAAATCGTGCCGATGGCCGACCCCCTCCAGCAGACCGACGCCGAGCGCGAGGCCTTCGTCGAGCACTTCCTCGCGCTGATGGATCGAGATTACCGGCAGACGAAGGGGCGTCGGGGTCGATAACCGTCGCGTTCTGCCGACTACCGTCCCCAGTAGGGCGTCGAGTAGAACCGGTTCGGCCCGCTTCCCCACGCGATCCACGCGAGGACGGCGACGACCACCAGTGCGACCACGGCGAGTGGCGCGACGCTTCCGGAGACGACCTGCGCGAGTCCGAGGAGACCGCCGACTGCGGCGAGCGCGAGCAGGCCGACCGCCAGTACGGCGACGAGTTTCCACCAGTCCATGCTGGAACCGTCGTCGCGCCGGAATAAAACTTTCAAGGGTCGCGGCCCCGGAGAGACTGGTATGACAGTCATCGCGGTCTTCGCCGACCCGCCGCGACCCGGGTTGGTACTGCCGGAACTCGCCGAGTCGTCGCCCCTCTCCGAGGCGGAGGCGGCGGAGCTCTACGCCGCGACGCTCAAGGACACCTTTCGGGCGGCAGAGCACAGCGGCGGCGAGCTACTGGTCAACTACCGACCGGACGACCTGCTCCCCGACGAGTTCGCGGACGAGGGCAACGAGGACGCTCAGAGCGCCGAGGCCGAGGTCCGGGCACTCGCGGCCGACGCGCTCGAAAACCCGGACGACGCCAGATTCGAGGTGCAAGTCGGGTCTACCTTCTCTGCGCGTGCGGGCAACACCGTCTCGCACCTGCTCAACGAGGAGGAGGTCCAGTCGGTCGCGGTCGTCCCGGGCACCGCGCCCCTGCTCACCCGCAAAGAGATCGACAGCGCGGCGATGAAACTCCGCCGCAACGAGGTGGTCCTCGGGCCGAGCGAGCGCGGCGGGGTCTACTTCGCGGGCTTCACCGACACCCTCGACTTCGAGGACGCCTACGCCACCCCGGCGGTCGAGACGCTGACCCACCGCGCCCGGGACGCGGGCCACGAGGTCGGCTTCCTGCCCGGGATGACCCGCGTCGAGACCGGCGACGACCTCGCCTCGCTCGTCCCCCTGCTGAACGCCCGGGTGAACGCCGAACGGATCGTTCCTGAGCACACCACCGTCCTGCTCCGCGAGTGGGGCCTCCGCGCGGAGGAGGGCGAAGAGGGTGAGGCCGAGTTAGTTCGGGACTAACGACGCGACCGGTCCGCGACGAGACCGACAATCCTTATACGAGCGAGCGGGTAACTCGGAGTGCGTGGTGGGATGGCAGAGCGGCCTATTGCGCCTGCCTTGAAAGCAGGTGGCGTCAAGCCTCTTGGGTTCAAATCCCAATCCCACCGTATTCTGGCGCGAGCAACACGGCGAGCAGTTCATCTGCTCGCCACACTACGAGCACCTGATCCGTTTTCGAATTGGATTTGAGCCCTGCCAGTCGTAGCCCGCACAGCGAGCGACCTACGGTAGCGAGCGAGCAGGACCGTCTGGCTCCGGTTCAAATCCCAACCCCACCGCTTCTCCGACGAACAATCCGTGAGAGTCGTACTTCTTCTGCAGTTGTTAAAGCAGATGCATCAGCAACTTCGTTTCCGAAAGCCCCTCGCGCCGTCGCCACCGGAAGACGGTCCTGCTCGTCGCTCCGCTCCTGCGCGGGCTGCGACTTCCGAGGTCACACTCGCGTCGCTCGCGTGACGGTCGCTCAGCGGGATATTCGGCGGCGCAAATCGCGCCGCGAAATAGTGGCCGCGCTGAGACGACCAAGCCGAGCGCGACGGCGCGAGCCCCTTTCATTCCCGCCCGGTGGTCTGGTCATCTTGCTGAAGCTCGGTGGACCGTCCACCGTGGCTCACGCTGGCTCAAACGTCCACGGTTTGGGTGGATGAAAGGGGCCGCTCGGTCGCGTTTGCACAGGTCGTCTCAGCGACCCCTATCCGAGACGAGGCGAAGCCGAGTCGAGGATATGTCGCTGAGCGACCGTGACCGGGCGGGGGCTTTCGAAGACATCTTCACTTCCTTGTCTCCAGATTCTCCTGAAGCATCGAGAGAGAAATCCTTAACCAACCCCCGAACAACGTCTCGAATATGGACTGGCCGCACGACCCCGACGGCGAAGAGGGGAGCGAAGGCGGACGCAAGTACGGCATGGCGATCCTCGCCAAGAAGCTCGACGAGGAGGAGGACTTCCCGCTCTCGAAGTCGGAGTTCGTCGCCGAGCACAGCGACGAGCCCGTCCGGATCAACCACCAGCGCGTCGTCAGCGTCGGCGACATCTTCGAGTACGTCGAGGGCGAGGAGTTCGAGACCATCGTGGACTTCCACAAGGCCGTGGGCGCGGGCATGCGCCGGGGCGGCTTCTGGGATTACCACCCGAAGGGCGAGAACCCCGAGACGAAGAGCGCTTGAAGAAATTAGTTTTGGACTAACTCTTCCTATCTTCCGGATGTGTATAGACCGTTCTAGAACATCTCTACCTATCTATCGTCGCTCTCCGAATCGCCGACGGAGCCATCGCCTTCGGAACTAGCGACGCTCCGCTCGGAATCGGCGAAGGAAGAGTCGGAGTCGGCGAAGCTACGTTCGGCGTCGCCGACGTTGGGGGTGCTGACCGCGAGGCGTTCGTTCTCCTCGCGCTCGACGCCCTCCTCGCCGAGCGTCCACCCCGTCCCCGAGTCGGTGTAGGTCTCGGCGCGGACCTTCTCCTCCAGCAGATTGACGGCGACGGCGTTCGCGCCCTCGGGGATGATGAGGTCCGCCCGCTTCTTCGTCGGGGCGACGAACTGCTCGTGCATCGGCTTGACCGTCGAGAGGTACTGGTCGATGACGCCTTCGAGGTCGCGGCCGCGCTCGACCACGTCGCGTTCGATGCGCCGGAGGATGCGCACGTCGGCGTCGGTCTCGACGTAGAGGCGCACGTCCAGCATCTCGTTCACGTCCTCGTCGTACAGCGCGAAGATGCCCTCCAGCACCACCACGTCGGTGGGTTCGACCGTCTCGGTCTCGTCCTTGCGGTTGTGCTCGGAGAAGTCGTACTGGGGCATCTCGATAGTCTGACCCGACAGCAGAGCGTCCATGTGCTCGCGGAGTAGCTCCCACTCGAACGCCGAGGGGTGGTCGTAGTTGACCTCAGCGCGCTCCTCGAAGTCCATGTGGCTCAGATCCTCGTAGTAGTTGTCCATCGGGATTCGCGTCACCGCGTCCGAGACCTCCTCGGTGATCTCGCGGGCGACCGTCGTCTTCCCGGCTCCGGTACCCCCCGCGATGCCGATGACGAACGACGGGATGGTCGGCATACGAAGGTGACTATCCCAAAGGCATTTAGAGTATGCGGAAGTCGGCCGCCCGTCTCGTGGGAGTACTGTCTCGCCGGAACTGCCGTCGGGTGGGAGCGTCGTCCCGTCGAAAAGGGACTGCCGACGGTTGCTAGCGAGTTCGGCGAACAATGTTTTAAGCGTTCGAGCGAATCAACGAACGACCGGTGATGGTGCCTGAACAGACATGATAGATCGGAGCGAAAGCACGCAGAGAGAGGCGACGGTACTGACGGACGACGAGGGCCGACTTCTGATCCCGCTGGAAACGCTGTCGGTGCTGAACTGGCTCGGAGAACTCGGCGTCGATGGCATCGAGTCCAGACTCGGCGGCGTCGTCGCGGACGACCTGACGGTCCGGGCCGAACGGGTGAAGATCGGGTACGCGGGCCCGGAGACCAGCCTGTCCCAGTTCGGTGCGGAGGACCGTGCAGGGGCGCGGGTGCGTCTGAAGAAACCCTTCCCGGGGACGGTGCTGGTGTCGTTCCCGGTCAAGAGCGCGAACAGGGCCGCGTCGCTCATGCTGGAGCGAGCGATGGACGAGAGCTATGCAACATGATGGCGAACGGGTTCGTCGACGAGTGGGCGACGGTGTTCGACACTCCGTTCACCACCGGGCCACCCGTCGCCGTCCAGAATCCCGAGATGACCCTCGTCAATCGCACGTTCTCCCTCTCCGAACTGGGGCTGTATCTCACGTCCAGCATTCGAATCGCGGAGCACGACGTCGATGCGACCGTCTTCGTGTTCCCCGGCGACGAACAGTTCGTCTCGAAGATATCTCAGGTCGGCCCCGAAGTGACAGATCGATAATCCCCGGAAACCTCGAAAAGGAGTTCGACTACTCTGCGTCCGTCGGTTCGGTTTTTACTGTGCGTTCGACGACTCGATTCTCACTGTGCGTCCGGCGATTCGACCCCGTGGTCGTCCTCCGATTCTGTATCCGAGTTCGGGTCCGCGTCTGCGTCCGAATTCGCGTCCGCGTCTGTCTCCGAGTCCAGTTCCGAATCTGTCTCCGGGTCCGCATCCGCATCTACATCCGACTCTGCTTCCGTATCCACACCCGACTCTGACACTGACTCCGTTTCCAGTCCTGAGCCCGCGTCCGGTTTCGAGTCGGAATCCGAGTCCAACTCCGAATCTGCGTCGGGGGACTCCGCTTCGCTACTCGCAGGGATGACGACCCGGTCGTCCGCCGGTTCCTCGTTCGGGAGTTGCTCGACGTTCCCGAAACCGGCATCGACGTTGGCTTCGGTCTGGAAGCGTGCGAGGGCCGCTTCGAGACGTTCCGCCTGCGCGGTCAGGTCGCTGGCCGACCGCGAGACCTCGGTGAGTGCGGTGGTCTGCTCTTCGGCGGCCGCCGCGACGTTCTCCGCCTCGGAGGTCGTCTCCTCGCTGATCCGCGCCACCTCGTCCACCATGGTGACGACCTCCTGCGTGGTGTCGGCCTGTTGCTCGGTCGCCTCGCTGATCTTCTGGATGCCGGTGTTGGTCTCCTGGGCGTGCTCGGCGATGGTTTCGAGCGCGTCGATGGCCTCCTGTATCGAGTCGGCGTGGTCGGCGATCTGGTCGCTCGCCGTCTGGACCTCCTCGCCGGTGTGCTCGGTCTGGGCCTTGATCCGTTCGAGTCGCTGCTCGATGTCCTCCGTGGCGGCCTTGGCCTCGTCGGCCAACTCCTTGATCTTGTTTGCCACCGCGGCGAATCCGTCGTCGTTGCCACCCTTGGCGCTCGACCGCGACACCTCGATGCTGGCGTTGAGCGCCAGCATGTTCGTCTGGGTGGCGATCTCGGTGACGAAGTCGATGAGTTCGTCGATCTCGGCCACCTCT